>SOJQ01000104.1 GCA_004376075.1 Dehalococcoidia bacterium | reverse complement strand
AATTCATCACCGCCAAGGCGACTGGCGACACCCTGACCAACTTCACCCGCTCGGTGGCGGCGACTAAAGCTTTCATGGAGGCGGTGGAGGCAGGCGCTGACTACGACCTGGTAAACCCGCGGGACCCCAAGAAGGTCTGGGGCAGGCGCAATGCCAGGGAAATCTGCGATAGGATCGTGGAGATGGCGTGGCGAACGGGTGACCCGGGTATTGTTTTCCTCGATCGAATAAACAGGGATAACCCGACGCCAAAGCTGGGTGAAATCGAGAGCACCAATCCCTGCGGGGAGCAGCCCCTGCTCCCCTTCGAGTCGTGCAACCTCGGCTCGATAAACCTCTCCCACATGGTCAAGGACGATGCCTCCGATATCGATTGGGAAAAGCTCGAAAAAACGGTGGAGACCGCTGTCAGGTTCCTGGACAATGTGATCGATAAGAACAGGTTCCCCCTGCCCCAGATCGAGGAGGCGACCAAAAAGACGAGGAAGATCGGGCTCGGAGTTATGGGCTTCGCTGATATGTTGATTAAGTTAGAAAAGCCCTATGATTCGGAGGAGGCGCTTGAAAAGGCTGAAGACATTATGCGCTTCATTCAAAAAAGGGCTACCGAAGCTTCAGTGAAGTTAGCCAAGGAAAGGGGCCTCTTCCCTGCCTTTGCGGGCAGCACCTACGATCGTCCCACCGAGCCAAAGGTGAGGAACGCCACACGAACAACCATCGCCCCCACTGGAACCCTGAGCATCATTGCTGGCTGCTCCAGCGGCATCGAGCCCCTATTCGCCCTCTTCTATGAGCGCAATATACTGGACGACGACCGCCTGATAGAGGTGAACCCTCTTTTCGAGGATGTCGCGCGCAGGAAGGGGTTCTACAACGAGGAACTGATGAAAGAGCTGGCCAAGCGGGGAAGCATCAAGGACATGGAGACTATCCCCGAAGAGACGAGAAGGCTCTTTGTCACCGCCCATGACATCAGCCCTGAATGGCATGTCAGGATGCAGGCTGCCTTTCAAAAGAGCACTCACAACGCCGTGTCCAAGACCATAAACTTCCCCCAAAGCGCCACCAGAGAGGATATAGCCGAGGCCTACAAGCGGGCCTACGAAGCGGGCTGCAAAGGGATCACCATCTATAGAGATAGGAGCAGGGATAGGCAGGTGCTGAGCATCGCCGAGGGGGAGAGGGTTGAGGCGCTGGTCCCTAGAAGGCGAGCGAGGACCACCATGGGGGTCACGGAGAGGGTGGCCACCGGCTGTGGCAATATCTATGTGACGGTAAATTCCGATGAGGAGGGGATCTGCGAGGTCTTCTCAAGCCTGGGTAAGGCGGGAGGCTGTGCCTCGGCACAGCTAGAGGCCATATGCAGGCTCATCTCCTTAGCCCTTCGGTCCGGGGTGGGTGTAGCCTCGGTGGTGAAGCATCTAAAGGGCATCCGCTGTCCCTCCATCGCCTGGGAGCAGGGTCATGCGGTGCTCTCCTGCCCCGATGCCATTGGAGGGGTGCTGGAGAGGCAGCTTGGTGGTACAGTGGTTAACCCCGATGGATACGGTGTAGCGATGAATCTTTGGGGGCAATGCCCGGAGTGTGGCAGCATGCTCGTATATCAAGAGGGGTGCCACATCTGCCCTGCCTGCGGGTATACTAAGTGCAGTTAAGGGAGGCCTAAACCATGTCTCCGATCGATAGCTTCATAGTGATGGGCATGGGGGGATTCTTTATTCTCTTGGCTATTATTTTCTTTTTGTGGGCTAGGAGAGAGGAGAGGGGGCTTAACTATGGCCTCTCGCGGCGCCGCGACCTGAGGGAGTTTCTCACCCGCTGGCCGCACCGTAGCGAGCCCGGGGCGCTGAGGGTGGGAGGGTGGATATCGATTATCCTAGGGGTGGTTTTAATCATCCTTGGTGGGGTATTTTTGCTCTAATTCTATGGGCGCTTGATAGAGGAGGGCGAATTTGGCACAAAAAAGGGGAACCGAAGTTAAGGAGGGGGTTCAGGAAGAGGAGTTGAGACTGGAGCAAATCAAGCGGCGTCTTGATAACTTGGATCAGCGCTTGGATGCCATTGACACCATAGTCACCGCCGTTGCCGACAGGGTAACGAAGCGACCCCTCAGCGTGACCATAACATGCCCCAACTGCGGGCGGATCATCGAGATCGCCGTGGTCGGTAGCGAAAAGCCGGTGAGATGAGGGAGTTTAAAAAGCGCAGGTTGGGGAGAACGAATTTAATGGTAACCGAGCTTGGCTTTGGCGCGATGAACATCCCCGATGTTATGGAAGGCGAGGAGACCCTTCGTAAAGCGCTGGAACTGGGAATCAATTTTATCGATACCGCAAGAGTCTATAGGGGAAGTGAATATCTAATTGGCAAGGTGATAGAGGGGGGAAGAAGGGAAAGCTTCATTATCGCCACCAAAACTCCGAGACGCTCCAGGGATGGTGCGCTAAATGATCTTGATAAAAGCCTAAAGAGCCTGGGAATCGATAAGATAGATTTATATCAATTGCACGATGTCAGCCCGGTGGATTGGAACCAAGTAATGGGCAAAGAGGGCGCACTGGAGGGTTTGAAGGAGGCAAGGGAGCAGGGCCTCATCGATCATATCGGCCTCACCAGCCACACGGTGGAGGCTTTAGAAAAAGCTGTAGATTCGGGGGAGTTCGAAACGGTTCTGCTTAAATATAGCCCTTTTGAGAGGGAGACGAGGCGGATCATTTCCTTGGCTAAGGAAAGAGACGTTGGGGTTATTGTGATGAAGCCTTTAGGAGGTCTGGGGATGCCCGCAACCCTGAGGGGATATGAAACCCATCTAGATCCTAAAACGCTGCTCCGATACGTCCTCTCCAATCCCGCCATATCCGTGGTCATCCCTGGGGTGAGATTCCCCTGGGAGGTTGAGGAGAATGTTGCCCTCGCCAAATCCTATGAGCCAATGGCTTCTGAGGAGATAGGCCTATGCGATGATGAGGCGGATGCGCTGCTTGGGAAAATGGCAATGAGATGACATGGGACGAAAAGGCGAGGCGAAGGCTTGCCAAGGAAGATGGCACCATTTTCAAGGACTGGGGTGGCAGGATCCCCATCGCCCTGACCTACCCCAATACCTACTATGTGGGCATGTCCAACCTGGGCTTTCAGACCATCTACGGGCTGCTCAATAGCTACGATAACATCGTCTGTGAGCGTGTCTTCTGGGATGAGCGTTCGCAAAAAAGCCTGGAATCGCAGCGCCCCTTAAGCGATTTCGCTGGCCTTGCCTTCTCCATCTCCTACGAATTGGACTATTTCAATGTGGTCGAGATTCTAAAATCAAGCGGCATCCCTCTCTTTGCCGCCGACCGCAACCAGTTCCATCCCCTGGTGATCGCAGGCGGCCCCTGCATGATTGCCAACCCGGAGCCCCTGGCCCCCTTTTTCGATTGCCTCGCCATCGGGGAGGGGGAAGCAATCTTGCCCCCCATGCTTGAGGTTCTCGCTGAGGGCATTGGTGGCAGAAGGGAGGAGCTGCTTCGGGAGCTTGCCTCAGTGCCCGGGGTTTATGTGCCCAGGCTTTATAATGGCAAGCCAATTTCGCGGCAGTGGGTGCGGGAGATCGATGATTTTGCCACTACCTCGGTGATCCTCACCCCGGAAACGGAGTTTGGCGATATGTACCTCATCGAGATCGCCCGTGGCTGCCCATGGGGATGCCGCTTCTGCCTCGCCGGTTTTTTATTTCGACCTTTTCGCCACCGCTCTTTAGATAGCCTGCTGGGTCAGGCTGAGATCGGCCTAAAGTTCGAAAAGAGAATAGGGCTTCTGGGGGCTGCCGTCTCGGACCACCCCGATCTGGATGAGCTGGTGACCGGGCTGCGCAGAATGGGCGCACAGCTCTCTGTCAGCTCCCTCAGGATTTGCCCCTTATCGGAGGCAGTGCTCAAGGCCCTTGCGGAAAGCGGCGCCCAGACCGTTACCCTCGCCCCTGAGGCGGGCTCGGAGAGATTGCGCCGTATTATAAACAAGGGCGTAGCGGAGAGGGATATTGTGGAGGCGATAGACAAGGTTGCCGGGCACGGTTTTAGGCAGCTCAAGCTCTATTTCATGATTGGCTTACCCACGGAAACCGATGATGATGTTGATGAGATCGTGAAACTAGCCCTCGCCTTGAAGGGGCGCATTGACAGGAGGCAGACAGGGTGCCAGATCACCCTCACTGTAGAGCCTTTTGTGCCCAAGGCGGGCACCCCCTTTCAATGGCTTCCGATGACCAATGCCGAGATTCTGAGCCATCGCCTCGCCTTGCTCAAGAATAGCCTTAAGCCAAAGGGCATCGAGATTAAGTCGGAGAGCGTGGGTTGGATGGTCATCCAGGGGGTATTGGCACGAGGAGATGCCAGGCTTGCTCAGGCGCTGGCCAGGATGGAGGGGAAATCCCTCTCCTCGTGGCGTCGAGCGCTTGAGGAGTGCGGCCTCGATGCCGATTTTTATGTCAACCGAGAGATCCCCCCTACTGAGAGGCTGCCCTGGTCAATCCTTGATTCGGGGGTTGACCTCGGCTATCTGGAATTGGAGCTTGAGAAAGCGTTTCATGGCGAGGAGACGGTGCCCTGCCCGCCCGTGGGGTGCCAGGAGTGCGGGGTTTGCTGAGCTATGGATATCGAGCGAAATCTTCGCGAGGTAGAAAGGCGCATTGCCCAAGCGGCAATGCGGGCGGGTAGGGCGCCCGATGAGATAACCATCGTCGCCGTGACCAAGGAGGTCGAGCCCTGGGCTATTGAGGCTGCCCTCAACGCTGGCATCAGGCACATTGGCGAGAACAGGGTTCAGGAGGCGAGGGAGAAGATTGAGCGCTTTTCCAACCTGGAGCCCCGCCCTACTTGGCACATGGTGGGGCATCTTCAGACAAACAAGGTCAAGACAGCGGTGGAGATTTTTGATATAATCCAGAGCATAGATTCAGTTAAATTAGCGGAGGCTGTAAGCCGGCACACCCAAAGTACCCTTCCTGTATTGCTTCAGGTCAATGTTTCGGGGGAGGGGACAAAGAGCGGTTTTTCGGTGGCAGAATTGCCCCAGGCAGCGGAGGAGATCGCTCACCTGCCCAAACTGGAGGTAAAGGGGCTGATGACCATCGCTCCTTTGGTGAAGGACCCTGATGAGGTTCGTCCCATATTCCAAAGGCTGCGCCAGCTTCGGGATGCCCTGGGACTGGAACACCTCTCCATGGGGATGACCGATGATTTCGAGGTTGCGGTAGAGGAGGGGGCGACGATGGTGAGGATCGGTCGCGCCATCTTCGGGGAGCGAAGGTAAATCGGCGTTTCTAAGCACACAGAACTAAAGAGAGGGATTAGGTCGAAAATATAATGGCCAAGCCTGAGCTTAGAATTGTATTGCAAACGGGGCCATTTACGCCCCCGGATTCCCTAGTACTGGATTTGGAGGCTACTAGCGATATACAAATCGACCAAAGGCGTTTAGGGGCATCCTTCCGCGGTGGAGGGGGTGCAGCATTTATTGTGGTCACTACTGCTGCCGACAATATCGCTACATTAGCTGACATCCTTCATCGGCATACCAAAAGGCTCAAGGAAAAGGGAGGTGACAACCTCTTCCTTCTCTCAGGTGCCAGAATAAATACAGATGAGGAAGTGATAGGCTTTCGTGATGTGCAGTGCCAGAAACAGGTATCCTTGAAGGGTAAATCTCAGGGCGAAATAGGAGAAATACTAGAGGAAGACGCAGGAGGATAGGATTATGCAGATTGCCTTTATCGGTGGTGGGGTCATGGGGGAGGCAATGATCAGGGGGATTCTGAGTAAAGGGCTGGCCACACCTGAGGAAATTATCGCTAATGACATTAGCGGCCCGCGGCGATCGACCCTAGCTGAGAACTACAGGATTAGGACGACTGAAGACTATGGCATCGCTGTCAAAGGTGCTAACATTATTGTTATCGCGGTCAAGCCTCAGAATTTGTCCGAGCTTATGCCCGAGCTGAAGGACCGATTCGTCCGAGGTCACCTTGTCCTTTCCATCGTCGCCGGGGCGAGCCTGGTCACCATCGCCAACGGCTTGGGGCATAAGTCGGTGGTTCGTGCCATGCCTAATACTCCCGCTCAGATCGGCGAGGGGATGAGCGTGTGGACTGCTTCAAGCGAGGTGAGCGAGAGCCAAAAAGAGGTTGCCAAATCCATTCTGGGGGCACTGGGCAAGGAAATCTATGTAAGCGATGAGAAGTACATCGATATGGCCACCGCAATAAGCGGTAGCGGGCCAGCCTATATCTTCCTGGTCATCGAAGCGCTCATCGATGCTGCGGTGCACATCGGCTGGCCCCGTGAGACGGCGGGGGAGTTAGTGCTGCAAACGGTATTGGGGGCGACACGCCTGGCTCAGGAAACGGGCAAGCACCCTGTGGAGCTAAGAAATATGGTCACCTCTCCTGGAGGAACCACGGTGGAAGGTCTACTCCAGCTGGAGGAGGGTGGGCTCAGGGCTCTTCTGGCTCACGCTGTTATTGCAGCTTATGAGAAAGCAAAAATTCTGGAGCGTGAATGAGCTTCTTCCTTTCCTTTATCAGCTTTCTCTGTAACGCGCTCGCTATTATTATTTTCGTACGTGCTATTCTCTCGTGGTTTCCCGTCTCTCCCCATAACCCGATCATGGTTTCCCTTTATCGGATTACCGAGCCTATCCTTGCGCCGCTGCGCCGCATAATTCCTAGGATTGGCATGATCGATATCACCCCTGCCATTGTTATCATCATTCTACTGCTCATTCCGCAGCTCCTTGCACGCTTTATCTAGCGAGAAAATGTATAAAAAGATCGATTTGCATGTTCACACCCCCAAGTCCTCATGCTATGTAGATTATTTAATGCCGGAGGCTAACATCGAAACCTCCCTGGAGGAGATCGTTAATGCAGCCATCGCCTCTGGGCTTGATGCCATCGCCATCACCGACCACAACAGCGCCGAGGGGATTGAAGGGATAAGGGAGATAGGAAGAGAAAACCGCTTATACGTTTTTCCTGGGGTGGAGATATCGGCAAAAGGGGGTCACGTCCTTGCCATCTTTGATCAGGATACCCCGGTTGAGAAATTGCGCCGTCTGATAAAGCTCCTCGGCTTCGATGAGGAGGGGCGAGGTTACGGCTTCTGTGAGACCGGTCTCTGGCTTGACGAGGTGTTTTGGAGGATAGAGGAGAGCGGAGGGCTCGCCATCGCTGCTCATGCAGACAGGCGACCAAAGGGCTTTCTTGCCTCCGATGAGCCCACCAAAGATAAGAAGAGAATCTACAACAGCAACCACCTTATCGCTTTAGAGATCACTGTTCCCTCCACTAGAAACCTCTGGAATGAAGGAATGGTGCCCGATTTCCCCAAAAAATATGCCTGTATCCAGGGGTCTGATGCTCATGACCCAAAGGAGATTGGCAGACGCCCAATATATGTTGACATTCCCGTCATCGATTTAGAGGGGCTTCGCCTCGCCTTTCGAGAGTATGAAACCAGAGTAAGGTTCCCCGATGACCTTGGTGAAGAGAATTCAGCCTCCTAGCCCCTAAAGAATCTATTGACTTTAATCCACGGCTAGGGTAAATTCATCGGCGGAAAGGCGGGTGATGTGTAGAGGCCTTTCTTTTAGAACATGGCAAAATCTCACGAAAGGGGGGTCGCAATTAATGGTGGAATGGACTAAGGTAAGGGAATTTGAAGACATCCTCTATGAGAAGGCGGAAGGTATGGCCAAGATCACCATAAATCGGCCGGAGAGAAGGAATGCCTTTCGCGCCAAGACCTTCCGTGAGATGTCACAGGCATTCCTCGATGCCTGGGGGGATAGGGATGTTGGCGTGGTAGTACTCACTGGGGCTGGCGACAAGGCCTTCTGCTCCGGTGGCGACGTCTCGGTAAGGGGGCCCGGAGGATATGGTGGCGATGAGGAAGGTGGGTGGCTGGGGTTCTCCATCCCCACCCCCTTTGAGCTGATCCGGCACATCTCCAAGCCGGTGATCGCCATGGTCAATGGCTTCGCCATCGGGGGCGGCCATGTGCTCCACGTGCTCTGCGATCTCTCCATCGCCTCGGAGACGGCGATGTTTGGTCAGGTGGGTCCCAGGTTTGGGAGCTTCGATGCTGGGTTTGGCTCGGCCTATCTGGCCAGGGTTGTGGGGCAGAAAAAGGCTCGGGAGATCTGGTTCCTCTGCCGAAGGTACACCGCCCAGGAGGCCCTGGAGATGGGCCTGGTCAACAAGGTGGTGCCTCCCGATAAACTTGAAGAGGAGACCATGGCCTGGTGCAAGGAGATTTTGGCATTGAGCCCTACTGCGCTCAGGGTTCTCAAGTCCTCCTTCAACGCCGATGTGGAAAGCATCAACGGCATAGAGATGATGGCGATGCACTCCCTGAACATGTACTATGCCAGCGAGGAGGCCACGGAGGGGGCTATGGCCTTCCTGGAGAAGAGGCCGCCGGATTACTCCAAGTGGAGATAGAATCCCGATGCTCATTTCCTCGAGCGCTGGCAGGGCTTCCGGTTTTCTTCATAATACCAACCCCAGCCCTATTGCTCTGTGGCTCGTGGTTGTTAAGGATAGCCCATGATGAGCAAGGTTGCCATTATCACCGACAGCATAGCCTGCCTTACTAAAGAACAGGCGGAGCATTATGAGATTCGAATAGTGCCAGCAAATATCCTCTTCGAAGGCAAGGTGTATCGCGATTGGGTGGATATAAGCCCCTCCGAGGCCTACAGGCTTCTGGAAAGGGCACCCGATCAATTCACCACATCGCCAGCTTCACCCACGGAATATCTCGAGGCCTACCGCGAGCTGAGCCGGGAGGCGGAAAGCATCCTGTGCATCACCATTTCCTCAAAGCTTAGCGCGTTTCACGATATGGCTCGGCTAGCGAAAGAACAGGCTAAGCAGGAGTTTCCTCAGACCACCATCGAGGTATTGGACTCCCGGACTGCCACCGCGGCACAGGGACTTATCGTCCTGGCGGCGGCTAGAGCGGCAGCGGAAGGCAAGAGCCTGGCTGGGGTCATTAAAGCAGCGGAGACGCTGATAGGGAAGGTCACTGTGATTATGGTTATGGAAACCATCCGCTACGTATATCGAACGGGGCGCATACCTAAGGTTGCGGCACGGATAGGCTCTACGCTTAATGTCAAGCCAATAATCACCATTTCTGATGGTGTGGTGCACCCTGCTGCCATCGCTAGAACCAAACAGCGCGGGGTGGACCGGCTCCTCCAGATGATGAGGGATAAGGTGGGCGCAAACTCGGTGCATGTGGCGGTAATGCACGCCGATGCACTGGAGGAGGCGGAGAGGCTCAAGGAGCGGGTATCATCCGAGTTTAATTGTATTGAGCTTTGGCTCAGTGAGTTCAGCCCTATAATGGGCTATGCCACTGGACCAGGGCTGCTTGGCCTCGCTTTTTACGCCGAGGCCTGATCGAGGGACAACAATCTGCGGAGCCTAGAAGGGAGCCTATTATGCCCAGGATTGCTGTTGTTACCGATAGTTCTGTTTGCCTACCCAGGGAGTTGGTAGAACAGTATGGTATTGCCGTGATCCCCTTACTCCTCATCATTGAGGATAAAGAGTATCTGGACGGGGTGGACATAACCCACGGTGAGTTCTATGCTAAACTAAAGCAGGCGAAAAAGCTTCCCACCACCTCCTCCCCCTCCCCGGGGCAATACCTTGAGGTCTTTCAGGAGCTAAGCCAGAGGGCTGAGGGAATCCTTTGCATCACCGTCTCCTCCAAGGTGGCGATGATGTATGACTCAGCTCGCCAGGCAGTGGAGCTTGCCAAGGAGACCATCCCCCAGACCCCTATCGAGCTCATCGATTCCAAGACCTCAACGATGGCGCAGGGTTATATGGTGTTGGCTGCGGCGAGGGCAGCCGCTCAGGGGCAGAGCCTCGATCAGGTCGCTCAAATAGTGCGGGAGATGGTGCCTCAAGCAAATCTGATTTTTCTCCTCGATACCCTGCACTACATGGCAAAGGGAGGGCGTATCCCCAAAGCGGCCGCTTGGGCCAGCTCACTCCTCAGCATCAAGCCCATCCTCACCCTCAGCGAGAGGGATTCTGACGGGGAGGTGACGCTGCTGGAAAGGGTGAGAACCAAGTCTCGGGGGATAAACCGCCTCCTTTCTATAATGGAGGAGCGGGTAGCGGAGGGCGCTTCAGTGCGTGCTGCGGTGCATCATGTCGATGCCCTGGAGGAGGCCCAGAGGCTCAGAGAGCGCATCCAGTCTCGGTTTCACTGCGAGGAGTTCTACATTACCGAGGCGACCCCGGTGGTCGGGACCCATACCGGCCCCGGACTATTAATGATCGCCTTTTTTAGCGGGATTTGACCCTAGCACTACGGCGGAAAATCCCCTATAATTGAGGCTAGATGGAAGTCGCTGAGGATGTTCAAAAATTGAGGGAGAGTCTGGGCCAATTGCCGGAGGCCACGGTCAATCCTGCCTTCATCGTGGTCAGTGGCCTGCCTGGTACTGGCAAATCCTACTTCTGCCGCAAGCTTGCCGAGCGACTGCCCTTCCCCATTCTGGAGAGCGATGCCCTGAGGAAGGTGCTTTCCCCCTCACCAAACTACAGCCCCGGGGAAAGCAATCGTCTTTTTGGGGCCTGCCATCTCCTTATTGAAGAGCTACTGAGGAGGGGAATACCCCTTATCTTTGACGCTACAAACCTGGTGGAACGCCACCGCGAGCGCCTCTATCAGATTGCCAACCGCATTGGAGCAAGGCTGATCATTGTGCGCGTTGAGGCTCCCCCGGAATTGGTTCGCCAGCGCCTCCAGGATCGCTCCGCTGGCGTCGACCTAGAGGACAAGTCGGAGGCCGACTGGAGGGTTTACCAAAAGATGAGGACATCGGTTCAGAGGATCAGGAGAAACTATTTCGCTGTGGATACCTCCAACGATATCACCCCGGTAATAAATAAGATTGTGCGAGAGGTAAACCGTTAATTCGAGCTTTGTCCTATTATTATAAATTGTTTGCTAATCTCGATTTGATATGATGAAGGCCAAGAGGGCGAAAAAAGGAGGGGCGATGGAGGTTAAGGTCGTATCAGGAGACATCACAAAGCTTCCATTAAGTGCTATCATAGTGAACCTCTTTGAAGGGGTTGAAAGCCCCGCTGGCGCCACTGGAGCGGTGAATAAAGCCCTTGGCGGAGTGATTAGCCAGCTCATCGCTGAGGGGGAGATCAAGGGCAAGCTTAACGAAATCACCATGATTCATAGCATGGGGAAGATCGAAGCGGCAAGGGTAATTGTTGCCGGGCTGGGAAAGGAAAAGGATCTGAACCTCTCCAGGATTCGTGGGGTTACTGCGGAGGCATGTCGCTTCCTGCGAAAGGCAGGGGCGGAGCGAGTAGGCACTATTGCCCATGGGGCAGGCTTGGGGGGTATCGATGCTGAAAAATCAGCCCAAGCAGTCACCGAGGGCGGTATCTTAGGGCTTTACACCTTCCGCAAGCACCAAACCAAGGAGCCAGAGCAAAAGGAGATCAAGGAGCTCCTCATTGTGGAAAGGGACGAGAGCAAGCTTTCCGAGATGAAGCGGGGGTGCGCCAGGGGGAAGATAATGGCGGAGGCAACAAATCTCGCCCGGGATATGGCCAACGAACCTGCCAATTATATGACCCCCAGCGACATGGCGGAGGTGGCAAGAAAGGTGGCCCAGGACTACGGTCTCGAGTGCCAGGTAATAGAGCAAGAGGAGATGGAGCAGTTGGGGATGGGCGCCCTCCTCGGCGTGGCTCGGGGAAGCAGAGAGCGGCCGAAGTTCATCCTCATTAGCTATAAAGGAGGCGACCCCTCACAAAGCTCGCTGGGTCTTGTGGGCAAGGGGATAACCTTCGACTCCGGTGGCATCTCTATCAAGCCCTCTGAGGGTTTGGGGGATCAGAAGGGGGACATGGCGGGTGGAGCTGCGGTGATCGCAGCGATGCGCGCCATCGCCGAACTGAAGCCACGGATCAATGTCACTGCGCTGATCCCAGCAACGGAGAACCTCCCCAGTGGCACTGCCCTCAAGCCTGGCGACATCCTCCGAGCGATGAATGGCAAGACCATCGAGATCGTGACCACAGATGCCGAGGGGCGGCTCGTTCTAGCCGATGCCCTGAGCTATGCCCGCAAGCTGGAGCTTTCCCCCCTGGTGGATGTAGCTACCTTGACCGGTGCCTGCCATATCGCCCTGGGCGACTTTTGTAGCGGCGCTTTTGGCAACAATCAGGAGATAATAGAGAAGGTGATAAGGGCTGGCGAGGAGGCTGGTGAGCGCATCTGGCAGATGCCCATGTATGAGGAGTATAAAGAGCAGAACAAGAGCGATGTCGCCGACATCAAGAACTCCGGTGGAAAATGGGGAGGGGCGATCACCGGCGCCCAGTTCCTCGCCGCATTTATCGAGGAGACGCCATGGGTTCACCTGGATATTGCGGGAACCTCGCGCACCGAAAAGGACCGAGCCTTCCTGGTCAAGGGGGCAACCGGGGTTGCGGTGAGAACTCTGGTCAACCTCGCCCTCGCCCTGGCGCAGGAATAGGCAAAGGAGAAAATCCATCAAAAGGAGGTTTCTAATGAAGGTCAAATGGCTTGGCCATGCATCTTTTCTCATCACCTCAGATGAAGGAACCAAGATCCTCACCGACCCTTATCAGCTCGGTACGTTTGGGGTCAATTACGACAAAATAGAGGAGGCAGCCGACATCGTGATAGTCAGCCACGAACACCCCGACCATAACAATGTCGAGGGTGTTCCCGGAAGTCCCCAGGTGGTAAGGGGTGCTGGCAGACAGCAAGTAAAAAAGATCGAGTTTAAGGGAATAGCAAGCTATCACGATGACGCCGGCGGCAGCCAGCGAGGTCCGAATGACATTTTCTGTTTTACAGTGAATGGGGTTAGGGTCTGCCATCTGGGAGACCTGGGGCATATGCTTAGTGACCAGCAGCTCGCCGAGATCGGTGAGGTCGATGTCCTTCTCGCCCCGATGGCGGGAAACTTTACCCTTGACGCTGCCGCAGCCAGTCGGGTCGTCGACCAGATTAAGCCCCGCGTGGTCATCCCCATGCATTATAAAACGGTCAAGTGCCCCACTTTCCCCGTAACCGATGTGGAGCCTTTCCTGGCCGGCAAGACAAATGTGAAAAGGATAGAAAGCGCAGAGGCCGAGTTTAAGAAAGACCAGCTCCCCACAGCCACAGAGATCGTAGTGCTGAAGCATGCCCTATAGGAGCTGAGGGCTTGGAAAATATTTCAAAATAAGGGGTAGTTATGCCGGCAAACCTGCCGCCGGAATATTTCCACGCCGAGAAGCGCTACCGACAGGCCAAGAGCCCTGAGGAAAAGGTGGAGGCTCTTGAGGCGATGTTCTCTATCATGCCCAAGCATAAGGGCACTGATAGGCTTCGTGCCGAGTTGAGAACAAAGATCGCCAAATTTACGGAGGAATCGCAAAGGAAGCTGGCCACCAGTAGAAAGGGGAGCGCCTACTATATAAGGAAGGAGGGGGCAGGTCAGGTGATACTGGTAGGGCTTCCCAATGCTGGCAAGTCCCAGCTAGTATCGACCCTTACCGAGGCATCCCCCGCTGTCGCTGATTACCCCTTCACCACCAAAGCCCCTACCCCGGGGATGATGAGGTTTGAAAATATTCAAATACAATTGGTGGATATCCCCCCGATAGTAGACCGCAATGCCCAGCCCTGGCTGCCCAACCTCTTAAGAGGTGCCGACCTTCTTCTAATAATGGTGGACCTGAGCGAAGAGCCGCTAAGCCAAATAGAAACCATCTTTGGAGAACTGGAGAGGTTAAAGATAAGGCCTATAGGTGGAAAAGAAGGGACGGAGCCATGGGTATCTCAGAAGAAGGCCTTGATTGTGGGGAATAAGGAGGATTTGGAGGGCTCGGAGGAAAACTATAGAAGGTTGGGGTCACAATATAGTGGGGAATTTCCCCTCATTTCCATCTCTGCTAAAGGGGGGATTGGCTTGGAGGGGTTGAAGGAGGAGATCTATCGAAGGCTGGATATCATTCGGGTATATACAAAGGCCCCAGGTATGAAAGCGGACTTAGAGGAGCCTATAGTCATCAAGAGGGGGAGCACGGTTGAGGATGTGGCCCAATCTATCCATAAGGATTTCCACGCCAAGCTGAAATATGCCCAGGTCTGGGGCTCTGGGAAATACGACGGGCAGAAGGTGAAAAGGGAGCACATCCTTGAGGATGGCGATGTCATAGAGCTACACCTCTGAACAGCAGGGCCTGGTCTTCACCCTTGCCTTTTTATCCGCCACAGTCTCTCCGCCAAACCCTCTATATATAATCTGTTCTCAAGCTTTTCCTTCCATCTTTCGGGGATGGATTCGATTCCAAGATAGGCCCCAGAGATGGCCCCGGTCATGGCAGCGATGGTGTCGGTATCCCCGCCCAGGCTTATCGCATAAACCACAGCCTCCTCGAAGGACCGGGGGTGGCTCACGAAGCAATAGATCGCTGTGGGCACCGAATTGAAGGCCTCGATGCCGTTTCCCAGCTCGAGGACGACCCTCGCCTTATCTTCCTCCCCAATTAACCTCTCTATACTCTTTAGCTTCTCTTTGTAAACCTCGTGCTGTATAAAATTACCGAGTCCCCTCAAGAAATCAGCGCTTTTAAAGGGCGAAAAAGGGTCGGAGGCGGTGGCCAAAGCGACAGCATAGGCCTGTAAAGCGGCACCCTGCTTTCCCAATTCATGGGCATGGGTGATCCTGCTTGATTCATATGCTACCTCTCTTAATCCGTCTGGGTTATCATAATAAAAGACCCCTATTGGCGCGATCCTCATCGCCGAGCCATTCCCGTAGGAGCCGCCTCCATACAATTTCTCAGCGGCCTTATCCCACGCTTCTCCGCCCTTTATCATCCTGAAGATGCGGGGTGGTCCTGGACCGTAACCACGATAAGGCTCAAGGTCATAATTTCCAATGAAGGTATTTGCCATGTGCTCACCGTTAAAGCCCTTATTCTCTATCAATGACTCAGCCACCCCGATGGCCATGTGGGTATCGTCGGTGTAAATTAGAAGGCTACGCTTCTCTGCCAGAGCCTGAACCTCGTTGTAATCGACCATGTGCCACCCTTCCAGCGATGCTCCCAAGGCATCCCCTACCGCAGTGCCAAGCAAGGATCCCAGGAATTTCGACCTCAAAGCTTCCATCTCGCTAGGGTATCCCCTCTAATTCTTGCTTACATTCCTCCAGCAGTCTCTGGTACTGCGAATCAAGTTGAGCTAGGGTCCTCCGCCACTGCTCCTGAAATTGAGGCTGGCTCTCCACCTCAACCCTGGTCGATAAGCCGCCTTGCTGAGCTGCCTGCTCTAGCTCCCTTTGGAATTCCCTTTTCAGCATCTCGTAGGCCTGGCTCCTTTGTTGTTCCCCCTCTTGCTCATAGTGCTTGAAAAGGCGCCTTATTTTGCTATACACATTTTCAACGTCTCCCTTATCCGCTTTCAAGGCCTTGATCCCCTCCATCACGCTTCTATTAATCCCTTTGGCAAAATCGTTTCTGGGCAGGTTTATGTTTCTGAGCAGGATTCCTTTGGCACCTTCAGCTACATATCCTCTTGCCTCCTCATCATACTTGCTCAACTCGGCTATCAGGTTGCACTCACCCCTGAGGTATCTAGCGGCCAATCTCCCTCCTTCGGGGACAAAATCCCCTTTTTTTACCTCCTCTTGCGACACCTCTCCCAGCCTTTTAGCCCTCTCCATGGCGATCTCAAAGGCGCTTTTAAGCTCTCCCACAGCGATCTCCTTTGTGCCCTTTATCCTGCCATATTCCTCTTAAGCCCCTCCTCAGCCTCTTGAGCCTGGGCATATTTTTTAAGACAGGAATAGGAGCAAAAATACATAAGGTCAGGGTCCTGCCCCTGGGGAAGTTTCAAAACGAGCCAGCCTTCGGGCGGGCTGTAGTGAGGATGGGCAATCTCCTTTTTGTCGCAGTAATCGCACCACCAATCCCAAGGCATTATATCCCTCTCACCCCTTTCTCAAATGGTAGCGCATTGAGGCTGCCTTGGCAACCTGCTAATTAGCTCTGCCTTTTGATCACCAATTTTGGAAAAGCCAAGAGCAGGGGATTGACAAAAGTTATTGAGTTAGTTTAAAGTGGTGACGATAAGGGGAGGAAAGAGCCTCTAAAACTAATATTTAAGGAGGGTTTAAAAATGGGCGGACCAGGACCAGAGCCACCTCAGCCAGAGCAAACTACTTACGCCCTTCATGGGGGAAGGGTAGTTGGCTCCATACTGAGGGAGCACAACATAAAATACGTCTTTGGCATTCCTGCCGCTTTTGTATGGGCCCTTGAAACGGGCTTCTATGAGCACGGCATAAAGCGGATTCATATGCGTCATCAGCAGGCTGGAGCCTATGCCGCTGATGCCTATGCCAGGTGCACCCGCTCACCTGGAATCTGCTTTGGCAGTGCCGGGATGGGGGTAACAGATTCGGTTAGCGGCATAAACCAGGCATGGCTTGCCCGCAGCCCGGTTATCGGACTCTTCGGCATGCATGAGTGGGGTTACAGTCGGAGGGGTGGTCTTCAGGAGGCCTATCCCAGCAGGATATGCGAAACGATGACAAAGTGGAGCATAGATATCGACGATAGGAAGATGGTCCCCCTTTATCTCCGCTGGGCCCTTAGAGACTCTATGGTCTATCCACCAGGGCCGATAGTCCTTGGACTTACATTCCGTGCTCTAGGAGCGATCAAGAATGAGGAAAGCCTGATAGGGGATATCCCCAAGGAGGTTATGGCATCACCATCGCCATCCCAAGGCGACCCTGCCGCTGTGGAAAGAGCGATAGATCTACTTCTCAAAGCGGAAAGGCCCGTAATAGTGGCCGGTGAGGGCGTTTATTGGGCCGATGCCGCCAACGAGCTCAAGGAGTTTGCTGAACTCCTCAATATCCCTGTCAATATGAGAAGGATAGCCAGAGGAGCGATGGCGGAGGATCATCCCCTGGCCATCGGTGGAGCGTATAGAGCCGATTTCTGGGCTGAAGCTGACCTGATGATGATAATCGGGCTTCGAGTAGGATGGTTCGAACGCGATGGGCGGCCCCCAGCTTGGCCTAGCCGAGCAAAGCAAATCGTGGTCCACGAATCAGCCACCGATGGGTGGACCCCTTTGCCCACTGAAGAGTTTATCGTGGGCAGCCCTAAATTGGTGCTAAGGCAGATGATAGATTGCGCCAGGAGCTATATAGAGGGGCCACCACAGAGGTTGGCTTGGTTGGAGTATTTAGACCTCTGCCGCCAAGCCTATGAAGAGGGATTAGCCGCAGATGAAGCGGAGTATGAGGAGCGGGCCCCGATCCATCCTTGGGTCCTTTCGCGAGAGATCGCCGATTTCCTCGACCCTAACGCCACCATTGTTCTTGACTCCTTCCTTGGTAGCACCCACCTAACAGACAAGATTAAGGCCAAGTTCTATGGGCAGGTCCTGGACTCTGGGGAGGCTGGCAGCTTTGGTCATGGAATTGGGATGGGCATCGGCGCTCAGCTGGCAAGGCCAGGCAAGCAGGTTTTTGTGCTCACCAGTGACACCAGCATGGGGATCGGGGGTGGCGATGTGGAGACAGCGCTAAGACATAACCTGCCCATAGTCTATTTGGTTTGTAACGCAAATAGCTTGGTTGGCGGCGTAGATTGTTGGTTCAAAGGCCAGGCAGATTCATGGGAGATGTTGCCCAATCTCAGGTATGACAAGATGTATGAGGCTATAGGTTGTCACGGTGAGTATGTCACCGAGCCTGGGGAGATCCGTCCCGCTCTATATCGAGCCTTCGATTCAGGAAAGACTGCGGTGGTCAATGTTGTTGTCGACAGTAGGATTGTGCATCCTTGGTTTGAGTCGCTTTCCGTTAGATTAGGGGTGATAGTCCACCAACTGGATGTGAATAAGATCGCGGAGCCCTTCAGGTCCTACCTGCTGGAAGGTCGCACCGCGGAGGTGGAAAAGGAGTTGGAAAGGATTGGGATACCCCGTAGCAGAACGAGGAAGAGGGTGCTCGCCTATGACCGTGCTACCTGCTTGTAGGCTGGAAATATGAGTTTCATATCATGACGGCAAATAATTGAGGGGAGCGAAGGTGGCAGTCTGCTCATGGCGTACGTGAACCCTCTTTATGCCCGCCTTTAGCATCTCGATCTCCCCTTGAATTGTTGCGCCAGCGAGGAGACCGTAGACTTGAATAATCCGTTATATGCCATCGCCAAGAAGACCTGTAAAGGGGTTAGTTACTTTGCTCCACTTGGGATGGCAGGGGAAGGGGATGATAGATGTTAGAGTATTGGGAAGCTTCTTAATTAAACACAATGAAAATTATCAAAATTAGCTAAGGGGGGAGAAATGGCTTTCCCAAAATTGTTTGAG
>SOJQ01000114.1 GCA_004376075.1 Dehalococcoidia bacterium | reverse complement strand
CATTCAACCTCCACTGAGAATCTCAATCCTATTATACCAGAAAGTTTGAATTCCACCTCCCCTACCCCTCGAACCCCAGCCAGTAGGTGCCGCCGGCAGCAGGAAAGACATATCACTCCCATGTCAAGGCTTAAATCTATTCTCAGTCCCCCCTATTTTTAACTGAGACCCTATCATATAGCCTGCCAAAAGCCTGCACAAACCACTCCTTCCTGAGGGAAATAATGATGCCCGTTATATCAGAGACCACATCCCCCAACTGGTCTGCCACGTGAATTAGCCTCGTTGGCCACATTCCAGGGTGTATTAACTCCCAGATTTCCTCCTGGATTGCATTTGCCGCGCAAAATGCAAAGGCAAGGGTTGACGGCGTAACATATTTTCTGCCCCGTTCTGGCAACTTGCTCCTAATCTTGTCGATGAAAGGGTAACCCCGATCTGCTCTCACTATGAGTTCCCTCATGAAGAAGCCGAGCATGGTATGGGTAACTATAGTGAAGCCGGAGGTGTTATATTTTACCCCGCCCAGTATTATGGTGCCGGCAAAATGAAGGGATATTGCCCCCGTGAGCGCTATCATAAACGCCTTGTTCTCCCTGAACAGATATCCTATTATCGAAGCA
This sequence comes from Dehalococcoidia bacterium, assembly GCA_004376075.1. Lineage (GTDB taxonomy): Bacteria > Chloroflexota > Dehalococcoidia > E44-bin15 > E44-bin15 > E44-bin26. Next base: position 17,977 of record SOJQ01000114.1, on the reverse strand, counting down.
AGCCACAAAAGTGGGGCCAGTGGTCGTCTTTGCGCCACCCAGTAAATTATCCCTGAGACCACTAAGCAAAAGAGGAAGAATAAAGACAGTACCATTTCAGTTAATTATACTCCGCTCATAGAAATTCTCTTCCCTACCTCTCAAACCCCGGTCAGTAGCTGCCGCCGGGGGGCAGGGCCACCGCTGCCCAAGATTATTTATCCTCACCTTTCACCAACCCTCGTAGGTACGCTATTTGTCCCACGTGCTGAGCTATTTCGCAGAGCATAAGGCTTATCAAGTTGCCGATGCTGACGTCGCCGAAGATACGGGATTTCAGTATCTCATCGAATCTGGCAGGGTCGAGGTTGCGCAGGTAATCCACAGTTCTGGCTCGCACCGCCTCGCCATAGGCAACGAGGTCACGGAGCTGGACGGCAGGGAAGCTGTCCACCTGCTCCGCGGTATAGCCGAAGCCAGTAACCCTGGGATCGTCTGGCAGGTTCAGCTTATGATGCCATTTCTCCGACTCCCAGACCTGAGGCGTGCGCTGGAACATATACTGGAAGAACCAGTCCTCCACTCGCAGGGTATGCCATAGAATGAAGGCGATGTGGTTGGCTCCGGGCTTGGGCTCCCACAGCAACTCATCCTGATTCAGGCCGTCCACCGCCTGCATGAGGGCTGTCTGCGCCTCGTTCAGGGCCTCCAGGGCAAAATCCTTCACCTCCATTTTCATCCCCCTGTTTCCATATTTGCTTTGGCTGAAATAACGATCCTTCCTCTGGTGGGATCTGGAATCGCACCTTCTAGTTTGAAAACCCAAGCCAGTAGCTGCCGCCGGGGGGCAGGATATCGAGGGGCTCGCCCGAAAGCTTAGCTTCAAGTGTGCGCTTTAGCTCCGCCACCGGCACCCGAATCTGCTTCATGCTGTCGCGCTCGCGGATGGTCACCTGGTTGTCCTCCAGCGATTGAAAATCTATGGTGATGCAGAAGGGGGTGCCGATCTCATCCTGCCTCCGATACCTCCTGCCGATGCTCTGGGCGTCGTCGTATTGAGCCATGAAGCATTTGCGCAGCTCAGCGTAGACATCTTTCGCCATCGGGATCAGTGCCTCATTTCTGCTCAGGGGCAATACGGCAACTTTTATCGGGGCCAGGTCTGGATGGAGGTGGAGCAAGACCCGCAGCCCCTCCTTATCTAGCTCCTCATCGTAGGCATCGAGCAGAAATGCCAGCGCCGAGCGATCTACCCCTGCCGAGGGCTCGATGACATAAGGGAGGAATCGCTCCCCGCTATCGGGGTCGTAGTAGCTGAGGTCCTTGCCGCTGAATTGGGCATGCTGGGCCAGGTCGAAGTCGCCCCGATGGGCGATGCCCTCCAGCTCCGACCATCCCATGGGGAAAAGGTACTCGATGTCATAGCAAACCCGGGCATAGTGGGCCAGCTCATCCTTGGTGTGCTCGCGGAGGCGGAGGTTCTCCCTTTTTATCCCCAACTTGACATACCAATTGAAGCGCTCCTCAAGCCAGTAGTTAAGCCACTCTTCATCGGTGCCTGGCTTGACAAAGAACTCGACCTCCATCATCTCGAACTCACGGTCGCGAAAGATAAAGTTCCCCGCGGTAATCTCGTTCCTGAAGGCCTTGCCGATCTGAGCGATGCCGAGGGGCAGCTTCTTTCGTGTGGTGTTCATCACGTTGGCGAAATTGACAAATATGCCCTGGGCTGTTTCGGGGCGCAGATAAACCACCGCTGCCTCCTCCTCAACGGGTCCGAAGAAGGTCTTAAACATAAGGTTGAACATGCGGGGCTCGGTGAGCTCGCCGCCGCAGTCGGGGCACCTGCCATCCTTTGTATCATCGGCGCGCCAGCGTTGGCGGCATACCTTGCAATCCACCAGAGGGTCAGTAAAGCCCGCCACATGGCCGCTGGCAACCCATGTCCTGGGGTGCATCAGGATGCTGGCATCCAAGCCCACCACATCGTCCCTTTCCCGAACCATAGAGCGCCCCCACGCCGCCGTGACATTGTTCTTAAGCTCCACCCCCAGCGGTCCATAGTCCCAGCATGCGGAGAGCCCGCCGTAGATCTCGCTCGATTGGAAGATAAAGCCACGCCTCTTACAGAGGGAGACCATCTTTTCCATGTCTACTTTCACTCTCTGTCCCCCAAGGTAAAGTTTTTATAATGGAGCTTAGCAAAAGTTACCAGTTTTCTCCAAAAATGTCAAAGGCTTGACAGACAAGCAGCAATAGGGAAAAATAGACGGGGTGAATTATGATTTTAAAAGCGCTGGAACTGGGTCCCTTTGCCGCCAATTGCTATATCGTGGGCTCTGAGAAGACTAAAGAGGGGATGATCATCGACCCCGGCACCGAGGCTGAGACCATAATGGAGAGTGTTCGCCAGCTTGGTCTTACCATCAAGCTGATTGTGGCTACCCATTCCCATCCTGATCACATTATGGCACTGCGTCAGGTCAAGGAGGCCACCGGGGCCCCCTTTGCCATGCATGAGGCTGAAGCAAATGGGGGGATAATGCAAGCGATGTCCGGCATGCTGGGTATGGTGATGACTGGCTCCTTGGGGCCACCTCCCAAGCCGGAGAGGTTGCTTAAGGATGGCGACATCATCGAGGTCGGTGAGCTTCGTTTCGCCGTTCTCCATACCCCTGGTCACAGCCCTGGGGGGATCTCCCTCTATGGGCATGGGGTGGTCTTCTCCGGGGATACCCTGTTTAATTTTGGCATTGGCAGGACAGACTTCCCTGGGTGTAGCCACAAGAAGCTGATGGACAGCATTCACAACAAGCTAATGGCATTGCCCGATGAGACCGTCGTTCTCCCCGGGCATGGACCCCAGACCACCATCGCCACCGAACGCAAATATAACCCCTTCCTGCGCGACTAGCCTTCATCCAAGGATTCCGGTCACGCCCGCCAGAACTGGCGCCAGAACCAGCGCTATTATGGACATCAGCTTTATCATGATGTTCAGGGAAGGCCCCGAGGTATCCTTAAAGGGATCGCCCACCGTATCACCGACCACCGCCGCCTTATGGGCATCTGACCCCTTGCCGCCATAGTTACCCTTCTCGATCCACTTCTTGGCATTATCCCATGAGCCACCGGCATTGGCCATCATTATCGCCATCAGGAACCCGGTAACGATGGCACCGATGAGAAAGCCACCCAGAGCCAATGGCCCCAAGACAAAGCCGACGATGATGGGAGCGGCCACTGTGATGAGTCCAGGGGCGATCATCTCCCTCAACGCTGCTTTAGTGCATATATCAACACATTTTCCGTACTCGGGTCTGGCCTCGCCTTCCCATAGTCCCTTTATCTCTCGGAATTGGCGGCGAACCTCATTGATTATCTGGAAGGAGGTTCTGCCCACCGCGTTCAGGGTCAGAGAGCAGAAGATGGCAGGCATCAAAGCTCCGAGGAATAGCCCCGCTATTACACCGGGATTTAACAGGCTGATCTGGGTGATATCGATCTCCCCCTCGGGTCCGATGGTGACGATTCCTACGGCCACGGTGTAGGAGAGCATCAACGCCAGGGCGGTGAGGGCCGCTGCTCCAATGGCAAATCCTTTGCCTGTTGCTGCTGTGGTGTTCCCCAGTGAGTCCAGGGCATCGGTGCGCTCCCTGATTTCCGGGGGCAGCCCCGACATCTCGACGATGCCCCCGGCATTGTCGGCCACAGGACCATAGGCATCGGTGGCCAGGGTGATCCCCAGCGTAGAGAGCATGCCAATGCCAGCGATGGCGATGCCATACATGCCAGCGAAATAGTAAGCCACGATGATGGCGATGGCTATTATGATAATGGGGGGCAGGGTGCTCATCAGTCCATTGGCAAATCCGCTGGTTATCGTCGTCGCCGCCCCTGTCTGAGATGCTTCCGAGATGCGGCGCGTTGGCCCGAAGTTGTAGGAGGTGAAGTAGTTGGTGCTCTCCCCAATCAGCACCCCGGCGATCAGCCCGGCGAGAACAGCCCAGAATATCCCCAGGTTAGCGCCAAGGAAATGGATGGCAAGGAAGGCGAAGATGGCGGTCAGAATTGATGCCGATAAGGTGCCTCGGCGAAGGGCGCCAAGTAGTGCCCCCATCTCCGGCTTGTCGCCAACCCTGATGAGGAAAACGCCAATAATGGAGGCGATAATTCCCCCGGCGGCGATCATCATCGGCAGATACCAGGCTATCTCCGTACTGGCCAGGCCAGCTGCTACGGCCACCGTAGCCAGCGCCATGGTAGCAATGATGGAACCCACGTAGGACTCAAAGAGGTCGGCCCCCATGCCAGCCACGTCCCCCACATTATCGCCCACAAGATCGGCGATGACGGCGGCATTTCTGGGGTCATCCTCAGGGATCCCCTTTTCCACCTTGCCCACCAGGTCGGCACCGGTGTCCGCTGCCTTGGTATAGATGCCCCCGCCAGCCCTGGCGAAGATAGCTACCGCTGAGGCGCCGAATCCGAAGCCGGGGATAATTTTAATGAACTCATCGGGGTCAATATGGAAGGCAAAGTAGAGGATGCTCAAGCCGAGGATGCCGATGCCGACGACACATATCCCCATCACTGCGCCGCTGCGGAAGGAAACCCTGAGCCCCTGGTTCAGACTCTTCTCAGCGGCGGCCGCCGTCCTGGAATTGGACCTTATCGCCATATTCATGCCGATAAAGCCGGCGACACCGGAGGAGACGGCGCCGAAAACGAAGGAAAAAGCTACCCACCAACCGAGATGAGGGATGAGTCCCAAACCGATAGCAACCACTGCTACAAATATGGCCAGTATTTGATATTCCCGTCTCAAGAAGGCCATGGCACCCTCTTTGATGGCTGCCGATATCTCCCTCATCCTCTCCGAGCCCTGATCCTGCCTTAAGACGTAGAGGATCAAAAAAACAGCGAAAGCAAGTCCCAAAGAACCCGCTATCACTGCAATAAATATGGGATCCATGGTTCGACCTCCTTGATAAAGTTTAGGACGATTCCTCCTTCTCAAAAGATTCCGTCATCCTTATACCCAGCCTCTCCTCGAAGGCAGCCAGCTTTTCCTCCAGCTCCCTCTGCCTGAAGCTCAGGGTTAGGTCGCCGCGGGTCTTCTCCAGAATGCCCCGCACAATGTCGGTGGTTCTCCTCAGCCCCCCTGTTATGGCATCGGGGAAGTCCATGGTCACCAGAACACCATAGATATCATCCATAGTTGCCAGCAGCTCTTCGCAGCGGGAGATCTCCCCCCTCCTGGTACAATCGAGGAGGTGGCGACGTAGCTCTCCTACCGCTTCCCCCAGCCCATTGAGATAGGCAGCGTAGCTGATGCCAAGCTCATCAGGGTCGGGGAAGGTACTCCCAGCGATCAGAGCAAGGGTGATGCAGCCCTCCGCATATTCCTTCTGAGCATTATAAACAAAGCCGGCATCGAGGAGTTCCTGGTGCTCACTCAGGGTCTTATCCAAGTCTTTGAGGAGGAGGCGAGCCGAGGCTAGCAGCTCCTTGGCCTCTTCGTATTCGCCGCGGTGCACAGCACGGATGGCATTGGTGGAGTAGCGAATCACTTCGCGGCAGAGCTGAAGAGCCCTCTCCCGGGCAGCATCCTTAGCCACCAGGGTTTTGCGTGCCTTCTCGGCCATTAGCTCCAGTCTATCTGCTACTGTTCCCATTTAATCACCCCCGAACTTGGCCGCTAGCCTTCTAGCTGCCTCTTCCATATCCTCGGCCCTAAGAACGGCGCTGACCACAGCAAGGGAGTCAGCCCCGGCCTCGATGACCGCATCGGCATTTCCTTCATTGATGCCCCCGATGGCAACGACGGGGATCGATATCGCCTCCCTGATCTGCCGCAGCGTCTCCAGCCCGACCACTCTAGCTCCCGCTTTTGAGGGGGTGGGATAGATCGAGCCCACGGCAATGTAATCGGCGCCCTCAGCCTGTGCCTGGAGAGCCTCTGAGAGGACGGTTGTGGAGCAGCCCAGGATCTTATCGATGGGCAATAGGCGGCGCGCTGCGGAAATAGGAAGGTCGATTTGCCCCAGGTGAAGGCCGTCGGCATCTGAGGCGAGAGCGATGTCGAGGTAGTCATTCACGATGAAAAGTACTTCAGACTGGGAGCAAATTTCCCGCAGCTTTATTGAAGTGGCTAATATCTCCCCCTTATCCCGATGCTTGTCCCGAAGCTGAATTGCCTTTGCCCCTCCGCCGATCGCCTTCCTGGCTACCTCGATTTCGTCTCTGCCCCCCAGTGCCTCGGTATCGATGATTACATAAAGACCAGCTATCCTCTTATCGCGGCGAAGAAGTTTAGAGACCATCTTTTGCTCCAAATCGTAGAGAGCAAACCTAGCTTGCTTGAACCTTAGCGAGTCGAGGGTGGAGTTGGGAAGCTTGGCAAACTCCTCCAAAACCCGTAACGATTCCTGCACCCTCTTTGCATTAGCCATGACAATGGCGGGGAGGTCTACCCGCTGAACCTCGCTGGGAACCTCGGTGAAGGCACCTACATCCCCTGCTGAATCTCTAGCGAAAAGGAGCTTTCTTTGTAGCGAGAGGTCATCTTCCGCCAGCTCATGGCGCAGGGATTTCAATTGCTCGCTTAGTGTAGCGTCATTAACGAGGAAGCGGGCTACATCCTCGAGGAGGCGTAGCCCTTCGCTGATGCGGTTAAGGTTGGCATCGATAAGGCGTAGCATCTTAGCTTAAAGGTCCTTGAGGGGCTCCGGCATCTCGCCCTCTCTGGCTGCGTCGATCATCTCGCGGACCTCGGAGAAGGTATTCCCATACTCTTCACTGCGCATATCCATTCCCAAATCCTTGAGTCTCTTCTCCGCCCAGCGGCCGATGTTGCGGGGATCCTTGTAATAGTCAGGGCCTGGGTAGGGCCGAGGCGGGCCTGACTCCCCAAGGCGGGTCCGTTCCGATTTGTGATAAGCGAAACCGGAGATCACTCGAACGAGCTCTCTACTGCCGCAGCGACGGCACTCAGGGGATGGAGAATCGGTGATGCTCCTCACAAAAAGGCTTATCTTTTCTTGGCAGGCATTGCAGCGAAACTCATAGATGGGCATAAACGATCACCTCTGAAATCATTCAAAATCTTCATCGGGCATCTCAGCCCCACCCATAAACCCCTCTGGCATCTCCCCATGCTCCATCCTATCGAGCATCTCCTCATACTGGGGAGCGATCTCCTCGTCCATGCCTCCACTCATCCTCTTATTCCACTCGGCAAGGGCCCTGGGGTCGTTGCGCATCAAACCGTCTATCAAGCGGTGGTCGGAAAGGATGTCCTCATAGATAGCTGTACTGCCTCCTTTACGCACGGCAAAGCTGGAGAAGAGTCGAACCAGATCCTCGCCACCGCAGGAGGGGCATTTGGGGGATGCCGAGAAGTCGCGGAGATAGATAGACACCTTGCGTCGGCAGTTATTGCATCGATATTCATAGATGGGCATGGAGCTTCACCCCTTTACCCCTTTGTGCTAATTCTAACATATCATGGCAAATAGGTAAATGTGGTCCTCAGCCTGTTGCATTCTCGATGAGCTCCACTCGGGAGACTTTCCCCTTAGGCGTTAGCTCCACGACGACGACATCGATGCGCCAGGAGGATGGTAGGTCTTCATGGGTTTCAATATAGCTTTGGGCCAGGGTGATGAGCCTTTCCATCTTTTGAGGGGTCACCGACTCCTCCGGGGTGCCGAAGGAGGAGCTGCTCCTGGTGCGCACCTCGATGAAAACGAGGAAATCATCCTTTTCAGCGATGATATCGATCTCCCCCTCCCTCAAGCGGAAGTTGGTCTCTCGGATGGAGAAACCAAGGCCTTCCAGGTATTCCCTGGCCACCTTTTCACCTAGGGCACCAACTTCCCTGCGATTCACCTTATACATTCCCGGACGGGGGCAAAGCACCTTCGATGAATGGGACATGCCCCCCATCGCCTTAGATTTTCGAGGTGTTCCCTGGTGGCATAGCCCTTGTGCCTGGCAAACCCATAGCCTGGATATACAGCATCGAGGGCTACCATGGTGCGATCCCTGCTTACTTTAGCAATGATGGAGGCGCAGGCGATGGAGAGGGAGAGGCTGTCTCCTTTAATAATGTTTTTCTGGGGGAGACCGAGCTCGGGCAGGCTAATATGGTCGATGAGCAGGAAATCGGAAGGGCAGGGGAGAAGTTCCACAGCGGAGCACATTGCCATTCTTGTTGCCCTCATGATACCCTGGCTGTCGATTACATCAGGCAACACATAGCCAACGCCGATGGCGATAGCTGCCCTGCCAATTAAAGGGAAAAGGAACTCTCGCCTTTTTGGGGTCAGCTGCTTGCTGTCGCGCACCAAAGGGAGCCAGGGGGTATTTAGGTTGAGGGGCAGGATCACGGCGGCGGCAGCGATAGGTCCCGCCAGAGGGCCGCGACCAACCTCATCGATGCCGGCGATGAAACGGTAACCCTGCTCCTCTAGCCTTTTCTCTTCAATGAAAGTGGGCTGCTGGGCTATCTTGCTTCGCCCCGTCAATGGTTCCCCTTTCAACCTTTGGCCATATTTTCCATAGGGGAGTCTAGCACAATCCTTCTCAGCCAATCAATTCGTTGGCTCTCTAAAGCCAGGCGGGAACTCCACCTTAGCTGTGCCAGCGCTGCAAAGATCGATGCTTCCTACGAGCCCTAGTAGCCTATGATACGGGATGGTCACAAAGAGTTCCTCAGGCTTGTAGTTTTGGTATTTGCGAGAAGTATAATCCAAAAGGCTGATATTGAGCTCCCCTGACACTAGAGGATAGGCGATGACCATGTGGCATGTCGAGCCCACGATCTCCGTCTTGGGAGGGAGGCCGTCAGGGTAGGTAGCTAAGGTGACGAGGCGACAGGCCTGCTCCGGAGTGCATAAGAATACTACCAAATCGGGTACTATTTCGGCCTTCTCTAGCGGGGCGAAAACTACATAATCTGCCAGCCCCACAGGTGGCTGCGTGGTCAAGGTCATAGCCCGATGGAAGGTGGCAATGGAGCAGAACAGTTTTTCCCCTTCCACAAGGAACTTCTTCAAAGCTTTATCAGCCTCACCGGAAGGTCGCGGGCCGAGGCCGAGATGCCAGATCCCGCCGGGGCAAGCGCAGCTTTCCTGGCTCAAGTTGATGATGGCACCCTCCCTTGCATCGAGCAGGGCCTGGCATACCCAGTGTTTCCCCGACTTTGCTTTAGAGGCCGGGACCATAGAGTAGCTAACGGCGATGGGGCTTCCCTCCAGCCCTAGCACTTCTCTCAGCCTTTTGGAGTATCCCTGCCAAACCATACCATTGCCTCCTTTTTCAGACCCAAAAGTTAAGCAAGGCCATCTTAGCACAGTAGTGGCATCGTGACAAATTTTGGCATCTTGGCACAAAGCAGGTGCTGGTGTCACCCAAAATATGCTTTAGCCACATTTCGCCCTTGAGGGCGAGCATGTTATAATAAGATTGAGAGGAGGGATCGCATTTTGGAACCGGTAGAGCTGGCGAGGAAGGCAGTGGAGGCGGCCTCGGATAAGCAGGCTATCGACATTGTGATGCTCGATACGAGAGGGCTATGCACCTTTGCTGACTATTTCGTCATCTGTAGTGGTGACAGCGAGCGCCAGATCGAGGCCATCTATGATGAGATTCACCGCTTGCTGAGGAAGGAAGGCGTGGCGCTGCGTCGCCGCGAGGGCACCGTTGGCTCAGGCTGGATACTGATGGATTTTGGCGATATTATCATACATATCTTTGCCCTAACGGAGCGGGAGTATTACCAGCTAGAAAGGCTATGGAGCAAAGCCACCCCCCTAGTCAGGATTGAGTGATCCACAAGGTAGCGGGAAGACCTGTTGGGGGAAGCGTAAAGTGACAATCTTACTGAAGGAGGAATGGTCATGGCAGCAGAAAAGTTCAAAGATGAGGTAGCAGCGAAGGAGGAAAAAGTTCTTAAAGCGGTAGACGGGGTCTTCACAGTCACGGGAGATAGAAGAGATATAGAAATCCCCGAGGAGCTTGCAGCATTTATTAAAGCTGTTATCGTCGAGTCCCTTGTATTCCGACAGAAGGAGTGGGCTCCTTTTCCTCTGGAAGACATTCCTATCATTGTACTAAACTCGGTGGCGGCTGTACTAAAAGATATCGATGTCTATCCGCGGGACGGAATGAAGCCCATAGTCTCCCTAGTGAGTGTTCTCCGTCAAATAAAGGAGCGTTGGTGCGGCATCTTCCCGATCTGCTCAGGCTGACAACCTCCGTCGCGACCGAGGAGGTGGATTTTCTATGTCAAATGGTGGAAATGGGAAGTATCAGGCTAAATTAGAGGCCTTTCGCACCGTCGAGAGCTGGGGTAGGCTGATCACTACATTGTCGGCCGGCGTTCTTGCTCTCAGTGCGACGTTTATTAGATATATTGTTGGGCCTGACGTTGAAATAGTATATTCTGGCGTGCTATTCTCTGCATGGGTCTTCTTAGCGCTCAGTTTGGTAGGGGGTGTTCTTCTGTTAGGTGCGCTGAGCCATCATCTAAATCAAGACGAACCAGAGGACCTTAACATTTACGCCTCTAGCATCAAGTGGAGTGGTCTCGTAGCGTGGTGGGCGTTCATATTGGGGATTGCGTTATTTGTCTTGTTTGTGGGCTTAAACCTTTAGCCAAACGCATTGGAAGCACAATAAGAAAGCCTGCAACCCAACCATCTTCAATCGCATCCGCGTCCAGCGTGACCTGCTGTCGAAGATCCATTTGTCCTCACGGGTGTAAACGAAAAATCTCCTTCGCTGAGAAGAAGAGCTCGCTCTCCTTTTCTGCGATCTCCTCAGAGTCAGCGCCATGAATCAGGTTGCGCCCGATATCTAAAGCGAGGTCTCCCCTTATCGTTCCCGGCATGGCGAGGGCGGGATCGGTCTCCCCCATAGTTCCTCTCACCAGCTCCACGGCATTTTCTCCTTCGAAGACGGCGGCAATGATCGGGCTGGAGGTGATCTGCTCTATCAGACCCTGGAAAAAGGATTTACCTTTGTGGATCTCATAGAGGCGTTTCGCCAGCTCCTCATCCATCTGCATCATCTTCATCGCTACGATCTTAAGCCCCCTCCCCTCAAGGCGGGAGATGATTTCGCCCGCAAGCCCTCTTTGCAAGGCGTCTGGTTTCAGGAGAACAAGCGTCCTCTGCATATCTATCCTCGCTTAGCCTCATTGACTACATACATTACCGCTTTCGCTTCCGCTATCGCTGTGCCATCCTCTAAGGCTATCTTTGCCCTGGCCTCGATGAGTTTTCTTGTTTTCCTCGCCATTGTGGAGCTGATGAAGAGCTGCTGCCCCACCGAAACGGGACGCCTTATCCTCACCTCCATCTTTGCGGTGACACAATTTAACCCTAGAAAGAAGGGAACATAGGCCATCGCTTCATCGAGAAGGGTGTCGATGATTCCCCCGTGGATAACGCCGGGCCATCCTTGGTGGAACTCGCCGGGGGTAAATTCCGCCTTGACGGCATCCCCCTCCTGGCGAAAGGTGAGCTTGAGCCCGATGGGGTTTTCCCGGCCGCAGGCGAAACACATGGCATAGCTTTTCATGGAAGGAAGGGGTAGCCCTTTCCAAGCCCTCATCTTCCCGCCTCCGTCATCTTAATAGTCACTGAGGGGCGACGCAGGTAGAGGGGCTGGAGGGTGGTGGGGCGGTCGATTTCACCCCTCTCCAGCCTTCGCCAGCCCAACTCGGCGAGAAATCCTGCCCTCCTTAGCGATGTGCATACGATCACAGCCCTCTCTCCCAGTTGCCTCTCAATTTGCTGAGCAATATCGGGCGAAAACCGACCGCAGAAAATAGTTTTGGAGGCTATATTGTTTGCGAGCTCCTCCACAGTGGTAATATGCTCCTCAACCCGCTTTTGCCACTCGCCTTTTTGCAGTTGATATGAGGCGACAGCGATCTCCCCCCGTCCTGCATCCTGCACCGGGCAAATGGGTAAACCTGTCTTGGCATAGGGGAAGGCCTCTACCTCCAGGGTTCCTATGCCCACCAGAGGGATGCCTAGGGCGAAGGCGAGCCCCTTTGCTGTGCCCACCCCGACCCTTAGTCCATTGAAGCTTCCCGGTCCCTTGGCAACGATGATGGCATCGATCTCCTGAAGTTTTATCTTGGCTTCATGGAGTAAGTGCAGGAGATTAGGCACAAGCTCAACAGTGTGGTTCTGCCTCGAGGGCCATGTCATCTCCGCCTCGACTTCTCCGCAGCGAGATAGGGCGATGCTGGCGATCTCTGTGGAGGTATCTAGGGCAAGCTCCATTTTTTCGCTCTTTCTCTAACATTAAGCTCGGAAAGCATCTCTACATATCGCTCCCCGCTGGGCTTGAAAGTAATACCCCGTCTGGTATCGGAGAGGAAGCCCATCTCCACCAGCAGGTGCTCCTTGGGAAGCACCTCTAAGCCCTTTTCCGCCCATTCCACAACGCAAACCCCCCTCCCGTAGAGATAATCCTCCAGACCCAGCTCGATGACCTCCTCGATCCTTTCCAGGCGATAGAGGTCGATGTGATAAAAGGGCAGCCTGCCTTGATACTGGTTAATCACTACGAAGGAGGGGCTGGTGGCATAGCCTTCGATGCCTAGCCCCCAGGCGATACCCTGGGTGAGGCAGGTCTTCCCGCTCCCCAGAGCGCCCACCAAAAGGAACAAGTCGCCCAGCTTTGCTAGCCTCCCCAGTCGCATGCCAAGCTGCTGGGTTAGCTCCGGGCTCTCGCTAACGAAGTTCATTATTACTCCCTGGGGCGAAGTGCTCCCATCCCCCCCTTCTCAATCTAACCTCGCCACCTTGCTCATCGAAAAGCCTCACCCTCCCCGGCTCATCGCTAACCATCTCGCCGATCACCGTCACTGGGCAGGGCATCAGCCCCTTAATCTTATCGATAACCTCAATCCTGCCCGTGAATAGAAGCTCATAGACTTCGCCCCCTGAGAGAGCGAGGTCGAGACAATCCTCCCTAAAAGCGGCGCTCACCATGGGGTGGATGGGTATTTCCCCTACCCTGAGGCGAGCCCCTACCCCGCTTGCCTTACATACCTTGGCAAGATCGCTAACCAGCCCATCGCTTAGGTCTATTGTCGCCTTCACCCCATGGCAGGCCAGGATTTGCCCTTCAATGACGCGGGGATAGGGTTTAAGGTGAGCCTCCCTCAACAATGCGGCGGTCTCCTTATCAAGTTGAAGCCCTCTTTTGAGCATGACCAGCCCTGCCGCCGATGCCCCCAAATATCCTGTTACCGCAATATGGTCTCCCGAAGCCGCCGCTGCTCGGGTGAGGATTTGATTTGAAGCAGTGCCAAGCACAGTTACGCTGAGGAGGACCAGGGGTGAGCCGACGACATCGCCACCTGCGATGGCAACATCGAAGAGGCGCGCCAGCTCCACCATCCCTTCATAGAGCTCGACCATGTGCTCCACCTCGGTATCTCCCGGCAAGCCCAAGGAAACCAGGGCATATTGGGGAAGCCCTCCCATAGCGGCGATGTCGCTGAGGTTCACGGCAAGCGCCTTCCATCCCAGCTCTCGCCAGGTCGTGGTGCCCAGGGTGAAGTGGACATCTTGAATAAGGGCATCGCAGGTGGCGAGTTGGATGGAGGCATCGGTACGCCAGGCGGCGGCATCGTCGCCAATATCCACCAGGAGGGCCTCTCCCCTTGACCTGATCACAATTCCGGCAAAGAGCTCGATGAGCCCAAATTCCCCCAGCTCTGAGACCTTCATGGCAAGATTATACCCTCTTTCCTTCGGCACTACAACTTAATCTGGTCAAATTGAGGAAAAGCTGATATATTTCTAGGGGTCAAGGTAAGGGAAGAGCGCTTTGGGTGTCACTTGCCACGCTTTTGATAATCGGGGCACCAGGTAGCATTGGGACGGTCTGGATTGTGGCAGGCGCTGCGCCAGTCCCACTTACAGCTGTCGCAGAGGAAGATGTTCTTCCCCAGTGCTTTCTTCAACCTGAGCTTTGCTCGATGCCATAGGCTTGAACCCATGCTAACCTCCGCAAAAAGGAGATCGAATGTAATATACTACTTGAAAGCCCTTGAGGCAAGAGGGGAAGGGGGTGATCGATATGCCAATAGTGAGGGTGGAGATGTGGCCTGGGAGGACACAGGCTCAGAAGGCGGAGCTGGCCAGGGTTATCACCGAGGCGGTGGTTACTATTGCCCACACCACCCCTGAGGCCACCATCGTAATCTTCGAGGATGTGGCCAAGGAGAACTGGGCCGTGGGCGGCGTCCTTGCCTCCCAGTCCTGATAACCCATTGCTTCAATACCCTTGACTTTGAAGCAAAGATATAGTATGTTTGCCTCTGTCTTGGGGCCGCTAGCTCAATGGTAGAGCAACTGACTCTTAATCAGTAGGTTACAGGTTCGAGCCCTGTGCGGCCCACTAGGGGAAGTGTCGGAACTGGCAGACGAGCATGACTTAGGATCATGTGCCTTAGGGCGTAGGAGTTCGAGTCTCCTCTTCCCCACCAGGCAAGCTGTCGAACAGAGGCCTTCCGCAGAAATGCGTAAGGCCTTTTCTTTAAGGGCGAGGCTTTAGCCTCAAAGGTCGGTGCTGAGCCCCCGTAGATACTCCTTGAAATCGGCGCCAATCTGGGGGTGGCTTAGGGCAAGGGCCACCGTGGCCTTGAGCAAGCCCAGGGGATTGCCAGCATCGTAATATTCCCCCTCAAACTCGTAGCCGTAAACCGCTTGCTTTTGAAGCATTAGTGCCAAGCCATCGCTGAGCTGAATCTCTCCCCCCCAGCCGGGAGGGGTAGTTTTCAGCGCCTCGAAGATCTCGGGCGTCAGGATATATCTGCCCAGTATTGCCAGGTCTGAAGGGGCCTCTTCGGGCTTCTCCACCACATCCAAAACCTGATAAAGACGCTCCTCTATCTGCTTTGGCTTGATAATGCCATATCTTTTGGTCTCCTCCTTTGCCACCCGCCGCACCGCCAAAACGCTCCCTTGATAGCGCTGGTATACCTCACCCATCTGCTTCAGGAGGGGCACCTCGGCATCGAAGATGTCGTCGGGGAGGAAAACAGCGAAAGGCTCCCTCCCGATAAATTCCTCGGCGGTAAGTATGGCATGCCCCAAGCCAAGCTGCTCCTTTTGCCTGATGTAGCATATGTTGGCCAGATCGGCGATGCGACGCACCTCCTCCAGTAGCCCCCTCTCCCCCTTTTGCTCCAGGATGTATTCCAGCTCAAAATCTCGGTCGAAGTGGTCTTGAATGGCGCTTTTCCCCGAGGAGGTTACGATGATGATCTGTTCCATGCCTGATAAGATAGCCTCCTCAACAATATATTGGATCAGGGGCTTATCTGCCAGAGGGAGCATCTCCTTGGGCAGGGCCTTGGTTGCCGGCAGGAATCTTGTTCCCCAGCCAGCCGCTGGGATCACCACCTTACGAATCTTCATCATCCTATTCTACACGAAGCTCATCATGATAGGCAAGGGTCTAAAGTAGGCTTGACAAGGAACGCCTCTGTGGGATAGTATCTCAGGGAGGTCGTGCTAGGCGGGGAGCTAGCGGTGCCCTGTACCCGCAATCCGCTATAGCGGGGCTGAACTCCTACTCGAGGTCTGCTGCTTTTTGGGACTGCTTCTGCTAGGTGGTGTTGAAGGCTGGGTCCTGCGCGGCAGAACACTATGAACCCCGTCAGATCCGGGAGGAAGCAGCGGTAAATAGTAGCCTCTGGGTGCCGCAGGGTTGCCTGGTCGGAGCTGGCTGACAGGGGCAAGCCAGGGGGCGAGATCGACAGTAGGTGCACGACCTCTCTCTTTTGGCTTGATAATCTCAAATCAAGGAGGGAGCCATGGAGCTGAATCTTAAGGATAAGGTGGCAATAGTAACCGGGTCAGCAATGGGGATCGGAAGGGCGATCGCCCTCACCTTCGCTGAGGAGGGGGCAAAGGTGGTGATCGCTGACCTGGATGAGGAGAAGGGAAAAGCCGTTGCTGAGGAGATAAGAGCTAAGGGGGCGGAAGCGTTAATGGTTAAAACCGATGTAACCAAACTGGCGGAGGCTAACCAGATGGCCAAGGCAGCGGTGGATAAGTTTGGGGCGATAGACGTTCTGGTTAATTGTGCCGCCGCCTGGCGGATCAACTTTTTTATGCAAATGACCGAGGAGGATTGGGACTTCGAGATAGCTGTCTGTTATCGGAGCGTACTGAATTGCACCAGGGCAGTGCTGGAACACATGATCCCGCGAAGGGAGGGCAAGATTGTCAATATTGGCTCCGATGCAGGAAGGGTTGGCGAGCCTAATCAACCCGTTTACTCTGGGGCCAAGGCGGGTGTCATCGGCTTCACTAAGGGCCTGGCCAAGGACGTTGCCCGGCATGGCATCCTGGTGAATGCGGTATGCCCCTCGATGACCAGAACGGAGAAGATTGTTGGCATGGAAAAGATGTTCGAGGAGCAAGGTGGAGACGCCTGGGCGGCCTACCAGGACAGGATGCAGAAAATCGTGAGGCAATATCCCCTGCGTAAGTTGGGCACGCCCCAGGATGTGGCAAATATGGTGGTTTTCTTGGCCTCAGATCGGGCCAATCATATAACGGGTCAAACGATCAGCGTTAACGGTGGATATGCCATGGTTTAATGGCAAGGAGTGAGCCCTTGCTCCTTCGTCAAACCAAAGAACAACTTCGTCGCCTTGACCTTCGTGCCAAGAAGGGATTGGGGCAGCATTTCCTCATCGATGATAGGGCGCTCAGGCGTCTCGTCTCAGCAGCAGAGCTTAGCCCTTTCGATACCGTGGTTGAGGTGGGGCCTGGTCTTGGCATATTGACCAGGGAACTGGCGAGGAAAGCAGGCTGGGTTATCGCTATTGAGATCGATCCCAAGCTGGCTTCTGCCCTTGAGGAGGGCCTCGCTCCTCTAGCCAATGTCACTATCCTTAGCGCCGATGTTTTAGAGAGCGACCCCGGAAGTCTAATTGAAGCGGCAAAGGGTGGCCTTGAAGCCTCATATAAGGTTGTGGCCAACCTCCCTTATTACATTGCCTCCGCGGTGCTGCGCCACTTTTTGGAGGCATCGCTCAAGCCTAAGATGATGGTGGTTACGATACAAAAGGAGGTGGCTGAGGCCATGGTGGCCCAGCCCGGTGAGATGAGCCTGTTGAGCGTCAGTGTGCAATTTTACGCCAGGCCCGCTATTGTGGACTATGTGCCTGCGCGAAGCTTCTACCCCCCGCCAAAGGTGGACTCCGCCATTGTGCGCATCGAGCTTTATGATCATCCCGCAGTGGAGGTAGAGGATGTAGCCATATTCTTTGAGGTGGTTCGTGGCGGGTTCTCGGCGCCCCGCAAACAGTTGCGTAATTCCCTAGCTCAGGGCCTTAACATAACACCAGGGGATGCTGCTGCCTTGCTTGATAGAGCTGGGATAAGCCAAAAGCGTCGTGCTGAGACGCTAAGCCTTGAGGAGTGGGCTAGGGTCTATAGGGTGTTCACTGAAAAGCAATGCTAACCATCTCAGCCTATGCAAAGATCAATTTGACCCTTGAGGTTCTGGGCAGGCGAGCCGATGGCTACCATGAGGTCGCTACCGTCCTTCAGGCCATCGACCTCAGAGATACCCTTCGCTTTGAGGAGCATCAAGGGATAAGCTTTCAGTGCGACCATCCGAGCCTAAGTTCCTTGGACAATCTGGCAGTGAAAGCGGCGAGGTTGCTTCAGGAGTCCGCCGGCTCTAGGCAGGGGGCGTCGATCTCCCTCAAAAAGGGTATCCCTATCGCCGCAGGGTTGGGCGGTGGTGCCACTGATGCCGCTGCCACCCTGCGAGCCCTTAATGAGCTTTGGGAATTGGGCTTATCGCTCAACCAATTGCTCCAGTTGGCATCGAGGGTTAGCTCCGATGCCGCCTTCTTCCTTTATGGGGGCACTGCCTTAGGGCAGGAGCGCGGTGAGAGGATAACCCCGCTACCTCCCCTCCCCCCATCTTGGGTTGTCCT
>SOJQ01000109.1 GCA_004376075.1 Dehalococcoidia bacterium | reverse complement strand
AATGAGCGTTTGGTGGCGGAGTGACTTGACCAGTTGTCAGAGGGCGGTATTGGGGGTGGTCGTCTGTTAGGGCATTGATGGAGTCATTATCAGATATTTCACTTCCGAAACCATCTTCGCTCTCATACCAAGAGATTCGCAGAAAAATGTTGTCAATGTTGGGGTTATCTTTGATAGCGAAGCCGAAGAACAAATAACTGGCTTCGGGCGAGACGGGAACAGTCTGATGAATGTAGCCTTCTGCCTCGTTGACGAAGAAGATAGCGGCAAGATTTCCACTGTTGGGGTTGTTTATAGTGATCAGGGTGCCACCGCGTGCTTGCCAAGGGTCAACGCCGTCCTCAAAGCTGGGGTTCTGCAAAAGATTTACACCCTGAGCTCCAGCGGGAAGTACGCTCACCAGCGCCAGCGATGCCAGAAGCATTATGAGGACAAAAAGGACTATTGCTCGGGAAGCTTTCATTTCAGGGAAGGGCTCGCTCAAAGCTGCCTACATCTTAGCGCCCTAATATGAAAAGTCAAGCTTCCAAAGCAGCCCCCTTCTATAAAATCAGGTTGAGCAGGCCCCCTACAACTATCGCCGCCGCCAGCATTATCCCAGTCGCTCGGAGCATGCCCCTAAGGCCAAGCTCCCTGGCGAGGACCACAAAGGCAGCGATGCAAGGGAAGAACATCGACAGGACCACGCAGCCGACCACCAGTTGCCCGGCGCTCAGCGCCAGCGGGGCCAGCATCCCTATCGCCAAATCCTTGCGCAAAAAGCCGATGACTATAGCGCTCATCGCCTCTTTGGGCAGCCCGAAAAGCCCGCTTACCACCGGGGCAGTGAGGTTGGCGATAAAATCGAACACCCCAAGGGTATAAAGGATGCCGATAGCAAGAATAGCCACTAAAATTATGGGCAGGGCCTCGCGAAGGAAGCCATAGACCCGCATCCAGAGCTTTGTCAGCACGGCTCGCCATGAGGGCAGCCGATAGGGGGGAATCTCTATTAAGAGTTCGGGGCTAAATCCCCTGACAGCTCGGTTGAGGATGAAGCCAAGGATGAGCCACACCGCAAACAGGGAACCATAGACCATGGCCACATATTGCCCTCCCTGAGCCCCAACCAGCCCGAAGATCATCGCCTGAGAGGCAGCACAGGGGATGCCTATGGAGATTAGCGTGGCGGCGATAAACCTCTCCCTCCTGCTCTCCAGGATGCGAGTGGCCATGATTGCCGGCACACTGCACCCCAATCCAAGCATGGTAGGGATAATGGCATAGCCGTGCAGGCCTATGCGGTGCATGATGTTATCGAGGAGAACTGCCAGCCTGGGAAGATAGCCCAGGTCCTCAAGAAATCCCAGCACCAGGTAAAAGGAAAGGATATAGGGCAACACCGCCCCAAAAGGGATATAGAGCCCCGTGGTCAGGACGCCCATCGATTGAAAGAAGTCTATCTCCCCATCGATCAAATTGCCAATGAGCATATCGTGCCAGAAACCCCCGGAGCCTAAAAGCACGCTCAGCTTCATCATAAGCGGGGCCCAGAGGTTTTCGAAAAAGGGCGTACACACATAGCCGATCAAGCCCTCGCCAATAAAGCGGATCACTAGAAAGGAGATGGCAAGCACTAGAGCGGCGATGGGAAGACCGGTTAGGGGCTTGATAGAGGCATCCGCCAAACCCTCAAGCCATGTATGATGGCGGTGGGTTATGGTTTGAACCTCTTCAATTATGCTGCCGATGGCGGCCCACCTCCCATCGCGGCTGCGGTTAGGCCACGGGGGGGAGGTAGCCTCCGGGATGCGACCGACTAATTCCTTTATCCCCTGCCCGGTTATTGCCACCGTGGGAACAACAGGCACCCCCAGCAGCTCCTCCAGCCTCGCTACATCGATGCTTATCCCCCTGTGCTCGGTATCATCCCATATATTTAAGGCCACGACCACAGGGATTTGCCTCTCCAGTAGCTCCAGGGTCAGGTAAAGGTTCCTTTCCAGGTTTGTGGCATCAACGACATCGATCACCAGGTCGCCATCCTTGAGCATCTCCGCAGCCACCTCCTCGGCCTTGGAGGTGGGCTCAAGGGCGTAGGTGCCGGGGACATCGATAACCTCAACCTCCTCCCCAACCAGTTTCATGAAGCCCTTGGTGAAGTCAACAGTGGTGCCCGGGTAGTTGGAAGCGATCACTTTTACCCCGGTGATTCGGGAGAAGAAGGCACTTTTCCCCACATTGGGGTTGCCCATAAGCAGGATTCTCATCAATCCACCTCAATCAATATCTTACCCGCCATGCCAAAGCCGATGGCAACCTGAGATCGATCCACCTGGAGGGTAACCGGGCCCCGCATGAACATAGAACTGACCTTGGTAATTCGCTTGCCCGGTCTGATGCCCAGGGCATAGAGGCGATTGACCAGACCATGTCCTCCCGATATCTGAATTACCGTGCCACTCTGTCCGCCCTGCATCTGGCGCACCGTTATTTGTCTCTTCTCGCTCATTCAATCACCCTTCAAGGAAATTGAGTTTGTTAATGCTTTCATTTGCAAAAAGCCTCGGAAAAATAAAGTCATGGCAACGCCTGCCATCTTTCCCTCCCAATTCGGCAGCGATCACAATAGCCCTCCATGTGAACCTCAGCGTCAAGGATCTCGAAGCCCGTTTGCTTGCTCACATCCTCCCTCATCTTCCCGGTCAAGGGTGACTCAAACTCGATTACCTTTCCACAGCCAAGGCATACCAAATGGTGATGCTCCATCTCTCCCTTGGCCTCATAATGGTGGTGCTCTTCGGCGAAGTGCCGCTCCTCGATCAAGCCAAGCTCCTTAAAAAGGCGAAGGGTGCGATAAACCGTGGACAGACTGAGACGAGGCTCCCTCTCCTTGGCGAGGCGATAGAGTTCGTCGGCATCGAGGTGCCCCTTCGACCGATGCAAAAGATCGAGGAGCAGCCTTCGTTGGTTAGTAATTCGTTGCCCTTTCAGATCCTGCATTTCCTTTTGCAAATGAAAATCATTAGCAATAATACTCTATCACTTTTCGCCTCTCTTATCAACCCCTTTTGCCCACATAGTTTTGCCTTGGCGCCTTCGATGTGGTAAACTATTGTGAACGAAAAAAGAGAGGCATATTGGGGGGATATAGTGGTTGAAGAGGGATTTATCATCTCGGAGGAAGAGGAGCTGGAACTGCCTCTATTGCCCAGGCGGGATACGGTGATCTTCCCTCACCTCGTTACCCAGTTGATTGTGATACGCCAAAGCTCCCTTCGGGCTATTGAAGAGGCGATAGCTCACGACCGGGCGATCGTGGTGGTGGCTCGGCGAGATCTGGAGGCAGCGGAGCTCACCTTCGACCATCTTTACTCCATTGGCACCGAGGCTACCATCGGACGCCACCTAAAGATGCCCGATGGCACAGGCACCCTTTGGATTCATGGGCAGCGGCGGGTCAGGATCACCCGGCTGGTCCACGATGAGCCCTTCTTTAAGGTCAAGGTGGTGCCCATCGAGGAAGCCACGGGGAAACCACCGCAAACCGAGGCCCTGATGCGCGCCGTGCTTGCCCTCTTTGAGAAGTCCATCAAGCTCTCCCCAACGCTTCCCGAGGACGCCTACATCGCGGCGATGAATATCGAGGAGCCGGGATGGCTCGCCGATTTCGTCGCCTCCTCCCTGGATCTCACCCTTCAAAAAAGGCAGGAGATCCTGGAAGCCCTTGACCCCTACGATAGATTGCAACGAATTAACATCCTTTTGGCCCGAGAGCTGGACGTCTTGGAGCTGCAAAGCAAGATCCACACCCAGGTTCAGGAGGAGGTGGACAAATCACAGCGAGAGTATTTCCTCAGGGAACAGTTAAAGGCGATCCAGAAGGAACTGGGCGATGTCGATCCTCTAACCAGGGAGATGAATGAGCTAAAGGAGAAGATCGCCTCAGCAGGCATGCCTGAGGCGGTAATGCAAAAAGCCAACGAGGAGGTGGAGCGCCTTGCCACGATGCCCCCCGCCTCTCCGGAGGTCTCCGTGATCAGAACCTACCTCGATTGGCTGGTCACCCTACCCTGGGACAAGGAAACGGAGGATAATCTGGACATCAAACAGGCGGCAAAGGTGCTCGACGAGAACCACTATGGGCTAACCAAGGTAAAGGAGAGGATTCTGGAGTATATGTCGGTGCGCAAGCTGTCCGAAGGGAAGCTGAGGAGCCCTATCCTCTGCTTCGTTGGCGCCCCAGGAACGGGAAAGACCAGCCTGGGCAAGTCCATCGCTCAGGCGCTGGGGCGTAAATTTGTGAGGATCAGCCTGGGCGGGATCAGGGACGAGGCGGAGATTCGCGGCCACCGCCGCACCTATGTAGGGGCGCTCCCGGGGCGAATCATCCAGACGATGCGCACCGCAGCGACGATTAACCCCCTATTCATGATGGACGAGATCGACAAGGTGGGCATGGATTTCAGAGGCGACCCCTCCTCAGCGCTACTGGAGGTGCTCGATCCGGAGCAGAACTTCGCCTTCTCGGACCACTACCTCGATGTCCCCTATAACCTGTCAAAGGTTATGTTTATCACTACGGCAAACGTACTGGACCCAATTCTGCCTGCGCTTCGCGACCGTATGGAGGTCATCGAGCTCTCCGGCTACACCGAGGAGGAAAAACTAGGGATCGCCGTGCAGTTTTTGGTGCCCAAGCAGCTTTCAGAGCATGCTTTGACCCAGGATCAGCTGCGCTTCTCCACAGGGGCGCTGAGGCGCATTATCAGGGAATATACCCGTGAGGCAGGGGTGAGAAACCTGGAGCGGGAGATCGGCAACATCTGCCGAAAGGTGGCTCGGCTCGTTGCTGAGGGGGAGAGGCCACCCCATCTGGTGACAAGCCAGTCGCTGGCCAAGTATCTGGGGCCTCAGAAGTTCTTCTGGGGGACGGCAGAGGAGTGGGATGAAATTGGCGTCGCCATGGGCGTGGCGCGCACCGAGATGGGGGGCGATATCCTGGGGGTCGAGGTGACCCTCATGGAAGGGAGAGGGAATCTGACCCTGACCGGGCAGCTAGGGGATGTGATGCGTGAGTCAGCCCAGGCTGCTTTAAGCTATGCTCGCTCCAAAGCGTCAGAATTCGGCGTAGACCCCAAGCTCTTTGAAAAGACCGATATCCATATCCACGTGCCGGCAGGGGCAGTCCCCAAGGATGGACCCTCAGCGGGCATCACCATAGCAACGGCGCTGATCTCAGCCCTGGTCAGGCAACCGGTTCACAAAGAGGTGGCGATGACCGGCGAGATCACCCTCCGCGGTCGGGTGCTCCCTGTGGGGGGACTCAAGGAGAAGGTCCTCGCCGCCCACCGAGCAGGCATCAAAACCTTCGTCATGCCCAAGAAGAATGAGAAGGATCTGGGAGACATCCCGGCAAATGTAAGGCGGGATGTTAGATTCGTTTACGTTCAGCAAATGGATGAGGTTTTGGCTACCGCCCTGGTGGACAAACGATTTTGAGGGACGAAAGCAGATGAACTGGCTGGATATCGTCCTTATTCTGTTGTTCGCCCTTTTTGCCTTTTTGGGGTTCAAAAGAGGGCTGATCAGGGCTGTCCTCATCCTCGCGGGACTGGTCTTCGGCGTTTTCCTCGCCGGTCGCTTTTACCTCCCCTTCTCAGGTTGGCTCCCTATTCCCAATGTCACCGCCGCCAAGGTGCTCGCTTTTATCCTCATCTTCGTTGCCGTTGTGGCGGTAGCCTTTGTTGTCGCTTTCCTATTGCGCAAAACCATCTCTGCCATAATGTTGGGCTGGGCCGACAAGCTTTTGGGGGCGGTCTTCGGCTTTGTAGCGGGGGCAGTGATCTGCGGCGCCCTCCTCGCCCTCTTCGCCCATTTTCTGGATATAGAAGGAACGGTAAGCCAATCGTGGATTGCTTCAATACTTTTGGATCGCGTCCCTCTTCTGCTTGCCCTGCTTCCCCAGGAGTTTGATGCGGTGCGCGGCTTCTTTCCGTAAGAAGCGATTGCCAAGAACAGCCTATCGAAAGAAGTAGGCGATTCTCTGTCACAGCGCCCAGTACGAAAAAACGAAAAAGGGGATGTTATCATGGCCAAGATCGATAGCTTTAGCTTCGGCTCCATGGTGGTTGAGGGGAAGAAGGTGGCCGCCATCATTCACATCACCTGCTAAGGGGAGCGATGTCGGGAAAGCCCCATTGGCTCTATGTGCCAGAGTGGCTTGTTGATGAGGTTTGGCATTTTCCCTACGCCTATAAAACCTTCAGCAAATATATCCATCAAGAGGCGCTGGTGTTGGAGGTTGGCTTTGGCAGCGGGCGAATCCTGTCGCGAATCGCCAAGGAGCTGAACTGTAGATGCGTTGGCGTCGATCTTGAGGACGGAGCCTTCGAGTCGCTCTCCTTCTTCTCCCATCGCTATGGGGTGAAGGTTGAGGCGGTAAAGGGCGATGGCTTCTTGCTCCCCTTCAAAGACGATATCTTCGACGTGGTCTACTCAGAGGGGGTGATCGAGAATTTCCCCCTTAGTGAGTCTGAGGAGATGGTGAGAGAGCATGTTCGGGTTTGTAAGGAGGGGGGGCTGGTGATCGTCTCCGCACCCAATAAATTCGCTTTTTTCCATTCTGTGACAAAGTTTTTGTTGGGAAAGAGGTTTTTATTTTATCCAGAGAATAGCCTCTCCGTCTTCGAGCTTTCTCAATCGATGTCCAGGGCTGGATTGACCCTGATAGCGAAGGATGGATTTGCCTTCGGCTGTCAATTCTTCATGTTCAAGGCATTTTTTCTGGACCAGGCGCTGCCCCCAAGGATGAGGGATATAGGGGCGAAGGTGCTCAAATTTTTCAATGGAACAAGAATCTACCACTTCGAGAATCCGATGTTGAATTCCCTTATTGGCTTTCAGACCCTAGTTGTAGGGCATAAAAATAAATAAACCATCCACTGCGCCATTCCAAAGCTCACAGCGAATGGCTTTTTCGCCTCTTTAATACCCATTAGGGCGCTCTTTTTCAAAAGGCAGAGCTAGCTCTTATATTATGGTAGCGCTAGTAGGTTCCGGGGGCAGGTTCCTCTCCTGGGTTTTGTATGCGCCACTTCGCCAGCAATTGCTCCTTCGTTTCCTTTTTGTCAGGGTCAGGGATACAGCAATCGTCGATAGGGCATACCTCCACACAGCGTGACGACTCATACCACCCGACGCACTCGGTGCACTTTTCCGGGTTGATTACATAGATCGTCTCGCCCTCGCTAATCGCCTCGTTTTTGCATTCTGGTTCGCAAGCGCCGCAACTAATGCACTCCTCGGTAATCTTATAGGCCACCTTTCATACCTCCTTTTGTAATTTTGAGATAGGCCCTTCAGTTTTGGCCATCACCCCCTCCCTTTCCAGCTCCGCCATGCTCCCCCTCTATTGGCTGAAGCGATTAAATCCTGATCAACCTATACGAACTCTGTTCCGATATGCCCCTCCTTCTCCAACTCGGCATACTCCTCGTCAGATACCTTGAGGATCTCCTTATAGACATATTCGTTATGCTCCCCCAGGGGAACCGGCGGCAGGCGCAGTTGGTTGGGGGTTTTGGACATCCTAAAAGCGAGCCCGGGATAGAGGTGGGTGCCACAGTCGGCGTGGGTGAGCTCCTCAAAGAAGCCTCGCGCCCTCAGGTGGGGGTCGCTATAGGCATCCTTCTCATCGAGGACCGGTCCCGCGGGTACCCCCTCCTTTTGAAGGAGGTGCATGACCTCACAGGCATCGTGCTCCCTAGTCCACTCACCGATGAGCTTATCCAGCTCATCATGATTCTTATAGCGGCTCAGGGAATCGGAGAACCTCTCCTCCTTGGTCCAATCAGGGTTTCCCAGGGCACGGCAGAACCCCTGCCACTCCTGGTCGTTGCTGATGGTGATGTTCACCCAGGTATCCACAATCTCCATCGGTGGCATCCCCATGCCGCCAGGTACCCACTTGCCTCTTACATCCTTGCAGCGGTAGCAGCCCTGGACCGCACCATGGAAGTCGCGGTTTCCCATCCTCTCCGTGATCCTCCGGTTCATGGTGTAGTCCATCACCGCCTGCGCCAGGTGGGGTATGGAGGCCTCCACCTGAGCCATATCGATATACTGCCCCTTCCCGGTCTTTTGTCGCTGATATAGCGCCATCACTATAGCGAAGGCAGCATTTATACCCCCTGCTTCATCCGTATGGTAGATGGTGGACGTCGCGGTCGGCTCCTCATCAACATAGCCCCTCATGTAGGTGTGACCGCCGAATCCCTCCTGGTGAGCACCAAGGGCCCGATAGTTCTTATAGGGACCGCTGCCACCGAAGCCGGGAAGGGAGAGATAAATGAGCCTTGGGTTCACTTCTTTAAGGTCCTCCCAGGTTATCCCCAAGTGCTCCTTAACACGGGGAGAATTGTTCTCTATGAATACATCTGAGACCTTGATCAGCCTCTTGAAGATGTCCATCCCCTTAGGTGTTCTCAGGTTGACGGTCATGCCCAGCTTGTTTCGGGCATGGGCATTAAATAGGAGAAAGGTGTTATGGGCGGTGTCTGGATTGTAGCTCGGCTTACAATGGTTTGCATACCCCACTCGACTTTTTACCAACTCAAAGGGCATCTTCATCATCACGCCCCTGGTGTACATGGGGAAATGCTGACAGCTCTCCACCCTGATCACCTCAGCCCCCCAGTCGGCGAGGAGCATAGCGGCATAGGGGCCAGAGATGTACCAGATGAGATCCAGCACCTTAACATCGGATAATGCCTGTTCCGCCACATCTACCCCCTTTTTTGCACCTGGGGCGGAAAGGTAAAGAATAATACCACTTTTCTCCCTCTTTGTGAAGGGTATCAAGGATTTATTCGCCCATTGGCGTCGCGCTTTGGAGAATTAACAATCCTCGTGGCTAAATTTCTCCCTTAGGGCGGCGGCCACATGCTCAGGAACAAAATCCTCGATGGAGCCCCCGAGTTTGCAAATCTCTTTGAGCAGGCTGGAGCTAACAAATTCATACTCCAGATCAGTCATGAAGCAGACCAGTTCCACTTCTGGAGCGAGCTTCCTGTTCATCAGCGCCATCTCGTATTCCTTCTCAAAGTCGGAGCTCACCCTCAGTCCGCGTACTATAACATCGGCTTTTACCTTCTTAGCGAATTCCACAGTGAGCCCGGAGAAAGAATCCACACGAACGTTAGGGATATGAGATAACGCCTTCCTCATCAGCTCCACCCTTTCCTCGGTGCTGAACAGGAGATGCTTTGGCGGGGCATCATAGATAGCCACGATCAGCTCCTCGAAAAGGGACGCCGCTCGCTCTGCGACGTCAATATGTCCCTTGGTTACGGGGTCGAAACTTCCAGGATAAAGGGCGATAGCCAAGTTAGAACCTCCTATCGATATACTGAGATACAGGTATCACCATGACGATGCTCCTTGACGAGCTGAAAATTACCATAGGTTTCGCTTAAGGGGAGACGGCGAGAGTGCTCCACGACAATGGTAGAGCCCGCCCCGACCAGGCCGGAATTAGATAGCTGCTCCAAGACCTGGATAACGGAAAGCTCAGCATAAGGTGGACCTAGGAGTATAATACCATACTCCTTTTTAAGGAAGGAAAGGGCCTTTGCTACGCTGCAACAGTAGACATGGGCTTGTGGCGCTAATTCGGTATTTTTCAAGTTCTCCTTAATAATAGCGCAGCACCTAGGATTATGCTCCACAAAATCAGCCCACTGGGCACCGCGACTCAGCGCCTCTATTCCCATAGAGCCAGTGCCAGCATAGAGGTCAAGCACCGAAGACCAGTCAGTGGCTAAGGATTCCAATATAGAGAGGATCGCTCCTCGAACTAGGTCAGAGGTAGGTCGCAGGGAAACGCCTTTTGGCGATTTAAGGTATTTCCCCTTTGCCTTTCCTGCAATAACGCGCATTCTAGACTTGTGGTCTTCCCTTTGTTTTTCAAGGAATGCAATTAACATTATAATACGAGAAACCCCACTTGAGTCAAGGGGTAGAGCAAGCCATCTTGGCAATAACCCCAAAAGCGCTTCACTGTCGCTCCGCCAGGGTAACCTCCACCTCCATCTCAGTGCCCTGCCGAATTATGGTTAGGGTAACGGTATCATTGGGCTGGAACTTCATTAGCACATTGAGTAAGGGGTTTTCTTCATCTATAGAATAATCACCCATGCTAAGGATGATATCGTGCACCTCAAGACCGGCTTGAGCTGCAGGGGCGCCTGGGCTTACAAAGAGAACATAGGCACCCTCTTCTAGATCTTGGTGCCTGATGCCCAGAAAGGGCCGAGAAACCCTCCCCTCCTCGATGAGCTGGGTGGCAATATCCCTTACTGTATTGCTTGGAATGGCGAAACCGATGCCTTGCACAAACTCCCCCCATTCGGTGGTGCGGATAATGAAGGTATTGATTCCAATAACCTCCCCTTGAGAGCTAACTAAGGCTCCGCCGCTGTTGCCGGGATTGATGGCGGCGTCGGTCTGGATCAGATTCTCATAAAAGATGCCATCGACCTTCCATCTCCGATGAAGCCCGCTGATCACGCCAGTGGTCACCGTGTTAGGGAATTCCCCCAGTGGGCTGCCGATGGCCACCACCCTTTGCCCTACAACCAGGTTGTCTGAGTCGGCTAACTCGGCTGTGGGGAGACCAGAGCCCTCGATCTTTATCACCGCTAGGTCGGTAAAGGGGTAGTCTGTTCCAATGAGCGTGGCCGCCCTCTCCTCTCCGTTTGCCAGAATCACCCCAAAGGTGCTATAATTATCTACTACGTGCTCATTGGTAACGATGTAGCCCCGCTCATCGATGATCACCCCCGAGCCCAGTGCTGTTTTCAGTTGTCCGGTGCTGATAATGGTGACTACAGCGGGGCTGACTCGCTGTACTACATTGATGGTGGAGAGCTCCTCCTCGGTGACGGTCAACTCGATAGGAGATGGCTGACCCTTTAGTAGGAGATAGGCGGCGGTGCCCCCGGCAAAGGCACCCCCTATCGCCCCAACAAAAAGGGCAAGGATAACAGCCAGAATAAGCCACCTTCTAAGACTTGACTCCATGGGGATAACCCTTTCAGTGGTATTTTAGCATGGGTAGGCTCAGCGGGCAACTAGGGGTTATCCAAATCAAGGGTAGGTCTTTACAAATAGGAGGATAATCTGTATAATATATGAAAACATAGGAAGATACGACTGAGGGTCGCCGACCTTCAGTCTTTTTTAGTAGCGGTGGAAGGAGGTGCTAGGATGGCTGAGAAGGGGAATTTTCTTACACCTGAGGGTCTGGCAAAGCTTGAGGAGGAACTGGAACACCTGCGCACTGTTCGCCGCCAGGAGGTGGCGGAAAAGATTCAAAGGGCAAAAGAGCTCAGAAGCACGGTGAACACCCCCGAATATGAGGAGGCAAAGAACGAGCAGGGCTTCATTGAGGGGAGGATCCTCGCCATCGAGAGGATCATTAAGAACGCGGTCATCATCCATCCTGAGGCTGCTCCATCGGACCTGGTTCAGCTAGGGTCAAAGGTGAAGGTTTGCCATCAGGACGGAACTGAAGAACACTATACAATCGTGGGCAGCGCCGAGGCAAATCCCGGCGAGGGGAAGATCTCTAACGTGTCCCCTGTAGGGAAGGCGCTCTTGGGCAAGCGAGTGGGCGATGAAGTAGAGGTAGTGGTGCCCGCAGGGGTGCTTAAGTTGAAGATAATGGAGATAAAGTAGAGAAATGCCATCCCGAATAGATAGCATAGTTCAACAGCGCCTCAATAAGCTTGAGAGAATTCGCCAGCGAGGCATCGACCCCTACCCCCATCGCTACCACCGTACCCATACAACAAAAGAGGCGGTTGCCCTTTTTGAGAAGTGGGAGGGAAGTGGCGGTAATGCCCCCCAAGTGAGCCTTGCCGGTCGCATAATGGCTTCTCGCCCTATGGGAAAAGCAACATTCATCGATATTCGCGACTCCTCAGGCAAGATCCAGGTCTGCTTCCGCAGCGACTCCATTGGGGAAAATTATCAGCTGCTAAAGGAGTTCGATATTGGAGACATCCTTGGGGTGAGCGGCAGAATCTTCAGGACCAAGAGCGGAGAGGTCACCCTGGAGGCCTCCGATTTCTCCCTGCTCTCCAAGTCCCTCCAGCCCCTGCCTGAGAAATGGCACGGGCTCACCGATGTCGAGAAGCGCTATCGGCAACGCTATCTGGACCTCATCTCCAATGAAGAGGTCGGTCGAATATTTGCGGTGCGTAGCCGGGCCATCGCCTCAATGAGGCGCTTCCTCGATGGGCGAGGCTTTGTTGAGGTGGAAACGCCGGTGCTCCATCCCACCGCCGGGGGGGCTTTAGCCCGCCCCTTTGCCACCCATCATCGCGCCCTGGACCAAGACCTATTCCTGCGCATCGCCACTGAACTCTACCTCAAGCGCCTGATCATCGGCGGGCTGGACAAGGTCTATGAGATCGGGCGCATCTTCCGCAACGAGGGCATCTCCATAAAACACAACCCTGAATTCACTATGCTCGAGAGTTATGAAGCCTACGCCGACTACAACGATGTGATGAATATGGTGGAGGAGATGGTTTCATATGTTGCCCAGGAGGTTTTGGGCACAAACAAGGTCAGCTTCGCCGGCAATACTCTGGACTTTAATCCACCCTGGCAGCGCATCACCCTGCGGGATGCCATCAACAAAGGGTGTGGCATCGACTTTGAGGAGCATCTCGATGAGGATTCTCTACGCCGCCAAGTGGAGGCGATAGGTTTGGATGTGTCGGATATTAGGGGGCGGGGGAAGCTCATCGACAAGCTCATCTCGAGCTATGTCGAGCCGAATCTTATTCAGCCAACGTTCGTTATGGACTACCCCATTGAGCTCTCGCCCCTGGCGAAGAGGAAGCCCGGCAGCGAGAGGTTGGTGGAGCGCTTTGAGGCTTTTGTTGGCGGGATGGAGATCGCCAACGCCTTCACCGAGCTCAACGACCCCATCGAGCAGCGAGAGCGCTTTCAGGAGCAGGAAATTATACGGGCGCAACTAGGGGATGAGGAGGCGGAGAGAGTGGATGAGGATTTCCTGTTGGCACTGGAGCATGGCATGCCGCCAACGGGAGGCCTGGGGCTGGGCATCGACCGCCTGGTGATGCTCCTCACCGACCAGCCTTCGATAAGAGAGGTTATTTTGTTCCCACAATTGCGCACCAAGTAGCAAGGAAAATTTATGCTCAGCATTCAATTCCTTCGTGAAAACCCAGACCTGGTTCGCCAGGCGCTCAAGAAGCGCCAGTTCAGTGAGCCCATTGACGATATCCTCGCTTTGGATGAGCGCCGCCGCAGCCTTCTTGCCGAGGTGGAGGCATTAAAGGCACGGCGAAACGAGGTGAGTAGAGAGCTAGGTAAGATGGAAGAGAAGCCCCCCAAGCTCATCGAGGAGATGCGCCAGATCGGGGGACGAATCAAGGCCCTTGATGAAAAGGTAAGAGCGGTGGAGGACGAGCTTAACGACCTCCTTTTGCGCCTGCCCAATATCCCTCACCCCAGCGTCCCTTTGGGCAAGGATGAGAGCGATAATAGGGTGGTCAGAAGCTGGGGGGAGGTGCGAAAATTCGATTTCAAGCCCCGCCCTCATTGGGAGCTGGGCGAGGCCCTGGGCATCATCGATTTTGAGAGGGGGGTCAAGCTTTCGGGCACTCGCTTCTATGTGCTTCGTGCGCTGGGGGCCCACCTCCAGCGAGCCCTGATCTCCTTCATGCTCGACCTCCATATAAGGGAGCATGGCTATACCGAGATGTATCCCCCCTTTATGGTGAAGCGGGAATGCATGGTGGGCTCGGGGAATCTTCCCAAATTTGCCGACAACCTCTATCACGATGAGGAGGATGACTTCTGGTTTGTGCCCACCGCCGAGGTGCCGCTAACCAATCTTCACCGCGATGAAATCCTCCCTCCAGGCACCCTTCCCCTCTACTACGTAGCCTATACCCCATGCTTTCGCCGCGAGAAGATGTCGGCGGGCAAGGATACGAGAGGAATCAAAAGGGGACATCAATTCGATAAGGTGGAGCTTTATAAGTTTGTGGCACCGGAGAACTCGGACGAAGAGCTGGAAAAAATGGTTGACAATGCCGAGGAGGTATGCCGAAGGTTGGGCATCCCCTATCGAGTCCTCGAGCTTTGCAGCGGTGACCTGGGGTTTGCCTCCACCAAATCCTACGATATCGAGATGTGGGCCCCCGGCTGTGGGGAGTGGCTGGAGGTCAGCTCCTGCTCCAACTGCGGCGATTTTCAGGCGCGGCGCGCCAACATTCGGTTTCGCCCCCAGAGTGGCGCCAAGCCCCAGTTTGTCCACACCCTCAATGGCTCAGGGCTGGCCCTGCCCCGCGTGCTCATCTCGCTCCTGGAGAGCTATCAGCAAGGCGATGGAAGCGTAATTATGCCTGAGGCGCTCCGACCCTATACCGGGTTTGAGGTTATAAAATAGCCAGTGTATACTACGATGGGAGGGGTGACCGAGCGGCCTATGGTGGCGGTCTTGAAAACCGCAGTCTCGAATTTCGGGACCGTGGGTTCGAATCCCACCCCCTCCGTTTTTTTCGAACATTAGGCTACAGAAGTTGCAACCCGTAGCCACGATCTATAAAGCCAGCTTCTAAGCGGAAGAGCTCATCGAAAAGGAGCAAAAAAGGGGGTTAAGCGGTGAAAATCCACGAATATCAAGCCAAAGAGATCCTGGCCAAGTATGGCGTCCCCGTGCCCAGAGGGGGCGTGGCTTCAACGCCAGCGGAGGCCAAGGAGATCGCCTCCCAGCTCGGTGGGGCGGTGGTGATCAAGGCTCAGGTCTACGCTGGAGGTCGGGCCAAGGCTGGGGGGATAAAGACCGCACAATCCCCTGAGGAGGCGGAAAGACTGGCGAGCCAGATAATCGGGAGGCAGCTGGTGACCCATCAGACATCGCCCGAAGGGGTCCCCGTGGAAAAGGTCCTCGTCGAAGAGGCAGTAGCGAGCAAGCGGGAACTATACTTGGGCATTGTCATCGATTCGGCAACGGGCCTGTCCGTGATCATGGCCAGCGAGGCAGGCGGGGTGGACATCGAGGAGGTGGCGGCCAAGACACCGGAGAAGATCCTGAAGGCCTATATCGACCCCATAATCGGTTTTCAGCCCTTCTTGGGTCGAAGGCTTGCCTTCGGCATGAATCTGGAGCCGGAGCAGATAAGACCAGTGACCCAGCTCATCGGAGACCTCTATCGGGCCTTCGAGGAGAGGGACTGCTCCCTGGCCGAGGTCAACCCCCTGGTGGTCGCCACCGATGGCAGGCTGCTGGCCCTGGATGCCAAGCTGAACCTGGACGATAATGCCCTCTTCCGCCACCGAGATTATGCTGAGCTCCGTGACCCAGGGCAAGAGGATGAGCTGGAGCTGGAGGCATCGAAGCATAACATCTCCTACATAAAGCTCGATGGCGAGGTGGGCTGTATGGTCAACGGGGCAGGACTAGCTATGGCCACCATGGACATTATCAAGCTCATGGGCGCTGAGCCGGCAAACTTCCTCGATGTCGGTGGCGGTGCCAGCGAGGAGATGGTAACAAAAGCCTTTATCATCCTCCTCTCCGATCCCAAGGTTAAAGCGGCGCTGATCAACATCTTCGGGGGCATCCTCAGGTGCGACATCGTGGCTCGGGGTGTCATCGAGGCGGCAAAACAGATAGAGATCAAGGTGCCTGTGGTGGCCAGGATGAGGGGGACGAATGTTGAGCAGGGAATGCAGCTCCTCGCCGAATCTGGCCTGCCCATAATCCTGGCCAAGGACTTAAAAGATGCTGCGGAGAAGGTGGTGGCAGCCAAACAGAAATAGGGGGTTTTATGAGCATCCTTATCGATGAAAATACAAGGCTTCTGGTTCAGGGGATTACCGGGAGCGAGGGCAGCTTTCACAGCAGAAAATGCATGGAATATGGCACCAAGGTTGTTGCTGGGGTCACCCCGGGGAAGGGGGGCTCCCTCTTCGAGGGCGTTCCCGTTTTCAATGGGCTGGAACAGGCGGTGAGGGAGACGGGGGCAAATGCGAGCATGATCTTCGTCCCCCCTGCCTTCGCTGCCGACGCTATCCTGGAGGCTGCTGACGCAGGCATCCCCCTAGTGGTATGCATCACCGATGGCATCCCCACGCTGGACATGGTTACCGTTCTTGGCTATCTGCGGGGGAAAACTACCCGCCTTATCGGGCCCAACTGCCCAGGGCTTATTTCGCCAGGGAAATGTAAAGTGGGTCTTATGCCAGGGGACATCCATATGCCGGGGAATGTTGGCGTGGTCTCCAGAAGCGGCACCCTCACCTATGAGGCAGTAGCACAGCTAACGGAGCAAAACATTGGGCAATCAACCTGTATTGGCGTTGGCGGCGACCCTCTAATTGGCACCAACTTTGTGGAGATATTGAGGCTCTTTGAAAAGGATGTGGAAACGAAGCTCGTCGTCCTCATCGGGGAGATCGGAGGCACTGCGGAGCAAGAGGCAGCGGACATTATTAAGGAGATGACCAAGCCGGTCATTGCCTTTGTCGCCGGGGGCACGGCACCGCCTGGGAGAAGGATGGGACATGCCGGGGCCATCATCACCGGCAGCTCGGGGACAGCCCAGGAGAAGATTGCCACTCTTAGCGCTGCCGGGGCCACTATAGCCAGTAGCCCGGCGGAGATAGGCATTGTAGCGCGAAGGGTACTGGAGGGCTCAGCTTGAGGATACTGGTCACCAACGATGACGGCGTCTATGCTATGGGGCTATGGGCCTTGGTTAGGGCGCTGAGCGAGGTTGGTGAGGTGGTGGTAGTGGCTCCAGATAGGGAGCAAAGCGCTGTGGGCACCTCGGTGACGCTTCATCAACCGCTGAGAGCAAGGGAGATAAAGCCGCTGGTTAAAGGGATAAAGAGCTATTCCGTGGAGGGCACCCCTGCCGATAGCGTCATCTTAGCTTTAAGGGGACTCCTCGATGACAAGGTGGATCTAGTGGCCTCCGGGATCAACGAAGGGTCGAATCTGGGAAACGATGTGCTCATCTCGGGGACCGTGGGTGCCGCTCTCCAGGGATACCTTAATGGCATCCCCTCCATAGCCTTATCGGTGGCCGCTCTTGAGGACATCCATTTCGATGCTGCCGCCAAGCTGGCAGTGGTGATGGCGAGGATAATCGAAGCCAAGGCTTTGCCAAGGGAGATACTCTTCAACATAAACCTGCCCAATTTGCCCCTGAGCCAGATCCAAGCGGTCGAGATTACCCAGCTTGGGCGCAGAAGCTATGGCGATGTGATCAAGGAGGGGCATGACGGGAAGAGAAAATACTACTGGATTGTGAGGGGGAAGCCCGACTGGGAGTCAGAGGAGGGCACCGATATATGGGCGCTGCTTAACGACAGGATTTCCATTACCCCCCTTCACAGCAACCTGACAAGCACCTCAGCGCTCTCCGCCCTAAAGGGGTTATCCCAGGCGATTTTCCAAGACCTAGGCTTGAAATCATAGTGCCGAGGGCGGGGCTCGAACCCGCACCCCCACTACGGGGAAGGGATTTTAAGTCCCTCGCGTCTACCGGTTCCGCCACCTCGGCCTTTTTCGAGCTTCAACCTATTTTAAGACAAAATCGGGGCAGTGCCAACTCCCCGATTTCTAATAGTGACCTCAAGGTCCAAAAGAGGCGACGGGCGGATTCGAACCGCCGAATAGGGGTTTTGCAGACCCCCGCCTTAACCTCTTGGCCACGTCGCCATTACCACCCCGATAAATCGGGGAAACGATTCCTTTGGAGCGGAAGATGGGATTCGAACCCACGACCTTCTCCTTGGCAAGGAGACGTTCTACCACTGAACTACTTCCGCTTTTTCGAGCCGGTTCTAGATTCAGGTTGAAGTGCCTTACGGCTTTCAGTGCCCTCATATCCCTATGGGAAGAAGAGGGCTTTCACCTTTCCCCTAACACCTCTAGGTCAAAAAAGTGCCGAGGAGGAGACTTGAACTCCTACGGGCTTTCGCCCACCACCCCCTCAAGATGGCGTGTCTACCTGTTCCACCACCTCGGCATCTGGCAGGGGCGGGAGGACTCGAACCCCCGACCTGCGGTTTTGGAGACCGCTGCTCTCCCTAACTGAGCTACACCCCTTTTTTCGAACTATTTGCTGTGCCAGGCCGTAACGCCTTTCGGCTCTCTTAAGCTATTTGCCTATCAACCCCAACTCTGGTACCCCTGGGGCGACTCGAACGCCCGACCCGCGGTTTAGGAAACCGCTGCTCTATCCTCTGAGCTACAGGGGCTCTTTTTGACTCAAGGGCTGATGCCTTCGGCTGCAATCGAACAGCGTTAGACGATCCTATTCCCGTCGCTCAATGCGCCGCTGCAAGGTTCTGGCGGACTCGACAATATCCGACACACATCCCAGGACGTCTAACAAATCTTGGACTGACTCCGCAGTGGTTGGCCGCCTTCGGCCTTCCGCTTTATAACGGTCTGCAATGTCTATGATCTTTTTCACTGCGGTGCCACCTTTGATGATATCCAGCACCACCTCAGCATCGCTCGGTCGCTCTGTACGCTCGCCTCCGTGCCGTTGAGTCACCCTCTCATACCCCCAGGGGGCTTCTGCTTTCGCCCCGCGAACAAGATACTCTATGAGAAATTTGGTGGAGATAGGGGGACTCGAACCCCCGACCTCTGCGATGCGAACGCAG
>SOJQ01000003.1 GCA_004376075.1 Dehalococcoidia bacterium | reverse complement strand
GAGGGCGAGGAGGTCATCGTAGCGGCTGATCACCTCGAAGACCCGGTCGCCATTGGGGAAGAGCTTCATCAGCTCGTAGGCATTGTCCTGAGGGGATAAAGGACCCTCAAGGTCGAAGAAGATGACGTTCATTTTCTCGCTCTATTTCCTTGGTTAGATTGTATCCCCCAATGGCTTTCCCGGTGCTATCAACTACGCGTCCTTCCTCTATTCTGACCCTGCCCTCGCTGAAGGCTTTTAGGGTGGCAATGATCAGGGGGAACTCCCTGGTCAAGCCATGTTTTCGGATCAGCCTGAAGAGGGGATTTCCTTCGCCTTGCTCTGCTTTCACTTCCTCTATAGAGCGCCCCTTTATCTCATTCCAGTATCTATCGAAGGGCTCACCCCTTATGGGGAAGGTGCAATAGGTTACCGGCGGACCCTCGTCAAGTTGGGGTGTTACCAGGTGCATCATAGCACCGGTCTCCGATGCCCCCTCCTCGATAAGCCTCCAGATCACCTCCTGCCACGTGCCCCTGGGGCCGCCGGGGGCAGCGGGGTGAAGGTTGATCATGGGATAGCGCTGGCACATCTCCTCGCCCACGATGAGCATATATCCAGCGAGCACACATAGGTCTGGGTGGAGACCCTCCAGTCTCCTCATCACCTCCTTTTCGAACTCTGGCCTCCATCCCTCGCCAAAGCCTTCCTTGAATCTCTTCGATGATAGGCAGAAGAGCGGAATCTGGTAGCTATGCACTAGTTTGAAAAAAAGGTTGCTTTCCCTTTCTTCGCCCTGTTCCCGGTTACTAAAAACGAAGCAGATCTCGGCCTTTATCTCGCCCTTGTTTATGCTGCGCCATACCGCTCGCAGAAGTTGCCGGGCTGCGGCGTCTCTCCCTGTGGAAAACCAGCCAATCTTATACATCTTTATAGGATAGCATGCACTGGGGTTGTTCTCAAGGCTTCTGGTCTATCGCCCTCTCATATGCTTACTTAGCCTGACCCAGCTACTCCACGCGTGAACCCAGGGGCTGGCTCTTCGGCCAACGATTCTTCCTTCTGCCAGGGCGAGGCAAAACTCCTCCCTGTCATTGAACTCCGGCATCTCCACATAGGCGTTGCCAATTTCAGCGATGGTATGGGCGTCGCTTCCTGCGCTGGCAAGGAGCCCGTGATTTTGGGCGAAGAGAAGAGCCTTGGCAGAATGGCGGCTCAGGGGAACGCGCGAATTAAACACCTCAACAATGTCAATATAAGGGATCAGGGTCTCTAGATGTTGGCGACGCAGGGTGGAAAGGCGCAGGCGATCGAAGGGGTGAGGGATGCACACCAATCCTCCTTGCTCCTTGATGCGGCGTGCTGTCTCCTCAGCGGGAAGGCAGCTGGGAATCTCCTCGCTGAGGAAATATCCGATGACCTCCCCGGAGAGGGTTTGAATCTCCTCGCCAACAATCACGGTAAAGGGGGCCATCCTTTTCACCTCGAGGGCGCCAGCGATGGTATTGTGATCGGTCACTGCAACGCAGTTGATGCCAATTTCAAGGCAGCGAGCGATAACATTCTCTAGCGATGTGGCGCAGTCCGATGAGTAAGCGGTGTGCATGTGGAGGTCAGCTTTTAGCAAGGGGATTCACCCTTGTTTTCTATCGCTTCTTCAAAGGCGGTTTGAAGCTGGCTGATCTTCAGCTCGGCGGCATCCAGCCGCTCACTGCATATCTTGGCAAGGTGCATCCCCTCCTCGAAGAGGGAGAGCGCCTCCTCCAGAGTCAGCCCCCCCGTCTCCAGGGTTTGAACTATCTTCTCCAGTCGATTTAGCCCTTCTTCGAAGGAAAGTTGCTCATCCATGCCTGTAGCCCCTTCCTTAACCCGGTGACCTTGCCTTTGAACTGGCCATCGCTCACCCGAACATCGATGACATCGCCGCGGTGGACTTGGGCTATTCGGGAGATGACCTCCCAGGTGGTGGAATGCTGCACTTGGGCATAACCGCGACTTAGTGTGGCTATAGGACTTAGGGTGCTGAGTTGCATTTGTTGACTGCGGAGTTTCTCCCTGTTAATGGCGAGAAAGCTGCCGAGGTGCATCGATGCTAGTTTGGTGAGCTCCTCAATACGCTGCCGATATCGATCGACATCTGGAGAGAGGGATTTGAGTCGGCCCGCCATGTAATCTACCCCGCTACGACGCTGAGAGATTTCGCCCCAGAGGGCGGCCAGCAGCGACCTTCGATGGGACTGGATGCGGCTTTCCAGTTCGGAGCGATGGGGCACCGCCAGTTCTGCCGCTGCCGATGGCGTGGGGGCGCGCAGGTCGGCAACGAAATCGGCGATGGTGAAGTCGGTGTCATGTCCCACTCCACTGATCACCGGCGCTTTGCTGGAAAAGATGGCGCGGGCAACCCTTTCCTCATTGAAGGCCCATAGCTCCTCAAGGGAGCCACCACCGCGAGCCAGGATAACAAGGTCGATGCCCTCGGTCTCATTTAGGGCCTCGAAGGCTTGAACAATTCCCTCCGAAGCGCCATCTCCCTGCACCGGGGTTGGCGAGAGCACCAGCTCCACCAGGGGATAGCGCCTGGAGATTATATTGGCGATGTCGGAAAAGACGGCGCCAGTTGGCGAGGTGACCACCCCAATGCGCCTGGGAAAGGGAGGAAGCCCCCTTTTGCGAGCGACATCGAAGAGCCCCTCCTCCTCCAATTTCGCCTTGAGGCGCTCAAACTCGAGGTGGAGAATGCCTATCCCTTCAGGTTGCACCAGGTCAACATAGAACTGGAGGGTGCCGGCCACTTCATAGATGGAGATGCGACCGTGCGCCACCACAGCTACGCCGCCTTCTAAGGGGAGGGCGAGCCTCCCCCGGCGAAAGAGGACGCACCTTAACTGGCTTGCCTCATCCTTGAGGGTGAAGTAGAGATGCCCCGCCGCTGACTCCGATAGATTAGAGACCTCGCCGCTGATCCAGAGGTCGGCAAGCAGGCTATCTGTTTCCAAGAGCTCCCTGAGGTAGCCTGTTACCTCGGCTACGGAATAGATCTTCATTGTGAGCTAACCCTCTCCAGATACTGCCGGGTGCGGGTATCAACGCGCACGATGTCCCCGTTATTTACGAAAAGGGGAACCTGAATAGTGATGCCTGTCTCCAGCTTGGCTGGCTTGTTCCCCGCTGTTGCTGTATCCCCTTTATAGGCGGGACCGGTTTCAACAACCTCCAGCTCCACAGAGTTGGGTAGCTCCACACTGATGGGCTCATCCTTATAGGTGAGTATCTCAAGGGACATGCCTTCCTTGAGGTAATCGAGGGCATCGCCTAGCTGCTCAGGATTGAGCGCAGTCTGCTCAAAGCTCTCCGAATCCATAAAGTAGTATAGATCGCCGTCTGAGTAAAGGAATTGTA
Organism: Dehalococcoidia bacterium; assembly: GCA_004376075.1. Classification (GTDB taxonomy): domain Bacteria; phylum Chloroflexota; class Dehalococcoidia; order E44-bin15; family E44-bin15; genus E44-bin26. The sequence goes on along the minus strand of SOJQ01000003.1, from coordinate 15,595 downwards.
CAGCTCGGCGGTCGAGGCGCACCCGGGAGAACTTTTCCCCCACCTGAAAGGTGCGCTCAATGGTGTGTCCGGCGCGAACATCGCGGAGCTTGAGCCTGACCTGGGCGCTGCCTCGCCCCATCTTGATATGCTGCCAGTCGAGGATGCTGTAAAGCTCCCCGTCAAGTTCGATGGTGATCCCTTTCTTGAGCTCGCTGGTGCTGATCATTTTTTCACCTCTTTCGAACTTTTTCGAACTAGTTCTAGGTCAGAGCTTCATTTGGAGCAAGACAGTGCATAATTGCAATTGCTCCTCAAAGGACATTCTTCACAGCGTGGTTTTCTTGGTGTGCAAATGAGTGCAGCAAAATCAAGAATGGCAAGATTAGCTTTACGAGGATTACTACCCGATGCATATATCTTAGCCATGTCCACAACATGTTTCTCTCTCCGTCCTTCTTTTGATGTTTTGATTCCGAAATATCTCTTGAATAATCTTACAATATTACTATCAACTATCCACTCTTTTTTGCCATAAGCTATAGATAATACTGCTCCTGCTACATATTCACCAACACCCGATAAGGCGGTTAACTCTTTCCTTGTGTCAGGAACCCTGCATTGATATTTTTCTTTCACTTCTCGTACTACCGAACCGAATGCAGGTGTGCGCCACTTTAATCCCAGAGGGTATAAAATTTGTTCTAATTTTTCGCTCCCGGCTTTTGCCATAGCTTCCACATCGGGATATTCTGTAAAAAGTCGATCATAGACCACTTTTACTTGCTCTGCCTTCGTCCGCCTGAGCATCATTTCGGCAATTAGGACTTTAAAGGGATCACGGGTTTCTCTCCAAGGATAATCCCGTTTATTTTTATTAAACCAGCGAATGATTTTGCTCCGAAATAAGCGGATATTTTCAGCGGAGGGTAACTTATCTGATAGTTCATTCGTCATAGATTCTTCTCAACTCCGGAAGGATACTTCGGGCAATCACACCTGCTAACAGAGGTGGAACAGCATTTCCCACCTGTCTGAACTGCTCAGTCCTAGGGCCTTCAAATTTGAAATTGTCCGGGAAAGATTGACATCGGGCGGCCTCTCTAACAGTAAAAGATCGGCATTGAGATATATCAGGATGAATATAATAGTGCCCATCCTTACATATATGAGCAGTGATCGTAGATGCAGGTCGGCACCACCACTGGACTTTAAATCTATCAAGAAACTTATCAAGATGATTATGAGCGGGGGTAAGCTCTGGCCTTTCTCTCATAAGATCTGTTAATGTTGCTGCTTTATTCCCATCAAGATGTCGCTCTATAAAGAATTTATATCTTTCAAGGTCGCTTGTCATATGATTTCTTGCATGGTGATTCAGTATGCCGGGTGAGCCTTTTCTCATTCTCTCCTGATATGGAGTTGAAGGGCCATCTTGGTATTTACCAAACCATGAATCTGAGCCCTCTCCTGGTTTTAGCGGTGGCAGGTCATCGATTGCGTCACTAACCGTATAGCCTCCATATGCTGGTGCTTTTGCTTTGAGGATTTTTCTGAAGACATTTTTCAAATCAGGATTTCTTGTCAGCAGAGATGTTTTATAACCTATAAGGACTACCCTCTTTCGTTTTTGTGGAATGCCATAACTGCTGCTATCAAGAATATACCGCCGGAGATTCTCGGAATACTCGTCAAAACTCAGTGCAATTTCATACGTTGGTGAGATATTTCTGAAGTCATCCAGCATTCGGAGAAACATTTCCTGTCCCTTTACCACGGCAGTCATGAGACCAAGGACATTCTCAAATACAAAAAAGTCTGGCTGACAATGCTCCAGAACTTTGAGATAATGTTCATAAAGAAAATGTCTGTTATCATTTTCCATTCTGTCAGAGTCTCTTCCCCGGCCGGCAAGAGAATAGGGCTGGCATGGAGCACCGCCAATGACGACATGAAATCGGGAAGCTCTATGGCGTTCTAAAGCGCACTCAATTTTCTTCAGTATCTGGTCAAATCTCTGTTTTCCGAATTCAGCTTGGATGACCTTTACTGAGATTAACTCTTGGACTTCAGGAAACCTGAAGAGTATATCATCTTTTGACGTCTCTCCCTTGAGGTATCCTTGATAAAAGCGGCGTTCGTTTATTTCCTTTAAGCCATGATAAAGATGCCGTGTTTTCAGGGTTTCACATGCCCATTTATCCATCTCGACTTGGGCAATGACTTCAAAACCCGCCTGTCTAAATCCTTCGCTCAATCCACCACATCCGGCAAATAAATCTATGACAAAATATTTTTTTCTATCCATTATCCTGTAAATTCAAAAATACCCTGTCTAGAATTTCGAAGAGTTCCTCTTTTGAGAACACCGTGGTATCTTTTTTCTCAAATTCTTTGTGTATGGCTTTGGTAAGAGGTCGCAGCCAGTTCTGTCTGGATTTAACTTTACCCTCCTTTGCTTTCTGACCAAGCCACTCGATTATCCTTCGATCATTTTTCGTTTCCTTTCTGTCAAAAAATTCACTCCATGAAGTCCAATCCCCTGCCATCTCAACAAATTCCCAGGGAAATTTTGACAGCATATAGCAATAGGAAAAATGACTTGTTTCTGGATCCCTTTCAGCGCGCTTGGTTATGTGTCCCGGAGCCAGAGAGCCTGCGTGGTCATAAAGTGCCCTCCACACAAATTCCCTGTCCTCAGCAGCAACTACGGAAGTAGTCATCACAAATTCAAGCCTTTTGCCGACTTCATACCATAGCTTATGCACTTTCCCCCTTTTCCCCTTTAACTGGATAAGTCCGCTGTCTCTCATTTCTTGTTCTATTTGCTTCATTCGGTTTGATAGAAAATTGTCAAGCCTTTCCGCTCGTTCCCTCAATCCCCCCGTCAGCAATCTTTTTGTCTTAAAGACTTTTACCCTTTCGGGCTTTCCATCAATTATTCTGATTTCTCTGACTATCACAGCCATCAGTCAAATTCTCCCATCCTGAATCTGTGAACAAATTCTCCTATTTTACGAAGGGTCTTGCGTAATACAGCATCGGGATTATCTTTCTCTTCGGCGTCGAATAATACCGGACTTTCCTGAAGCAAGTCATATCTGCACATTTCATGTCCCATCAACCATACAAGGTAAGCTGCAAGATCATCCTCTTGATCCTGTACAGCCTCTTGCGCGGGATGATTCAGATTATACTGCAATGCCAATCCCCCCCGCTCCCCAGTAAGACACTCCGCCATAATCATTTTTGCCCGCTCCGGAAATTCCATAGGGTCACATTTTTCGAAAAGTCCATGTGGCGGCGGGTCTTCCTCAAGGTAGAAACTTCGATTTTCAATGTCGAGATCCGTTCCCTTATCCTCGTCTCTAAGTGATATTATCTTTGCTACAATGGTATATCCTCCTTTGTCTGGAAAATCTGCTTGTTGGAATGTTTCTTGGTACGGACCGAAATAATCTGAACTATGCTGCGACGGGATAGTGACATCCTGCTCGGTATAGGTTTTGATCAACCTGCCAGACCTACCGGAGAGTCTCATGAACAACTTGAATCTTACAATTGCCTCACTATCAGAGTCGTTAACAATCTTGGCTTTGATATTTGATATACTTTCACCATAGTTAACGCGCAGGTCACCTCGTCTTGGGAAATTCATATCGTCAACCTCAATATAAATTTCTTTCGGAGTTCTGCGTCCTCCAACACCCTCTCTAACTATTCTGCCTGGACCCACACCTATTCCAATCTCTCTTGCAAATCTGTTGATTGCAACTAAAGCTCGTCTTTCCGCATTCCGTTGTTGTTGTCTCCGAAGCTCTCTCGCATCGACGCCATAACCGAGTTTCTCGTGCGCAAATCTCATCATTTCATCTTCCACAAATCTTTTTATTGTTCCTGGAAGAGAACGCCGGAAATCATAAGAACAGTGCTCTATCCCTTCATCTTCCAGCAAGGCCTCTTCCGTATCAGGATCAAAGGTTATATAGCCGTAAAGCCTTTCCGCAATTTCCCGTCCGAGATATCTTGGCTCTATCGAGCATATCTTCATTCCATCTCTTTGAATGGTAACTCCACGAATGTCCTCAGGGACTGGTCTTCCGCTGTTATAAACTATATGGAGTTTCCTGATTCGGAATTCCCCGAATCCAGTCCGAATTCTCTGATTTTCTTTAATCCAGACCTTAGATTGTTTTGAGTCAGCTTCCGGCAAGGAAAATTCTTTGGGGATGCTTGCTGTTTGCTCCTGTCCCAATGCTCGCAACTTTATGTTAGCATTATATTTCAGGATTATTTCCCACCAAGTTTCGCCTATGTAGCGAAGGAAGTTGCCATTTTTTATATCTTCCATCAATTCGTCTACTGGATTAACAATGATAACCCTCGTTCCCACAGAAGAGAGGGGCGTTATCAAACCCCCGGTCATTTCGCTTAACTTTTGTTTACCTACTTCCCCATCATAGGCAGCAACAGGAGATTCGGTCCTTATCACAGTTCTAAATCCGAACCTATAACTGCCATTATCCCGGAGAGTGTCATATAGAACCGTCTGTTCCTCTGATGCGCCAACGAAAATAAACTTTCCTCTGCCTCTTGAACCAAGAGTTCGCTCTGCACGAGGTTGAGTGAAAGCCACACCCTCAAAACGCCCCCATCGCTCCTCACTAGGTAGATCCTGTTCATATTCTTCGGGACTTAAAACCCTGCCGGTTAGCCCTGTTGTCCCTTCATCTGTCATCAGAAGATATTTTCTGTCCGTTCCCTCAACCAGCTCAAATACAAAGTTCCATCCTTTTCCCTTCTTATTCTTTCTGGCACTCCATCCATTCTGAATGGCATCCTTTTGAACAGCGTGAGATATTGTCGTATGTGCCCTATACCCATCGACAATCGCTTTCACATCCTCTGGCCAGTTGCGGACAGTCCTTCTTATTTCAACACCAGTAAGGTAACTATCGATTAATCTTTGAGACATAAGTAACCTCCCTAATTCTTCTCTCAATATAACACCTCTTATTTTTAAGACATTGCGCGGCGCATATCTTAGATCCCTGTTGCAAGGCTCTATGGCTTTCGCCGCCTCAATCCATCTTTTTAGCCTTGGAGAGCACCTTTGCCCTTCCTTTCTCTATCACCACCATATCCTCAATCCTGACCCCACCCCAGCCCTTGATATATATGCCGGGCTCGATAGTGAAGACCATGCCATCGACAAGGGTGGTTGAGGAGCCTCTTCCCAGCCTCGGCTGCTCATGGGAGGCAAGCCCAATGCCATGCCCCAGCCCATGCCCAAAGGCTTCCCCATAGCCTCCCTGCTCGATAACCGTCCTGGCAAGGGCATCAGCCTCCTCCCCGCTCATCCTTGCCTCGATGGTGGCGATGGCGGTAAGCTGGGCGCCAAGAACAAGGTCATATATTTTACTAAAGTTTTTTTCCTCATTGTCAAGGCAGATGGTTCTGGTGAGATCGCTGCAATAACCTTGAAACCGAGCCCCGATATCGATGACCACCGGCTCGCCGGGGAGAAGGACGCGATCCGATGGCCTGGCATGGGGGAGGGTGGAATTCGGTCCCGAGGCAACGATAAGGTCGAAGGGGACGGTTTCGCTGCCCTTTTGGCGTAATAATTTCTCAATTTCCCATGCCACCTCTTTTTCCTTCATCCCGGGATGAATCATCGGGGCGACCTCCTCGAAGGCGGCATCGGCAAGCTCCACTGCCCTCGTGATAAGCTCCAACTCCTCATCATCCTTTATGGCGCGCAGGGACTCCACGATTTCCTCGGTGGCCACCAGCTCTTTTTCGCCCGCTGTAGCTACTAGCTGTCGATAGGTAGAAAAAGAAAGGTCGTTCGCTTCAAAGCCTATTCTTTTCGCCCCCAGCGAGGATGCCAAATCAGGAAACCACTTTGGCAGCTCCCCTTCTATTTGGGCGATATCAAAATCCGGTGCCTGGCTCTGCGCCTGCTCGACATAGCGAAAATCGGTGGCCAGAATGGCCCTTTTCTCCGATATAAGGAGAAAACCCGCCGAGCCGGTGAAGCCGCTTAGGTAGCGGCGATTCTCCCCCTGGGAGATGAGGATGGCATCAAGCTCGCTTTCCGCCAGCCTCTGGCGCAGCTTCTCCAGGCGATGGCTCATTAGCTTGCCTTTCCCAATTCAGCAACCAGGATCTCCAATGCGGCGATGTATCCCCTCCAGCCAAGCCCGCTTATCTGGCCCCTGGCGATGGGGGTAATCACCGATCTGTGACGCCACTCCTCGCGAGCGTAGATATTGGAGAGGTGAACCTCAATCAGGGGAAGGGCACTATCGGCAAGGGCATCTCTGAGGGAGAGGCCATAGTGGGTGAGCGCCCCGGGGTTGATGATGATAGCATCAGCCTGCGGCGCTTCAGCTTGGATAAAGTCGATGAGCGCCCCCTCGCTGTTGGACTGGAGGGTCAAAACCTCAACACCCAATTCCTCAGCCCGCTTCTTCATCAGGGAGTCGATCTCAGCGAGGGTCTTATCCCCGTAGATCGCCCTTTCCTTCTTGCCCAGCATATTAAGATTCGGCCCGTGGATCACCAAGATTTTCATGATTCTGGTTCTCCTTTTTCCTTGCCCTGGGATGGGCTGATAGATAAACCTTTCGTGCCTGAGTCTGGGTAACGTGGGTATAGACCTGGGTGGATGAAAGATTGGCATGACCGAGGAGCTCCTGAACCACGCGCAGGTCGGCACCACCGTCCAAGAGATGGGTGGCAAAGCTGTGGCGCAGCATGTGGGGGTGAACCCCCTTGTCCAGCCCCGCCTTAAGGGCATACCGCTTGATTGCCATCTGGACGGCGCGCTCGGAAAGCCTCTTTCCGTATCGATTGACGAAGAGGGCTTCGGTCCTTGCCTTGCCAAGGAGCTCCCTTCGACCCTGTTGAAGGTAGAGGTCGAGGGCCGCCGCTGCCGGCTTGCCCATGAGCACCATTCGCTCCTTGGAGCCCTTGCCCCAGACACGAATCTCCCTGGCTTCAAGATTGATATTAGCCACATCGAGCCCCACTATTTCACTTACCCTTAACCCAGCAGCGTAGAGGATTTCAAGCATCGCCTTATCTCGCTGCCCCAGGGGGGTTGAGGTATCGGGCCTTTCCAGGAGCAGGTTGACCTCATCGCTGGAGAGAAAGGAGGGAAGATGCCTCTCCAGCTTGGGGGAGGAGACGGTGAGCAACGGGTTTGAGGATACGATGTTCTCCCGCATCAGATAGCGATAGAAGGAGCGCAGGGCACTCATTTTGCCGGCAACGCTTGCCTTTTCAAATCCCCGCTCCAGAAGGGAGGCGATATAGCGGCGCAGCAAGAAGCGGTCCACCTCATCAAGGGTTGCCACCCTCTCTTTTTGGAGGAACTCCAGGAAGTGGCGCAGGTTGTGGGTATAGTTACGCACCGTGTAGGGTAAGGCGTGTCGCTCCACCGTAAGGTAGTTGACATAATTATGAAGCAAGCTTTCTGTGCTTTCCTTATTTTGAAGAAAAGGGATCATACCTTGGGAGCCTCCCTCTCTAGCTTCGCCAGGCTGCCGCTGAATTCGCATTTCAGGCATCTCGCCATCTTCTTGCCTCGCATTGCCATAAGACCGCCGCACTCAGGGCAGGGCTGGGGAATGGGCTTATCGCTGGTGGTGAAGTCGCAATCTGGGTATTGAGCGCAGCCGTAGAAGGTGCGCTTTCTTTTACTCTTCCTTTCCACCAGGTCGCCGCCGCATTGGGGACATTTGACGCCGATTTTGATCAAGAAAGGCTTCGTATTTTTGCATTGGGGGAAGCCTGAGCAGGCGAGAAACCTGCCGTAGCGCCCCAGCTTGATCACCATCGGTCTGCCGCAGAGTGAGCAAACCTCCTCTGTGGGCTCGCCAACCACCTTGACCTTCTTCATTTGTTGTTTCGCCGTCTGGAGGGTCTTTTCAAAGGGATCGTAGAAATCCTGAAGGAAGGGGACCCACTGGCGCTCCCCACGAGCGATCTGGTCCAGCCCCTCCTCCATCTGGGCGGTGAACCCCAAATCGACAATATCGGGGAAATGCTCGGTGATGAGGTCGCTCACCAAGAAGCCAAGCTCCAGGGGGTGAAATCGCCCATCAGCCCTTTCCACATAGCCCCTCTCCTGAATTGTAGACAGGATGGGGGCGTAGGTGCTGGGACGCCCAATCCCCCTCTCCTCCAGTGCCTTGACCAGGGTTGCTTCCGTATAGCGAGGTGGGGGCTGGGTGAAATGCTGCTCGGGGAAGAGGCCCAAAAGCTCCAGAGGCTCCCCCTTCACCAGATCGGGGAGGGGACGCTTCCCCTCCTCATCTTGAGTATCGTCTCTGCCCTCGTTATAGATGATGGTGAAGCCGGGGAACTTGATGATGGAGCTGGTAGCCCTAAGAAGATAGGCCTTTTCGTCTTTCGCCTCTATGTCCACCGAGGTGGCATCCAGTAGGGCAGGGGACATCTGGCTGGCGACCATTCGCTTCCAGATAAGCTCGTAAAGCCTGAATTGGTCCCTGGTAAGATAATGCTTTATGATATCGGGCTCCCGCCTCACTGAGGTTGGTCGGATCGCCTCATGGGCCTCCTGCGCTGCCTTCGCCTTCCTGGCGAAGATGCGGGGATGAGGGGGCAGGAAATTGGCTCCATATTTTCCCTTGACATAAGCCCTTGTCTCCGCCAAAGCGGAGGGGGCAACCCTCACCGAATCGGTGCGCATGTAGGTGATCAGACCCACCGATCCCTCTTTGCTTATAGGTAAACCCTCATAGAGTTGCTGGGCGATGGCCATGGTATGCTTGGCGGTGAAGCGCAGCTTTCGCCACCCCTCCTGCTGGAGGGTGCTGGTGATGAAGGGTGGCGCTGGCTGGCGGGATACCTCCTTCTTTCGCACCTGGGCCACGGCATAGCTTGCATCCTCGAGCTCGGCGGCAATCCTCTGCGCCTCTTTTTCGCTCTGGATCTCGATCTTTTTACCATCCATAAAACCGAGAAAACTGGCGATAAAGCTCTCTCTAGCTGCCATCTTCTTAAGTTCAGCATCGATAGACCAATACTCGGTGGGGACGAAGCCCTCTATCTCCCTTTCGCGGTCAACGATCATTCTCAGGGCCACCGATTGTACCCTCCCCGCGGAAAGGCCACGCCTAACCTTTTGCCAGAGTAGGGGGCTTAGCTTATAGCCCACCAGCCTATCGAGGATGCGTCGCGCCTGCTGGGCATTGACCAGATCCATGTCGATCTCCCTGGGATGGCGGAAGGCCTCTGCCACCGCCTCCCTGGTGATCTCATGGAAAACCACCCGCTTTAACGGCAAGCTATCCAGCTCGGCTGCCTGAACCAGATGCCAAGAGATGGCCTCGCCCTCGCGATCGGGGTCGGTGGCCAGATATACCGAGGAGGCTTTCCTTGCTGCCTCCCTTATTCCTCGCACCACCGCACTCTTCTCCTTAGGAACCAGATATTTGGGGATGAAGCCCTTTTCCACATCCACCCCCAATCGGCTCTTAGGTAGGTCTCGCACATGCCCGATGGAGGCTTTGACGCTATAGCCGCTGCCCAGCATCCTGCTTACCGTTTTTGCCTTGGCGGGCGATTCGACAATGACCAAGCTTTTTGCCATACCCCTACTCCACCCTTATCCGGTACTCCTCCCTTGCCTCCCTTGCCAGGATGTAGTTCATGCCACCGACCTGTTTTACCGCCCCCTTTAGCTCCATCATCGCCAGGGTGCTCGAGACCGCGGATATGGGGAGACCGCACTGGCGTCCTACCTCATCGATGTGGGTTGGCTCTGTGGAGAGGCATTTCAAAATCAGGGATTCCGTCTCTGTGGCGGGAAGCAGCTCCTTCATCTCCAGTTGTTGCACCGCCATGGTAAGATTGAGCTCCTCAAGGATGTCATAGGAGTCCCTCACCAGCTTTGCCCCCTCTTGGATCAAGCGATTGGTTCCCCTGCTCGCTGGAGAGAGCACGCTCCCTGGAACGGCGAAGACCTCCCGGTTCTGCTCCAAGGCCAGACCAGCGGTGATCAAGGCACCGCTCCCTTCCCCAGCCTCAACAACAAGCACACCAAGGCTCAGCCCGCTCATGATTCGGTTACGACGGGGGAAGTTATCAGCCTTGGGGCGAGTGCCCAAGGGAAACTCGCTCACCAGAGCACCTCGCTCCATGATCTCGCGAGCCAGTTTTACATGATCGCTGGGGTAGACGATATCCAGCCCGCAGCCGAAGACGGCGATGCTCCTTCCCCCTGCATCCAGGGCGGCGCGGTGAGCGGTGGCATCGATCCCTCTAGCCAGTCCGCTAACGATGGTGATCCCGTTTCGCGCCAGATCGCCCGCAATCTGCTCGGTGACCTCCCTTCCATAGTAGGTGGGGCGGCGAGTGCCCACCACGGCAAGGAACCACTCTTCCTCAGCGGCAAAGGAGCCCCTAACAAAGAGCACAGGGGGAAGATCGTATATCTCCTTCAGTCTCGATGGGTAGGCTGGATCCTTCCAGGTGAGCACCTTTACTTTGTATCGCTCAAGCCGTTCCATCTCAGCATCGAGGGAGATCTTGGGACGTCTCGCTACGATGGCCTCGATGGAACGGTTATCAAGCCCAGCCATCCTTAGCTCGGCAGCGCTGGCATGCCAAGCCCTCTGGAGGTCGCCAAAGTGTTGCTCCATTTGGGAGAACTTCGCTCTCCCGATCCCTGGTATCAGGGTGAATCCTACCCAGTACCTAGCATCGCTCATAGTTGGTTCATTGTAACACAGTGGCAAAATGAAGACAAATGCGCTTACCAAAGCAGGTGGCGATTTATGGAGATGGCTTGAAGGGCGAAAAAAGCCTAAGGGGTAGGAGAGGGGGTGATTTGAATTTCCTCAAGTCTTGCCATGTAGTCTCTGTTTTGGGCCTCCCACTTCTTGATAATTCTGTAGCCCATCTGCCTGATACGAAAATCCTTAATTTTACCCTTAACGAACATCTTAACCATGTTATGGCGGGAGTAAAAGTTTTTCAGCGCTTGAATGGTCTGTTTTTGCATCTCATATGGTGACATATTATCCGGCCAGTGAACCACATGACCACCATCAAAAAGTTTCCAGTCGTTGGGGAACTTTTCGGTGATGAATTTACGGGCAGACTGTACACTGGTGTAGAGCTTGCTGCCAATAACTGGGATCAGAATGCTTAGCTGGAGGCTGTCTATTCCCAGTTTATGGTAGATATCTGAGTATCCCTCCGATATGAACATCCCGTGTACTCTGATGCCATACTTGTGGAGCACCCGGATACAGTTGGTAACATCTTCCGGGGTTTGCTTCTTGTTGTAGCTCTTCAGCACCTCCGGGTCTACCGACTCGAAGCCGATAGCTAAGTTGCGGCAATTCGCCTCTGCCATCAAACTTACCAACTCTTCGTCTTTAGCTATGTCAGCTCTAACCTGCGTTATCCACTGGGGGGTAATCTTATGCTCGATCATCAGATTTAGCAGTTCCTTGGTTCTCGCTCTATTGGCACCAAAATTATCATCGTAAAAGAAAATACTCCTATGCTTAAAGCGGGACAACTCTTCGATAACGCTCTCGGGAGAGCGAAAGCGGTATTTTCGGCCAAACATTGCGGTAACTGAGCAGAAGGTGCAGTCGTAGGGACAACCCCTTGACGTCGAAACCGGTGTCATCCGCATGCGTTTTCTAAAGCCATCGATGAGGGAGAAATCAGGGAAAGGCAGATCATCGAGATTCTGCACCGGATTGCATTGGACGATCCTTTCTCCCCCATACTTAACCAGATCGGAGATCACCAGCTCACCCTCCCCCTCTACCACATGGTCGGCATACTGTGCTGCTTCCTCGGGCAGGAAGGTGGCGTGGACCCCACCGATGATAATCCTCCCCTTGGGATTAAGCGCTCTGAAATTCTCGGCGATCTCATAACCCCGGGGAGCGGTGGCTGTCATAATAGAGATGCCTAAGATGTCGGAGTCCTTGATCTTGGAGTAGTCGATTTCCTCAATGTTTTCGTTATAGATGGCAACCTCATGGCCATCGTTTTTCAGTATCGTGCCCAGATAGATGGGCCCCATCATAGGGAGGTGCTTAATAAAGGCAGTATAGACATTATAGGAAGGGGTCTTGGGCTCTACAAATGAGATCTTCATATTTTCGATCTCCTTCTATTCAATTTTGGCAGGTTGATTCATTGTAGCATAGTAGCAAAATAAAGACAAATCTCCTCTCAAAAGCGAGCGGGGATTTCATTAAAGAAAGCCCAAAGGGCAAAAAAACGGAGAGGGTGGGATTCGAACCCACGGTCGCCAAAGGCGACACGCGCTCTCCAGGCGCGCCTGATCGGCCACTCCAGCACCTCTCCACGGAGAGGGTGGGATTCGAACCCACGCTCCCTTTTGGGAGACCGCTTTTCGAGAGCGGCACCATGAACCACTCGGACACCTCTCCTACCTTCAAATTATAACTTAAAACGTGCCCTGTCGGCAAGATTGCTAACATATTGCTAACATTTTACTGAGGAACGCCAATCTCTGGTATCTCAATTGAAGCGTCTTGTAGGCCTTCATCAAATTTGCGTGCTGCTAACTCCTGTAATCCAGGCAGGACATGCGAATAGATATCTAGGGTTATTGCGACTGAGCTATGGCCCAGCCGCTCGGAGACAATCTTTGGGTGAATCCCTTGTTTCAGCATGAGTGTGGCGTGAGCATGCCGGAGGTCATGAAATCGGATACCCTTGAATCCTAGTGACCTTGCTAGTCTCTCAAAAGCCCTTGAGACGGTATTGGGGCGTAGCGGCCTACTATCCAGGTGCGAGAATACCAACTCCATCGGCGATAGGGGCTTCCCTAATAGCATTCGGTCAAGCTCTTGCTTTGCCTTGTGCTCCCTTAGCAGGATTGCCAGTGCAGGCGATAAAGCTATCTGACGGCGACTCCCCCTAGTCTTAGGCTTCCCGAATATATATGTCCCATTCTTGAGTTGATGTAGTGTCTGCGTCACTGATAGCATGGCTAAATCGAGGTCAATGTCGCACCATCGCAAGCCAAGTAGCTCACTGCGGCGCAAGCCTGTGTAAACCGCAGTGAAGATACAGGCATAATAGGGTGTGCCCTCTGCTGCTTGCAGTAGTATTCGCACTCTATCTGAGTCTAGGATGGCTATTTCCCTACGCTCTAGAGTCGGTGGGTCAACAGCTTCTGCTACATTCCTTGTTAGCAAGCCATGTTTCACTGCGTGCTTCAGTGCTTCATAAAGCACCATATGGTGATAGCGAACTGTCTGTGCTGACAACCCGCCATTCCCATCCTTTCGTCCTGACTTGAAAGCCTGGCTATAGTAGTCTTGAATACGCCGAGGCTGTAGTGCTGTCAGCGGTAGTGAGCCAAAAGCAGGGACAAGATGGGCTTTCACGATTCCTTCATACCGGGCCTGTGTCTTAGGAGTTGCATGTGTGGCTACATAGCTTTGCAACCACTGCTCTAAGTATTCTCCAACCGTTAGTTTAGTCGGCTTGACATAGGCACCACCTTCAATGCGGGCTAGGATAGCCCGCATTTCCCGTTCTGCGTCTTTCTTACTACCACGAATTGTCAGGGTTTGCTGCTTACGTTTCCCCGTCTCTGGATCACGACCAACATCTATCCAGATAGTCCAGGATCCCTTACTCCTTTGCTTCATATGCCCTTTCATTTTAGTCTCCTTTCTTTAGTTTTTCAGGCTGTTCCTCTCCTGCCTCTTATGCAGGACACAGCTCACATCGAGTGCGGAGTATCATGGGGCGGAGTAGCAGCCCTTCCAAACTTTCTTCAAGCTCCTGGGTTCTATCCTGCATCTGGCGAACCTCATCTGCCAGCCTCCGCACCAAATCAGATTTGATCCCCTGCCGCAGGTTCGTAACCGCCCGACGGCACATACCTAAGACCTCCTTCGCAAGCTCCACATCATTCAAGTCAAGCCTCGTGTCCGAATCGCCCTCGTAGAATTCTAGCCAGACACGCCCCTCAGTCAGTACGCTGCTTCCTTTGAGAACATGCATCTGTTCTGGCTTCCCAGTTAAGATGCCTCGCCATATAGTCTCTCTTACTCCATCCGAGATTTTTTGCGTGATGTCATTGCTCCCAATTGCAGTCTTAATCTTTTCCTTCAGGCCTGGTTGGTTATTTAGAATATTCCCGATAACCTCTGTAGCCTCCAACCGCAGTTCCTTAGAATACTCTGCCGCATTGTTCCGGGCCTGTTTCCACTCTTCCAAAGCTTCCCACCGCACTTTTTCTCGCGTGTGTTCCTGAAGGGCTTTGAAAATCATCCTGTTTCTCCGGACTACATGCCCTATTTCGACAGTTCCTGACTTTTGGGACAGTTCGAGTTCCCCCTGGATATTTCTCATCCATAATTGGTCGAGAGCCTCGTCGGCATTACCCAACCCTCGAAGCATCTCTGGCACATGAAGAGCACTAACCAAAGATTCAGCCAGTTTGATGAGATAGTTGATATGCTCGCCGAATGCTTGTGCTGCGACATCTTTGCGAGCTTCCTTGAGTTCCTCCATGGATTTGCTGTGCTCCCACCTCTCGTAGGCACGCTTAGCAGTTTGCCGGTGAATCCCGGTCTCGTGCTGGATTTTTAACCAACTGGTACCAATTTGCCGCAACCTTATTATTCTATTTAGTTCCTCATCTGACAGTTCCCTGCGTCGCATAATATCACATCCTTATTGGTGATAGGGCAATTGTTCACCTATTACAGCAAATAGTGGTTTTATTGACATAGCACTATTCTATCACAGAAAATGGTAAAGGTCAAGAGGAATAGGCAAAGAGGGGGACGCGATGGAAGATAAACTGACGCTAAGTGTTGAGGAAACTGCGAAGCTATTGGGTATCGGAAGGAATCTTTGCTACGACCGGGTGAAAACGGGCGAAATCCCCGCCATCAAAATTGGTCGTAGGCTACTGGTACCTCGTTCGGCATTGGAGAAATTGCTAGCTGACCCCAAACCTCTCAACCTCACACTGACATCCAAGTAGCTGGGACATTTCCGATGATTCATTCAGGAGCAGTGAGACCGCGGTAACAAGGATTGAGATGGCTGACCTGCACTTAGTGAGGGAACAATGAAGACCTACATTGAACCAGACGAAATAACTATGATGGAAAAGGTGGCGTCGAATCTACGGGACAAAATCTTGATCCGCCTTCTTTTCCGGCTGGGCTGTCGAGTCAGTGAGGCACTAGCACTGAAAGTCGAGGATATAGACTTTGCACACGGCACTGTCACCATTGTGCATCTTAAACATCGAGTGAACTTGTCCTGCGCCAGCTGTGGCGCAAGATTGGGCATGAGTCACACCTTTTGCCCAAAATGTGGAGGTAAGGTTGGGAAGGCTCAAACTGAGCAGCGGGAACATCGTCGACAGAGGGTGCTGCCCGTTGATAGTGAGATTTTGAGCATGCTCAAAGAATACGTACAGCGCGGTGGTCCTGTTTCCAGGGAAGGAAAACGGCTCATCTTTGGCGTCAACCGCCACCGAGCCTGGCAGATTGTCAAAGAGTGCGCCGAGAAAGCAAAACTGCCAAAGCTAGTGAATCCCGAGACCGGCAGGGTA
>SOJQ01000025.1 GCA_004376075.1 Dehalococcoidia bacterium | reverse complement strand
CAATGGCTGACCAAGAGCGGCTTTTGCGGGGTGAAGATTCATCATATCGAGGGCCGCCAGCTGATACTGGCCGAGAAGGAATGACTGGGGGGATTAGAAGATCACCTCGCAGGGCAGGCCAAACCTGGCTGCCCAGTGCCAGACCTTAAGCCTTAGCTCCTGGGAATAGGCATCTTCACAGTATAGCGCCTCACGGACACTATCGATGGCTTGGGGGCATCTCCCTCGCAAAAGGCTGAGCACTCGGGCCTTAACCGAGGGATAGAAGTTCATTCTGTCGGCGACAACCCTCCCTACTTTGGCCTCGGCGAACCTTTGGAAGAGCTCCTCAACGGCATCGTCATTATCGGAAAAGTAGGGGAGTATGGGCCCGAAGAAGGCCAGCGTCTCGATCCCTTCTTGGGCTAGCTTCCTCAAGGCGGCAAGGCGACGAGAGGGCGGTGGAGCGATGGGCTCAAAGATGCGGGCGATCTCGTCCCTGGCACTGGTGATGGTGAAACCTACGGAGCAATTTCCTATCCTCTTGAAGAGGTCGATATCTCTGAGGGCAAGGTCAGACTTGGTTAGGATAGATATCTCTAGCTCTTGATACTTAGCCAGCTCCTCAAGGCAGCGACGGGTGAGCTGATATTTCCTCTCCAAGGGTTGGTAGGGATCGGTCACGCTGGAGAGTTGCACCGAGGCCGGGGCAGCCCTCTTAAGCTGGCGTGCCAGCACCTCGGCGGCGTTCACCTTGACATCCACGAACCCGCCCCATGGCTCACGGTGGCCGGAGAACCTCTTCATGAAGCTGGCGTAGCAATAGGCGCAGCGATGGGCGCAACCGACATAGGGGTTGACAACATAGTCAACCCCCTCTATCCCGGACTTGTTAAGCACAGATTTGGCCCAGATCTCCGTTATCAGCATAGCGCCATTCTAGCCTCGCTCCGAAAAGGCGTCAAGCCTAGGCAAGGGTTATTGCCTTGGCGGGAACAGCCTTCCTTATTTGGTGCACCTGGGATGGGGGGCTTGACAGAGTGGGGAGGATATGCTAAAATTAGACGATTTTTAACAAAATAATATGAAATTACCCTTCCAGCGGCCTCGATTTTTTAACTCGCCGAGTGCCCCAAAAGGAAGGGACTAGAAAAGGAGGCGCAAGATGAAAGTGATTGTTGTAGGGTTGGGACAGTGTGGTGGAAGAATCGCCGATGAATTTGCCAGAATGAATAAAAGGGCGGTATCGGAGCGGCGGGTGCTGATTATTACTGGCGCTTATGCGGTGAATACGGACGAAGCCGACCTGACAGGACTGAGAACCATACGTAGCGACTACCAGCACAGGATCCTTTTGGGAGGGCGAAAGACAGGAGGTCATGGCGTCGGTAAGATAAACGAGCTTGGTGCCCAGATAGCAAGGGAGGATACAGACAAGATCGTCGATGCCATAAGAGTTACCGAGAGGATCTACGAGACGGATGCCTTTTTAATAGTTGGCTCAACGGCGGGCGGCACCGGCTCCGGAAGTTTGCCTATAGTGGTGGAGATCGTAAAGGAAAGGTACAGAGGCAAACCGGTTTATGCCCTGGGTGTCCTACCCTTTGAACATGAGGAACATGCCGAGCTAAGATCTGTTTCCAACACAGCTACGTGCCTCAAGTCTGTATATTCCGTTGCCGATGCGGTATTTCTTGCCGACAACCAAAGGTACCTACGAAAGGATGCAAGCCTCAGATACAATATGGAGGAAATCAACAAGCAAATAGTGTCCCCCTTCTTCAACCTGCTTTGCGCTGGGGAGGAGAAAAAAAGGAAGTATATTGGAGCAAGGGTGGTCGACGCCGGCGACATAATACAGACGCTGGGAGGATGGACGGCGATAGGCTTTGGCACATCTGGTTTATCGCTGTTTAAAGTTCCCTTTGAAAGGAAGCGGGACTTCAGAAAGAAGGGCACAGAGACGCACAAAGGGCTACAGGCCATGGACGAGGCACTGAGCGAGCTTTCGCTCGATTGTAGGCCGAGAGATGCGGGAAGCGCTCTGTACCTGCTGTCGGCTCCGAGCAAGGAAATGAATATGGACACCATTAAAGAGATTGGAGACTATTTGAAGGAGCTGGCACCAGATGCCACGATCAGAAGCGGTGACTATCCTAGAGAAAGAGGAGAGGTCAACATAACTCTGATACTATCCCAGCTTAGCGACATCGACAGGGTAAAAGAGTATTACTACAAACTGACGGACTCTATCCCCGTGGTGAAGAAGAGGGAGGAGGAGGTGGAGGCAAAGCTCAGAGTGCTGGAAGAGGCCTGGGCAGGGGTGCCGGTTTTCTCAGCGAAGGCTAACCACCCTCCCGCTTGATTGTAGTGACCTGACTGGACAAAGGAACCCAGGTTTGCTACTCTAAACAGCGTGTGGGTCTGCTACACCCTTTTTGAAACCGAGCTTGGTTGGATGGGATTGGTTGGCTCTTCAGCGGGGCTGCGCCGCATTGTTTTGCCCCAATCCTCCCCAGAGGCGGTGCTCCATCTCCTGATGATAGGCTTGCCCGGGGTGATCGCCGACCCCGCCCCTTTTGGCGACCTGCCCGATCGTTTGAGGCGTTATTTTAAGGGCGAGCCCATCTCCTTTGCCGATGAGCGGGACCTAGCCGACGCCACCCCCTTTAGAAGCGCTGTATGGCAAGCGACCCGTTTCATCCCCTATGGTGAGACCAAAAGCTATGGCTGGATCGCCCAGCAGATAGGAAGGCCAAGGGCTTTCCGCGCTGTGGGGCAAGCTCTGGCGAGAAACCCCTTCCCCATTGTAGTGCCCTGTCATCGTGTGCTGGCTAGGGATGGCAGCCTGCGGGGCTTTGGAGGTGGCCTGGAGACGAGAAAGCGCCTCCTTGAGTTGGAGACTATTTCGTGTAAAGGTCCTCCACCACCAGGCCCTCCCCGATGAGGCTGGCGAGTCGCTGGTCAAGCTCGGGGCAGTAGCCTGTGGTGAGGTCTGGGAGCTCAAGGTTAACCGTCTCATCGCCTCGAGTCACACTGAGGCACACCTCGTCTTTTCCCGGGTAATCCCTGAGGGCATCGAAGATCTGGCGAAGTCTCGCCACATCGTCCTCTTCATCGGCGGTTTGAGCAATATTGATAAGAAGCCTATGTCTCTTCAGTGAGGCTGGTGCTCTAACCATTTCTTCAGGCTGATATAGGCGAACCCTGTCGCAGCTCAGTTGCACCCGGTCTCCCCTCACTCGCACCCTTCCCTCCACGAGGAGGATATTGCCCTCGATCCAAAGCTCTTTAGTTCGCTGGTAGATCTCGGGCCAGGCGGTGATCTCGATCCTGCCCTCGAGGTCCTCAAGGGTGGCGCTAACAAAGGGGCGTCTGTCCTTGGTGGAGAGTTGGCGCACCGAGATAACAATGCCCGCAGTCACCACCCCCTGCCCCACCATCTCCTCGTCGATCTGACCGCAGAAGGCGGTGACAGAAGAGGCAAGCTTTGGCGCGGCGCGGCTGAAGGGATGCTCCGAGAGGTAGACCCCCAAAAGCTCCTTCTCCCAAGCCAGCCTCTCCCTAAGGGAGACCTCCATTGGGGCCAATTCCAGAGCGGGCAGGGGCACGGGCGTGCTCTCTCCCCATAGATCGAACATGGTGGATTGCCCTGTTTCCTTAAGCCTCTGCTCTCGCTGGGAAAGGGAGATGATTCGGTCGACGCTAGCGAGAAGGGCGCCACGATGACCCAGGGAGTCCAGGGCACCAACCTTGATCAAGCTTTCCATGGCTCGTCTATTGATGGCGCGCAGGTCGGCTCTGCTGCAAAATTCTTCGATGGACTTGAACTCCCCCCCTTCTTCACGGGAGGTGATGATCGGCCTCACCGCCCCGAGACCAACGTTCTTGATCGCCGCCAGCCCAAAGCGAATGCCCTCTTTGCCATCTGTTTTCTCGATAGCGAAGGTGGCGCTACTTTTGTTGACGTCAGGGGGGAGCACCGGGATATCCACGCGACGGCACTCGGCGATGGCGGAGGCAACCTTATCTGGCTGCCCCATGTTCATGGTAAGCACAGCGCTCATATACTCCGCAGGATAGTTCGCTTTAAGGTAAGCGGTCTGATAGGCGATCATGGCATAGCTTACGCTATGAGCCTTGTTGAAGGCATAGCCGGCGAAGGGCTCGATAAGATCGAAGACCTCCCTGGCCACCTCCTCGGAGAATCCCATCCTCTTTGCCCCAGCGATGAAGCCCTTTCTCTGCCTCCTCATCACCTCGGGGATCTTCTTTCCCATGGCCTTTCGGAAGACATCAGCCTGTCCCAGGCTATAACCAGCAAAGGCCTGAACGATGAGCAGCACCTGATCCTGGTACACAATCACACCGTAGGTTTCCTCTAAGATCTGGGAAAGGTCTGGATGGGGGAACTGGATCGGTTCAAGGCCATGCTTGGCCTTGATAAAAGTAGGGATGTACTGCATGGGACCGGGCCGGTAGAGGGCGACCATGGCGGCAATATCGCTAAAAGAGGAGGGTTTGAGCTCCTTGACAAAGCGGCGCATCCCTGCCCCCTCAAGCTGGAAAACCCCGGTAGTCTCCCCTGAGGAGAGGAGCTCAAAGGTCTTAGCGTCGTCGAGGGGGATCTGGTTCAGGTCGATCTCTATTCCTCTAGTCTGGGCGATGACCTCCTTTGCTTTCCCCAATATGCTCAGGTTGACCAGCCCCAGAAAGTCCATCTTAAGCAGACCTATTTGGGCGATAGCCTCCATGGGGAACTGGGTCATCGCGATCACCCCTTCATCGCCCTTGGTTGGCCTCTGAAGGGGCACATACTGGGTGAGGGGCTCCCTGGAGATGACCACCCCGGCGGCGTGGGTTGAGGCATGGCGCGCGATGCCCTCCACCCTCTTGGCACTGTCCACCAGCTGGCGCGCCCCCTCATCCTCAAAGTAGAGGCTCCTTAGCTCGCTGTTCTCCTCAACAGCCCTCTCCAGGGTCATATTTATCCCTAAAGGAACCAATCTCGCCACCCGATCGACATCCCCGTAGGGCATTCCCAGAGCCCTGCCCACATCCCGGAGCGCTGCCCTTGCCCCCAGGGTGCCGAAGGTGATGATCTGGGCCACCCTGTCGTGCCCATACCTCTGGGCGGCATAGGAGATCACCTCATCGCGTCGGTCATCCTGAAAGTCAAGGTCAATGTCCGGCATCTCCCTGCGCTCCACATTGAGGAAGCGCTCGAAGACCAGCTTATTTTCCAGCGGGTCGATATTGGTGATCCCCAGGCAGTAGAGGACGAGGCTGGCGGCGGCGCTGCCCCTGACCCCAAAGAGGATGTTTCGGTCCTTG
>SOJQ01000103.1 GCA_004376075.1 Dehalococcoidia bacterium | reverse complement strand
AGGCTGCAGCTATCCGTTCCAGGTCGCTTATGTCCAGCCTGGTGATGCCCCGCTCCATTTTGGAAACGGCAACGCGGGTATAGCCCAGCAGCTTACCCAAGTCAATCTGTGACATGCCAGCCAGCTCAGGGGCTCTCCTGATTCTGCTACCAACGACTTGGTATCTATCCAGCAAGGTTTGCTATCCATCTAGAACTGATCAATAGTGTCAAATGACGGCCACTCTTATCGGTTGCGTCGACTTGGGTAGAGATCATATCTCTCGCCCTTGGAATGAATCTCCAGCGAGGAGGTCCAGGCAAGATCAGGTTGAACAATGACCTGCACCTCCTTGTGAGGCATCAAGCAAAATTTCGCCTACCATGTTCGGGGTTGCCGACTTCGCTAAGCTCTGTCTAAATCGCCTTCGGTGAATTCGGCAACCCCGTGTTAGGCGACCGTAAGGCGAGCCCCGAAGGGGTGCAGCGTTTTGCTCGGCGACAGATTTCTATGGAGGGGGCAAGTCTGTCCTTACCCCCTCCAACATTCCCGGCTTAGATTCTGAACTGTCCTGTATCAACCCACTCATTTCTCAGCAGCGTCCACCAATCGATTGCCAGCCCCCCGAGGACATACTCATATGGCAGCCAACCGTAGCCGTTATCGCCCCACCCGGTGCCCCAAGAATTTCGTATAAGCAACGCTCCAGCTTTCTCTACTCCACAAGTCGTGTTCCTAATCTTCATCTCGTCGTTAAATCCTACTGCTACAACGGCATGACCACCGAGGATTCTTTCCCCACGGCATGGGTAGGGAATTTTTCCATCGTCGTGGGCTTGCCCAATGGAGCTGAAGACAGTAAACCCAAACATCGATGGTAAGCCAGCGGTTAAGAAAGCCTTGATCCGTGTTAGAAGCAACTCCTTGGGTGTAGCTGGAGGGTCGAGTCGAAAGTATTGTATGGCTTGGTAATTTTGGGCAAAGGCGTAGCAGAAGGAAGGAGGCTCCTTCTCGAAGTCTGCTATGACATAGGGCCAGTATTCCTCCGGAGGAACCCCAAAGAGCACCATAGCACCCATTGTTGTGCGAAGAAATGCTCCTCTATCTCCTGTCCAGTGAAGAAGGTTGCGGGTTGCTTTGTACAGGAAGAGGCGGGAGGCATCAATATGCCTGCCAAAAGCTCTCCGCTCATAGTATTCCACGAGTCCGACACCAGCATTTGCCGTGCACGAACCGAGAGCACCTTGATGCTCAATAGGAGGACACCATCCTCTTAAGTCCGTGGAAGTCGGTATACTCACCCTCGCAGGTTCTGCAACCCCCACTTTCACGAGCATGTCTTTCACAGATTCTTCTTGCCCAGCCCTTGTGGCTCTTTTGGAGGTAACCTTTTCTTTATCGACCCAGTAGTCCCGAAAATCGGGATACTCTGGAAGCCACCCCATTCCTAATTCAACACCAACTTTTCCCTTTTCTTCAGCCATTTTGAATACCTCCTTCCAATGTGTTTGACCGGGTCTCATGGACAAATGAAATTCCTTTTCCTCTTGGATCACCTCCTTTCAAGCCGCCAGGCAAAATGTCGCCCAACAGCTATATAGACGAAGTCTGCGTTCACCTATTCCGCTGACGTAAGACAGATTGTCTTGCGGAGTGCAATTCTCCCTCAATCACATCTTCCACCAGAGCCAGGGGCTGGCTACCAAGGGGGCATTCTATGGGGATGCTATTCCGTGCGAATCGTATGCGACTAGTTGCCAAGAGGCTATCACAATGCAGATGGTTTGTCAAGAGGCGATGGTCGAGAAGCAAGAGATCAGCCGAGTCAATGGGTGAACGATTCGCTAGAGTGTGCAATGCCAGGAAAGTCAAAATTGCGAGAAATCTGGGTAGTGGGTCAATTTGATTCTGATTAGTCTTGAGCTACTTGAACTTCAGCCCTGACATCTTTCTTTTCTGCCATATTTCTTCTATTACCTTACCCACCTTTTTGAATTCGTCATAGGTAAACATATTACTCTTAGCCATATTACAGAGCGCACAAGCCAAGACATCCCTCGAGGTGGCTTGGGCTAACCTGACTTCGCTGGTGGGAGAGGACGAGCTACACCGCGCGAAGGAAAAACTTTCCGACATAGAGCTCCTGGAAATCGCCCGCAGGGTGGTGGCTGGTCAGCTTAAGGAGAAGCAGCCCGAGTTCACCTTCGAGGAAACCTATGTTCAACATCTCCTCAAGGGATATGGCAACCGCCGGGGCAGCGCATCAGGGCCGGTAACCATAGTCAGGTCTGTTGATGAACTGTCCAAAGTGAAGGAAGGCGATGTGCTGGTCGCTGAGGTGGTGACGCTGGACTGGCCCTGGTTTCAAGCGGCGATGCTTGCCAGTGGCCTCATTGTGGAATCTGGGGACTACCTGCGACGCCGTTCGTTTACACTGAGCTGGGAGGTTGGCATACCATGCATAAGAGGCGCTATGGGGGTGGCAAGAGTCCTTGAAAGCGGTGGCAGGATAAATGGGGATAACAAGGCCACGGAAATACTCGTAGATGGTCAGATCGTCACCGTCGACAGCATGCGGGGAGAGGTGTATCAGGGAAGCACCCTTATAGTGTAATAGAGCTACGTGTTTGAAGTGCGCCATGACGAGTTGCCAATACCAAGGGGCAACCAGCGGAGATGATGCCCCCAACTCGTTCTACTGGCGATACCCGGAATATGAGGATTGGTGCGACAGAGGACACAACTCATCATGTTGTTGGTCATCTGCGTTTTCGGTTACCAAGATTCACTGGCAGGAGGTTAGCTCATGGCAAACCAAGAGTTACAAGGCCAGGTGAATGCTGTGCTGGACGGGTACGCTTCCGACGAAATCATGTTGGACTCTTTTCTGCAATGGGCAGGTAATCCTACGAGTATGAGCGCCAGCTACGGCCTCGAGGAAAACGACCACTATGTCTTGAAGAACCTTGAGGTACGCCAGGGGCTCTCCCTACAAGAGGCAGAGGAGCGCGTTGGCGAACTGAGAAAGGTATGAGGCTCCCTCATCGATTGGACTAGGCGTCTGCCAATCGAGTCGAGGCGCCAAATATGGGAAATACAGAGGGCTCCCCGAGGGGCTTACACCAGCGCACTGGCCGAGGCGCCCCAGCCAGGTCTACCAGGAGCTATAGATTAGAGGAAACCAGATACACTCTGGTAATCGGATAGGTATTGGTCCGCCTTGAAGAAACTTCGGTCCTCACGCTACGTAGATAGAGTTTTCTAGCATTCAGATAGAGCACTATAGGGAAAAGACTATGGGTGTCACATTGCAAATGCTACGTAATCGTAATATAGGCATCGTGACGCAGATACAGTGATTCAGATAGAGTGATGTTGAGCCAGGGGAGAGAGATGGAGTGGTACACATACGTTAACTATAGCTATAACTAAGCTCTAGCTAAATTACATATACTATTACTACACAATTCTTCCAGCTTAGATAGAACACAGATAGTACATAGATAGAGAACTAGATAGAGGGACCCAACAAGCGAGGGCAGGCTATGCCCACAAGACCGGCATGGCCTTCTGGGAGGGATACTAAATATCTAGCCAGGCAGGTGGCAGCACTGCTTGAAAATGGTGGGAGGACACCTAGGGATAAAGGGGTGTAGATTCCCAGTGAAAATGCCTTGGGCCATCTCACCCCCCAGCAGTTCCTGTTACAATGTATCCCCAGAAAGGAGGCGCAGGTGTCACCTATGTAATGGTCGAGAGCATCGGCTTGACATTTCCTTGCCTAGGCACTACAATAGATGACGGAGTTCGCTGATGGCATTTGTAAGAGTTAAGCGACAAGGCAATAGAAGCTACTATTACCTTGTAGAGAGTAAGCGTGAGGGAAACAAAGTTAGGCAGCGGGTTATCCGTTATCTCGGCACTGAGCCGCCGACAAGACAACAAATGGAAGCTATGAGGAGGGTCAAAGATGAGAACAGCCCAAGATGGAACCGTTAAAAGCGATCCAAACCCCAAAACAAAGGAGTGCTTGCTTCGTCATGGTAATTTCGTATCTGAATCGGAGTCCACCAGATTTGACCTAGGGCACATTGCTTGGGAAGCAAGCACTCTACCGCTGAGTTACACCCGCGTTTTCGCCCCGATTATAAGTAAGAAAGGGGGTGTTGTCAAGAATTACAACGAATTATGCAAAGAACCCCCAAAAGTATTGACAAATTCGAGATTTTGTGATATTCTATTTATTTGACCAAATGAAAACCTCGATCTCTCTCTTAATTCCGCAACACCGTTAGCTTTCGTCCCGATTTATCTTATGCAGGGGAATGTTGTGCTTTTTTCAGGAGAAGTTAGTAAGATTTCTGCATTGCCGATTGAACAAAAAGTGACTCCCCTTATTCCGAGGAAGTCTTATGCCAAAATCCCCCCTGTCCTGGAGGTCCCCCATCTTATCCAGATTCAGCTCAACTCCTTCCGCCGCTTTTGTGATAAGCAGCCTGACAAGGAGAAGCCTGAGGAGAAGGGCGGGCTGAGGTCGCTTTTCGATGAGATCTCCCCAATCCAGGACTTCACCGGCTCTCGGTTCGAGTTACATTTCCTGAGCTACTGGTTTGGAGACAAGAACAAGACTGAGATGCCCCTTTTTGAAGATGATGCTTCTTTTTGGCGCTATATGCGAGATGCCGCCAAGTACTCGGAGCAGGAGTGCCGCGAGCGCGATATGACCTATTCTGCCCCTCTTTATGTCAAGGTTAGGCTGGTGGTTAAGGAGACAGGGGAGATCAAGGAGCAGGACATCTTCATGGGTGATTTCCCTTTGATGACGCTGAGGGGAACCTTTGTGGTTAACGGGGCGGAAAGGGTGGTGGTGAGCCAATTGATTCGCTCGCCCGGGGTTTACTTTACCCTGGAGGAAGATGTTGCCATCGGGCGCCAGCTGTGCTTTGCCAAGCTGATCCCGGAGCGGGGGGCATGGCTTGAGTTCGAGACCAGCGGCAAGGATGTGATCTCGGTAAAGGTCGATGGTAAACGGAAGATCCCCATAACCACCATGCTGCGCGCCATCGGCTATGGCAGGGATGAGGAGCTTATCGAGATCTTTAAGGAGGTAGATACCTCCCCCGAGCACCGCTTCATTCAGGCGACCACGGAACGCGACCCATTGGTTAGGAGCGAGAAGGAGGCTTTGATCGAGTTTTATCGTCGGCTCAGACCGGGCGACCCACCCACTATGGAGAACGCCCGAAGCTTGATCAATAACCTCCTTTTTAATTCCCGCCGTTATAACCTGGGCAAGGTTGGTCGCTACAAGCTGAACAAAAGGCTAGGGCTGGACCTGCCCCCGACCCAGAGGGTGCTCACCAAGGAAGACCTCGTCGAGATCGTGAGGCACATTATCATGGTGAACAATGGGGCCGATTCCCCCGATGACATCGACCACCTGGGAAATCGACGGGTGCGCACCGTGGGGGAGCTGATCCACAATCAGTTCCGCATCGGGCTACTGCGCATGGAGAGGGTGATCAAGGAGCGGATGAGCATCATCGACCCCGAATCGGTGACCCCGAGCCCTCTGATCAACATTCGCCCTGTGGTGGCGGCGATGAGGGAATTCTTTGGTGCCTCCCAACTATCTCAGTTTATGGATCAAACCAACCCCCTGGCGGAGCTAACCCATAAGCGGCGCGTCTCCGCCTTGGGACCCGGTGGCCTCTCTCGGGAGCGGGCTGGCTTTGAGGTGCGCGATGTCCATCACTCCCACTATGGCAGGCTCTGCCCTATTGAGACCCCTGAAGGGCCCAACATCGGCCTTATCGGCTCCCTGGCCACCTATAGCGTGATCAACGAATACGGTCTCATCGAGACCCCCTATCGAAGGGTTATCAAGGAGGTTAAAAACACCCCCCAGGAGCTGGTGGGGAGGACGGTGGCGGAGGCGGTCTTCGATGATGGAGGGCATACCGTTGTCGAACCAAGAACCCTGGTGAGTCCAAAGATGGCGCAGCGGCTGGGTGAACTCCCGGAGAGGAAGATAAAGGTGGTGCCCTTTGTCTCCAATGAGATCGTCCGTCTGTCTGCAGATAAAGAGGAGCAATATGCCATCGCCCAGGCTAACGAGCCCCTTGACCAGAGGAATCAGTTTATCGGGGAAAAGATAGAGGTGAGGCAGGGGAGCAAGTTCTATGAAGAGCTGCCGTGGAGGGTGGACTTCATGGATGTTTCGCCGAAGCAGATAGTAAGCGTTTCCACCGCCCTGATCCCCTTCCTGGAGCATAACGATGCCAACCGTGCCCTCATGGGCTCGAACATGCAGCGTCAGGCTGTGCCTCTGGTTTGCCCAGAGGCCCCCCTCATCGGCACCGGCATGGAGAGGCAGGCAGCCCATGATAGTGGACAGGTGATCCTTTCCGAATTTGATGGCGAGGTGATCTGGGTCACAGCAAGGCAGATCGTGGTTCGGGGCAGGGATGGGGAGGAGCAAAAATGCGACTTGACAAAGTTTGGCCGCTCAAACCAAGGGACCTGCATAAACCAGCGACCCCTGGTGAAAAAAGGCGACCAGGTGAGGTATGGCCAGATATTGGCGGACAGCTCCTCCACAGATCAAGGGGAGCTAGCTTTAGGACAGAACGTCCTTTGTGCCTTCATGAGCTGGGAGGGCTATAACTTCGAGGATGCGCTGGTGATCAGCGAGAGCCTGGTTAGGGATGAGAAATTCGCCTCTATTCATATCGAGAAGCATGAGATCGAGGCCAGGGACACAAAATTAGGGCCGGAGGAGATCACCAGGGATATACCCAATGTCGGCGAGGAGAGCCTCAGAAACCTCGATGAGAACGGTGTTATCCGGATAGGCGCTGAGGTAAAGCCTGGGGACATCCTGGTGGGGAAGATCACCCCTAAGGGGGAAACAGAGCTCACCGCGGAGGAGAAGCTACTCCGCGCCATCTTCGGCGAGAAAGCCAGGGAGGTAAAGGACTCCTCGCTGAGGGTGCCCCACGGGGAGTGGGGAAAGGTTTTCGATGTCAAGGTCTTCTCGCGGGAGAGTCACGCCGAGCTCCCCCCAGGGGTTAATCAACTGGTGCGGGTTTGGGTGGCGCAGAGAAGGAAGGTATCTGAGGGGGATAAGATGGCGGGGCGGCACGGGAACAAAGGGGTGATCTCCCGCATCTTGCCCGTTGAGGATATGCCCTTCTTGCCCGATGGCAGGCCGGTGGAACTTATCCTCAATCCCATCGGTGTCCCCTCGAGGATGAACCTGGGGCAGGTCCTGGAGACCCACCTCGGGTGGGCGGCACATACGCTGGGGTTTAAGGTTCTTTCACCGGTTTTCGATGGAGCGGATAACGATGTCATCGAGGATGCCCTCTCCCAGGCTTGGATTGCCCAGCGCTCTGGGGCCATCGACCTCGACCCCGAGATAGGAAATTCCTTTGACCTGGAGAGGGCAAAGGCATGGCTTGGCGAGCGAGGCTATGATGGGGAGCGGATCTTTGGCGATGAGTGTAAAGGGGAGGCGAAGAAGGCCTGCCTCCGGCTCTGGCTTGAGGATACCGGGGTTTCCTTCGAAGGGCTCAGCGACGAGGAGGTGATGGCGGAGGCACAGCGGGCCTCCCGGGAGAAGGTGCTCCCCCTGCCCGCCTCAGGGAAGACCATCCTCTACGATGGACGCACCGGAGAGCCCTTCGACCAGCCGGTGACCGTTGGTTACATCTACATGATGAAGCTGAGTCATCTCGTTGAGGATAAGATCCATGCTCGGTCTACAGGCCCCTACTCCCTGATCACCCAGCAGCCCCTGGGAGGTAAGGCCCAGTTCGGCGGGCAACGCTTCGGTGAGATGGAGGTCTGGGCCCTGGAGGCCTACGGTGCCGCTCACGTGCTTCAGGAACTCCTCACCGTTAAATCTGACGATGTGGTTGGTCGGGCGAAAACCTATGAGTCCATCGTTAAGGGAGATGATATCCTGCAGGCAGGGGTGCCAGAGTCCTTCAAGGTGCTGGTCAAGGAACTTCAGAGCCTGGGGCTTGCTGTCGAGGTGCTCAATGAAGAGGAGGAGAGGGTGATCCTCGTTGAGGATTCAGGGATAGAGTTTCCCAGACTAAGGATGCCAAGATTTGAGGAGAGGTAGAGGTGCTCGAGGTTAACGATTTTAGCTCGGTGCGGATCTCTTTAGCCTCGCCGGAACAGATTAAGAGCTGGTCCTATGGCGAGGTAACTAAGCCAGAGACCATCAACTATCGCACCCTCAAGCCGGAGAAAGACGGGCTTTTCTGCGAGAGGATCTTCGGGCCAACGAAGGATTTCGAGTGCTACTGTGGCAAGTATAAAAAGGTGCGTTACCGGGGCATCGTCTGCGATAAATGTGGAGTGGAGGTGGCACGCTCAAAGGTGCGCCGCGAGAGGATGGGGCACGTCAAGCTTGCCGCGCCGGTGAGCCACATCTGGTTTGTAAAGGGGACGCCCAGCCGGATTGGCCTCCTTCTCGATATCTCCCCACGAAATCTGGAGAGGGTGCTTTACTTTGCCCAGTACATAGTCACCCGGGTGGACGAGCAAGCGCGCCGCAGGGCGATAGAGCAGATGCGCGAGGATACTCCCCGGGAGACCGATCGCCGAGAAAAGCTGGCGAGTGAGAGACTGGGGGAGAGCAAAGCCCTCTTTGAGGAGGAGATCGCCCATATAGAGGCTGATAGGGAGGCGGAGAGGAGGCGCCGTGAAGAGGAGCGCAACAGTGCCATCGACCAGATGATGAGCTTGGCCGTTGCCCTGGAGGGGAAGCTAAAGGAGGAGACGGGCAAGGAGGCAAAGGAGGGGATCAGTCTCGGCGACCTCACCATTGTGCCCCAAGGAATCATAGTCACCCCTTCCCACGTCGAGCTTCTTCGCCAGGCAGCACGGCAAAGGATCGCTGAGATCGAAGGCAGTTTTGCCAGGGTCGCTGGGGAGAAGGAAGAGCTAGCCGACGCTGAGATCAAGCAAAGGCGAAGCGAGGCAATAATGGAGGTAAGCCAACTCCATCGCAGGATTGCTGAAGAGGAGCAGCAATCGATGGAAGAGCTTAACGCCAGGATCGATGAGCTTGAGGAGCTTAACCCCTTAATGCTTCTCCCCGAGGGCAGGTATCGTGAACTCAAAGATAGGTATGAAGGGGTTTTCAAGGCGGGCATGGGGGCTGAGGCCATCCTTGAGATCCTCACCGATCTCGATTTGGAGGAGCTTCGCGACGCCCTTTACAGGGAGATCCATTCCAGCACCGGGCAGCGAAGGAAGAAGGCAACCAAAAGGCTGCGCGTTGTTGAGGCGCTGAGAAGGAGCGGGAATAAGCCGGGATGGATGATCCTAACTGTTCTTCCCGTGTTGCCCCCAGACCTTCGCCCCATGGTTCAGCTTGATGGTGGCAGATTCGCTACCTCAGACCTCAATGACCTATATCGTCGTGTGATCAATCGCAACAATAGGCTGAAGCGGCTTCTGGAGCTTGGTGCCCCTGAGATCATCATCCGCAATGAGAAGAGGATGCTCCAGGAGGCTGTGGACTCCCTCATCGACAATGGCAGGAGGGGTCGTCCCATCACCAGCAAAGGCAATCACAAGTTGAAGTCGCTATCGGATATGCTTAGGGGGAAGCAAGGGCGATTCCGCCAGAACCTCTTGGGCAAAAGGGTGGATTATAGCGGGCGCTCGGTGATCGTGGTCGGTCCTGAACTGAAGCTGCACCAATGTGGTTTGCCCAAGAGGATGGCCCTGGAGCTCTTCAAACCCTTTGTCATGCATCGCCTCATCCTCAGAGGCTACGCCCATAACATCAAGAGCGCAAAAAGGATTGTGGAGAGGGAGAGGGCCGAGGTTTGGGATGCGTTGGAGGAGGTGGTCAAGGAGAGGCCTGTTCTTCTCAACCGGGCACCGACCCTCCATCGCCTTGGCATTCAGGCCTTTGAGCCCGTGCTCATCGATAGCAGCGCCATTCAGATTCACCCCCTGGTTTGTGCCGCCTTCAATGCCGACTTCGATGGCGATCAGATGGCGGTCCATGTGCCCCTTTCCCAGGCTGCGGTTAAGGAGGCCAGAGAGGTGATGCTCTCAACCCATAATATGCTCCTCCCCAGCTCAGGGGAACCGGTGGTGGCGCCCACCCTGGATATGGTCTTAGGCTGCTACTACCTCACCGTCATCAAGCCCGGGGCTAAAGGGGAGGGGATGGTCTTTGGCGGCGCTGAGGAGGCAAAGCTGGCCTACGACCTGGGGATTGTCGACCTTGCGGCCGAGATCGAGGTAAGGGATGAAGAGGATGGGGAGCGAAGGAGGACCAGCGTGGGGAGGATCATCTTCAATGAGGTGCTCCCCGAGGAGCTGGGCTTCCTTAATGAGGTGATGGATAAGCAGTCCCTGAAGCAGTTGATCGCCGACTGCTACAAGCTCTTGGGCAATGAGGGGGCTGCTCTGGTTGCCAACGATATCAAAAGCCTGGGGTTTCAATATGCCACCAAGTCGGGGAGCACCATCGCCATGAACGACATAGAAACCCCCGAGTGCAAGGGGAGACTTCTGGAGGAGGCGGAGGAAAGGGTCGCCGAGGTTGAAAAGCAATTCCAGCGGGGACTGATCACCGAGGAGGAGCGCTACGCCAGCGTCATAGAGATTTGGTCGGAGACCACGGAGAAGATCTCCGATGCCATCGCCGAATCCCTATTTCGCTACGGCTCCATCTATATGATGGCAACCTCCGGGGCAAAGGGGAATATCGCCCAGATCAGGCAGATGGCTGGGATGAGAGGGTTGATGACCGACCCATCGGGTAGGATCATCGATCTCCCCATCAGGTCCAGCTTTCGCGAGGGGTTGACCGTCCTCGAGTACTTCATCTCAACCCATGGCGCCCGCAAAGGGCTGGCGGATACAGCACTGAGGACCGCGGACAGCGGCTATCTCACCAGGCGGCTTATCGATATCTCCCAGGACGTGATCATCCTTGAGGAGGACTGTGGCACCAGTGCTGGAGTTTGGATTTCAGAGGCGCCGGAGAAGAGCATACTGGCACCCTTTCCTGAGCGCCTGGTAGGGCGACTGGCAGCAATAAGAATAGCCCACCCGGCGACCGGGGAAACCATCGTGGAGCGAAATGAGGAGATCGGCGAGGAGAAGGCAAAGGAGATCGCCTCTGCGGGGATTGCCAGGGTCTATGTCAGGTCGCCGTTAAGCTGTCACTCAAGGCATGGTGTTTGCCAGCGCTGCTACGGGAGTAGCCTAGCTCGAGGAAGATTGGTGGATACTGGTGAAGCGGTGGGCATTATTGCAGCCCAGAGCATCGGGGAGCCTGGAACTCAGCTAACCATGCGCACCTTCCATACTGGAGGGGTTGCCGGAGTGGACATCACCAGTGGTTTACCTCGCGTTGAGGAGCTTTTCGAGGCTCGCTCACCAAAGGCTCAGGCGATTATCTCTGAGATCGACGGTCAGGTGGAGATCATCGATAACGAGGAGGAGCGAAGGATTAAGGTATCAAGCTCCGAATTTTACCGCGATGAGTATCCTCTTCTGCCAGGATGGGAGTCCAAGGTCGGGGATGACGAGTGGATAGATGTAGGGGCGGTGCTGGCTGAGCCGGAGTCCCCCGCGGCTGAGGAAGGCCAAGTTGCCTTAGAGGCCGTTCCCCTCATCGCCAGGGTGGCAGGAAAGGTGACCAGGGAACAGGGTCAGATCTCCCTCTGGTATGAGGAGAAGGAGGAGCGGGAATACCCTGTCCCCGCCACATCCCACATCATTGTAGAGCAAGGCGCTTCGGTAAAGGCGGGGGATAAGCTTACTGAGGGCCTGATCAACCCCCAGGATATGTTGCGCATTATGGGCAAGGATGCGGTGCAGCAATATCTGGTGGACGAGATCCAGAGGGTTTATCGCTCCCAGGGGGTAAATATAAACGACAAACATATCGAGACCATCATCCGCCAGATGCTGCGCAGGGTCCGGGTGGATTCCCCCGGCGATACCGAGCTATTGCCCGGGGAGCTGGTGGATCGCTTCCTCTACGAGGACATCAATGCCAAAGTTCTGGCGCAGGGAGGGGAGCCGGCAACAGCCCAGCCCGTGCTCCTGGGGATCACCAAGGCCTCACTGAACACCGATAGCTTCCTTTCGGCAGCCTCCTTCCAGGAGACCACCAGGGTGCTTACCGAGGCAGCAGTAGCAGGAAAGACGGATAAACTTTGCGGCCTGAAGGAGAATGTGATTATCGGGAAGTTGATCCCGGCACGCTATACCCTCCCTCAAGAAGCTGAGACCCCTCTGGGTATCACGGAACAATTAGCTCTCGAAGAGGCTAGCGATTGATTAGGGCAGCGAGGTAGCCTGCCCCAAAGCCGTTATCGATATTAACCACCGATACCCCAGCGGCGCAGCTATTAAGCATAGCGAGAAGAGGAGCCAAACCCCCAAAGCTCGCCCCATAGCCCACACTGGTGGGAACGGCGATCACAGGCACCGATATCAGCCCGCTGACCACGCTGGGGAGAGCCCCTTCCATTCCAGCCACCGCCACCACCACCCTAGCCTGGCGAAGCCTAGGCAAGTGGTCCAGCAACCGGTGAACGCCAGCTACGCCAACATCGTAGGAACGCTCAACGGCGTTCCCCATCAGTTCCGCAGTGATCGCTGCCTCCTCAGCAATTGGGATGTCCGAGGTGCCCCCGCAAATCACCATGATCCCGGGGCGCGAGGGTGCCCCTCTCAGCCGATTTATGGTGATGGCACGGGCAATAGGATGGTACTCGGCATCGGGAAGGCGCTCTCTGACCGCATCAAAGCACTCCGGTGCAACCTTGGTCACCAGCACTCGGTCGGAGGCGGAGGCCAGCCCCTCGGTGATAGCAGCAATCTGCTCCGCCGTTTTCCCTGGGCCAAAGACGACCTCTGGGAAACCCGTTCTCAGGGCGCGATGATGATCGATCTTGGCAAAGCCCAGCTCCTCATAGGGCAGGTTGGCAAGCTGGGCAAGGGCATCTTCAACACTCACCTCCCCTGACTTCACCCTCGATAGTATCTGGTATAGGCGCTCGCTATCGATGTTACCCCCCGATCTGTGGTGAAGAGATTATATCATTGTGAGAGACCTCCTTCAAGGAAACAAATAGCAGGGCGAAAGGGGTTTGACTTGGGTAACGGTAAAGTGCTATAATAATCGTGAAAATTGCCACGAATCTTAAAGAGGAAAGGGGAAATGGCAGAGAAGAGAACCATCGACCCAGCGGTAATAGAGATACTGGAGAAGGCAGAGGCTGAGGGCATCTCCACCGCCTTTGACCGAGCGGAGACCACCAGGCCCTGCCCTATAGGTCATGATGGCAATTGCTGCAAGCACTGCTTTATGGGCCCCTGCCGCCTCACTGGCAAGACCACGGTGGGAATCTGCGGGGCGACCCTTGAGACCATCCAGGCAAGGAACCTAGCTCGGTCTATCGCTGCCGGGGCTGCGGCCCACTCCGACCACGGTCGCGACATGGCTCACACCCTGATCGCCGCTGCCATTGGTGAGGCGCCAGACTACAGGATAAAGGATGAGAAGAAACTTAGAGGCGTGGCTAAACATTTGGATGTGGAAACCGAGGGGCGCACTAAGGAGGAGATCGCTATTGAGGTGGGCAAAAAGGCGCTCGCAGAGTTTGGTCGCCAGGAGGGGGAGCTCCTCTATGTGAGGCGGGCTCCGCCAAAGCGCCAGGAGCTATGGCGAAAACTGGGTATTACCCCACGGGGCATCGACAGGGAGATCGTGGAGACATTACATCGCACCCATGCCGGAACGGACCAGGACCCGGAACACATCCTCATCCACTCTCTGCGAACTGCCTTGGGGGATGGCTGGGGTGGCTCCATGCTCTCAACCGATATCAGCGACATTCTCTTCGGCACCCCGGTTCCGGTGGCGGCGAGGTCCAACTTCGGCATTTTGAGGGAGGACTCGGTGAATGTGGTGGTGCATGGTCACGAGCCCACCCTTTCCGAGATGATCGTGGTCGCTGCTGGCGACCCAGAGCTCAATGAGTACGCCAAGTCGAAGGGGGCGAAGGGGATAAACCTGGTGGGCATCTGCTGCACTGCAAACGAGATCCTGATGCGCCAGGGGATCCCGGTGATAGGCAATTTCCTCTCTCAAGAGCTAGCCATCGTCACCGGGGCGATAGATGCCATGGTGGTGGACATCCAATGCGTGATGCAGGGAATTCAAGCAGCATCTGAGCACTTCCACACCAAGATCATCACCACCTCACCAAAGGCGATGATCACAGGTGCCACCCACATTGAGTTCGATGAGCATCGCGCTTTAGAGATCGCGAAACAGATTATCAAAGCTGCTATCGATAATTTCCCCAATCGGAAGAAAGAAAAGGTTCATATCCCAGATGTGGTGGACCACCTGGTGGCTGGCTTCTCCCATGAATATATCGCCTATATGCAGGGAGGGGTCTATCGGGAGTCCTTCCGCCCCTTGAACGATGCGGTGATTCAGGGGAGAATTCGTGGTGGCGCTGGCGTCGTTGGCTGCAATAACCCCAGGGTGCCCCAAGACGATGCTCATATAGAAATTGTTAAGGAACTGATTCGCAACGATGTACTGGTGCTGACCACGGGGTGCAACGCCATCGCCTGCGCCAAGCAGGGCCTGCTCACCCCAGAGGTCATGGATTATGCCGGCCCCGGGCTCAGGGAGATCTGCCAGACCATAGGCGTCCCTCCAGTGCTTCATGTGGGCTCCTGCGTGGACAATTCTCGAATACTCACCATCCTCACCCAGATGGTCACCGAGGGGGGACTTGGCGATGATATCAGCGACCTTCCTGCGGTGGGCATCGCCCCAGAATGGATGTCGGAGAAGGCCCTGTCCATCGGCACCTACTTCGTGGCCTCTGGGGTTTATACCATCTTCGGCATCGGCTCCCCGGTTGCGGGCAGCGAGGAGATCACCAGGATGATCAGCCAGGGCTGGGAGGAAAAGGTGGGGGGAAAGCTGGAGTTTGAGCCGGACTGGCGCAAGATTGTGGAGAAGGCCCTTGCCCACATCGATGCCAAGAGGGCTGCCCTCAAGCTGGAGGAATATAGCCCAACTCGCTATACCAGGAGCACGGCCTACTTCCCCGGGGATTACACATCTGTAGAGGAGTTCAAACAGGGCAGCTACACGAGGTCACTCATCTCTTAACGCTTTCCTCTATAGTGCTTGGATTGCCTTAGCTTTGAGGTGAGGCCCCGACCCCTTTGGGCGTTACCTCCTCAGTGCCATGAATGCCCCCAGCGGGGGGCACTAACTCGAGGGCGAATCCATCTTCAGGGAAGCCATGAGGGCGGCGTTGAGGCTCTGGTGATCCCATGGGGGAAGAGGCCAGTCTGGCCTGGGCTCCATCCTGAGGGCCCCAGTGGGGCAAGCGGAGACGCAGAGCCCGCATCCGATGCAGCGGCTGGCATCTCGCATCACCACGTCCCCCTCCAGGGTTAGCGCCTCCATCTGACAACGCTCCACGCAGTCGCCGCACCCCGTGCAGCTTTCCTGGTCCGCCACCATGATGAAGCCGGAGGTGGCTCCCATGCTGGGCATAGCGGCGTTCTTTATGCTCTGGAGGATGGCGCAATGACAGATGCAGCAGTTACAGATGAAGTCGACATACTTGCCGGTATTGCTGGAGCAATGAACCAACCCCTCCCTCTCGGAGAGGTCTAGGATCTGGCGCGCCTCCTCCTTGGAGATCAGCCGGGCGAATCCCCTCTCGGCATTGAACTTTGCCCCCGGGCCGAAGGACATGCATACCTCCTTGGGCTTATCGCAGGGCCGTCCCAGGAGCTCCCCATGGTGGCGGCAATAGCAGGTGGAGACCGCTATATACTCGGAATTCTCTATATAGGGGGAGACCCTGTCATAGGGTTGGATCTCCACGCCAGCGGGTATCTCCACCTCCACGGCGATCACCCTAGCGAAGGGGAAGTTTATGACAGCCCTGCCCTTCTGGGCGGCCTGGGTCATCACCGTGAAGTAGTCCTCGAAGAGGCGGGCAAGCCTTTTGGCACGGTCATTCACCTCTCCCTTCATGAACTGATATTCAAAGATCCCCGGCACCATCTGGAGGAGGGAATAGTGATTTACCCCGCCCCGCTCCCTGGAGACCACTAGCCCCTTGTTGGCCATCCCTTCGAGCAGTGGCTCCACCTCCCCGAGGTCGTGGCCCATCTCGGCGGCAAGGTCTGCCGCTGGTACGGGGTTCATGGGCATCTGGCAGGCGAGTTCCGCCTCCTCGAGGGTGAACAGCTCCCCCAGAAGGGCATGAAGCTCAGGGCACTTGATAGCGGGAAGAGCTCCTCCCCTCATCCTCAACGCCTCCAACAACTTCTCATAGACCGGCTCGAGCATCCTTTCCTCCTTTCAGTCAACCTCGATGTCCCTGATGCGAAGCTCCGTTCCACCCACCATTTGGATATCTCGGCTCTGGCATCCAGGGCACACATACTGATAATCCTCCACGATAAAGGTCTGGCCGCATTCTCTGCATCTCCCCTTTATCGGGGTTATCTCCAGGTTAAGATAGGCCCCGCTGGCAATGGTCTCCTCAGCCAGCACACCAAAACAGAAGGTCAACTGTAGGTGAACGACCCCTCTCAGCTCCCCCGCTACAACATTGATCCTGGTAATCCTCTGCGCACCCTCCCTCTGAGCAGCGGCAACTGCGATATCGATTATGCCTTGGGCGATGGCCATCTCATGCACGTCGCAGCTTCCCAAACCTCGCCTGGTAGCGCTCCACTAACCAAGAGACCCAGGCGCCGATGCCCTCGCCTGTGGTACAACAGACCTCCATAGTCTCCAGGTCAGGATTGACCTTTCGAGCATTCCTTTTCGCTTCCTCCAGGCTGAAATTGGTATAGGGGAGCAGGTCGATCTTGTTGATAAGAAGAAGGGACGATTCTCGAAACATTAGCGGGTACTTGAGGGGCTTCTCATCCCCCTCGGTAACGCTGAGAATCATAACCTTGTAGTCTTCCCCCACCTTGAACTCGGCGGGGCAGACCAGGTTCCCCACATTCTCGATGAGAAGGATGTCAATACCGCTCAAATCCAGGTGTGGCAGCGCGGAGGCAATCATATTGGCATCGAGGTGACAGGCAGTCCCCGTGGTCAGTTGAACAACGGGAAGCTGATATTTCTGGAGCCTTTCCGAATCGCGGGTGGTTTCAATATCCCCAGCGATAACCCCGAGGCGGAGCTTCCCCCTAAGCGCCTCGGCCGTCCTCTCCAGCAGGGTCGTCTTGCCAGCCCCGGGTGAGCTCATCAGGTTAAGAACCAGGTTCCCATGCTTATCGAAAATCTCCCGATTCGCCGCAGCGATGCGGTCATTCGCCTCCAGAACGTCGGTCATTACATTGATTTTCATCTCCGCCTCCCTGAATAACCCACTTTAGCACCTCCCATAGGCCAGTGCAACACCTTCACTTAAATCCCAGCCCCCGCTCTTTGAGACTGACATATCGCTGCTGCCCGATGATCAGGTGGTCCAGAACCTCGATGTCGAGGAGCCTCCCCGCCTGAACGATTTGCTCGGTGACCTGGACATCCTCTTGACTGGGTGTGGGGTCGCCCGAGGGGTGATTATGGACCACGATTATCGCCGGGCAGTTCTCCCTCACCGCCTCTCGGAAGACCTCGCTAACACGGATCAGCGAGGTGCTCACGCTCCCCCTGTAGACCTCAGGAACCGATATCACCTGGTTCTTGGTGTTGAGGAGCACTATCCTGAGGTGCTCCTGGTCAAGAAGGCCCATATCAGCCATAAGAAGGTTGGCCACATCCTGGGGTGAGCGCACCACCGCCCTTTCCACGGGCTGGGTGGAGACCAGCCGCCTGCCCAGCTCCAGGGCGGCCTTGAGCTGAGCTGTCTTGGCCTGGCCCAGGCCCCGCTCCGCGCAAAGCTCGCCAAAGCTAGCCCGGGCAAGCCCGGCAAGTCCGCCAAATCTTACCAGCACCCTGGCGCCAAGACCGAGCACATTTTCCGAGGCGGTTCCGGTGCGCAGAATGATCGCCAGGAGCTCAGTGTTTGAGAGTGAAGCTGGACCGCTCTCCCTGAGCCGCTCCCTGGGGCGTTCGCAGATGGGCAACTCCTTAATTCTGGGGTGATATTCCACCATGGCTAAACCTTTGAACCTACTTCAGATACCCTCGGGCAGCGAAGCCCATGATTCTGCGTAAATGCTTGTTTTAGACGGAGCGATCAAAAGGGCCTCGACCTTGGCCAGGATTTCCAAGCGCTCAGGGTCGTTTTCCCAAGCCCTCCAGTCATGCAGACTGTGCCACGTGCTGATGACAAGATGCATCCCCGCCCTGTCAATGGAGGTTAGAGTCTCTCCCGATACGTAGCCTGGCTGAACAACTGCTCTAGCTCTAAGCTGCCTCAATAGCTCCAGCAAATCGCCTTGTTTATCTGCCTCCACCATACGTTCCATGATAATCTTTACAGTCATTTGTCTGTTCCCCCCCTGAATCAATATCTCGTATCGTCCAAGAGCTCCCTTGACGGCGTCGCTCTGATTGGTGCTGAGGAGCTCCACCATGCCAAGTACCTAAAGCTACTTCACCTCTACGGTAGCACCTGCTGTCTCCAGTTTCTCCTTTAGTGTCGCTGCCTCCTCTTTGGGAATTGCTTCCTTTACCGCCGTGGGAGCACTCTCCACCAGATCCTTGGATTCTTTAAGCCCGAGGGCGGTTACCTCACGCACCGCCTTGATCACATTGATCTTATTGGGCCCGATCTCCTTTAGGATCACGGTGAACTCCGTCTTCTCCTCCACCGCAGGGGCGACAAGCTCCGCAGGGGCCGGCGCCGCAGCTACCGCCATCGCAGCACTAACGCCAAACTCAGCCTCCAGCGCCTTCACCAGCTCGCTGAGCTCAAGCACGGTCATGTTCTTGATAGCAGTGATGAGCTCCCCCTTTGCTATCGTCCCCCCCTCCCTGGAAGCGGTGCGCTTGGGGGCGCTTCGCTTAGTAACCTCCTCCTTCACCTCCGCCTTGACCTCTGCCTTCACCTCTTCCTGCTTCTCCTCATTGTTATCGATTGCCTCCTCCTTCTAATTGTTTAATTCGAGCGTTTAGC
>SOJQ01000036.1 GCA_004376075.1 Dehalococcoidia bacterium | reverse complement strand
GGCGCACCATATCGAGGCACGCCTCGTCGTTTGGGGCGACAAAGTGGCAATTCCCGCTCTGGCTGGCATGAACCATCGCCCCACCGAGCTGTTCAAAGGTCACCTCCTCGCCTGTCACCGCCTTGATCACATCGGGGCCTGTGATATACATCTGTCCCGTGCCTTTTACCATGAAGACGAAATCGGTGATGGCCGGGGAGTACACCGCTCCGCCAGCGGCAGGGCCCATGATAACCGAGATCTGGGGGATGACCCCTGATGAGAGGGTATTACGAAGGAAGATGTCGCCGTATCCGGCGAGGCTGTCCACCCCCTCCTGGATCCTGGCCCCACCGGAATCGAGGAGCCCAATAAAGGGAGTCCCGTTCCTCACCGCCAGGTCCATGGCCTTGCAAATCTTGTGGGCCACCACCTCCGATAGTGATCCACCAAGGACGGTGAAGTCCTGAGCGAAGAGGTAAACAAGCCTGCCATCGATCTTGCCATATCCTGTGACCGCGGCATCTCCTAAAAATTTCCTATCGGCAAGGCCAAACTCTGTAGCGCGATGGGTGACGAAGGCATCAAGCTCCTCGAAGGTTCCCTCATCAATGAGGAGGGCGATGCGCTCTCGGGCGGTAAGCTTCCCTTTCTCATGCTGCGCCTCGATGCGCTTATCGCCACCCCCTAGCTTTGACTCCGCTCTGAGTTTAGCCAGGTTCTCTATCCTGTCTTCAATTGCCATTTTCCCCTCCAGATTAACCGTTTATTGTTTGTGACAAAAGGTGCATATTCATTATATCATCCTTGCTCACTCTGGGCAATGGACTCTGCGATCCCCAGCAGCTTTCTTGCCCTATTTGCTTGGGGTATATCGATCATCTTGCCCTCCAGGGAGGTTGAGGCAAAACCCTGGACCTCGGCAGCTTCAAAGGCCTCGACCACCCTCCTGGCATGGGCAACCTCCTCCGCGGAGGGGCGGAAAATTTGATTCACCGGGTCTATCTGGCTGGGATGAATCAAGAACTTACCCTCAAAGCCAAGACTTCGTGCAAGCCTTGCCTCCCTGATCAGCCCCTCCTCATCCCTGAAGTCGTTATAGGGGGTGTCTATGGCGATAACATCGGCAGCCCTGGCGGCGATGACCACCATGACCCTAGGGTGATGGAGCTCCGATCCCTCCTTGGTGCGCTCCATCCCCGTATCCAGGGTGAAATCCTCAGCGCCGAAGGCAATGCCCACAACCCGAGGTGAGGCTGAGGCGATCTCGAAGGCATTGAGCAGTCCCTTGGCGGTCTCCACCCAGGGGATCAGCTTAACATGACCCTGCCTCATCCCCCTATCCCTCTCCAACCTCTCGATAATGGCCTCCACCCTCCTTATCTCGTCCCCCGAGCTGGGCTTGGGTTGGCTGATGCCATCGATGCCATCGCTAATCACCGCCTCAAGATCCTGCTGGGCGTAGCCGCTGGCTAGAGAATTGATGCGCACAAAGACCCTCTGCCCCTTAAGAGCCAGACCGGCAATGGAATCCCTCACCAGGGCTCTGGCGTTGGCCTTCTCTGCTGCGGGTACCGAGTCCTCCAGGTCGAGAACGAGCACGTCGGCGGGAAGGGCCTGCGCCTTTTCGATCATGTTTTGCCGATTGCCGGGGACAAAGAGCAATGTTCTTAGCGGCTCCATTTTTCCTCCCCTTGTGGGATGCTCAGGCTAGTATGGTGTTTCTGGCTAATAGTTGTCAAGTATTCTCAAAGCCATAAGCTTATGTTAGAATCTGAGGTGATGAGCACTGGTCTTGGCGTCACTAGGTGTGGCGATAGGGAGTTCAGGTGGGGGGAGCGGACCTTCATTATGGGGGTCTTGAATCTCACCCCTGATTCTTTCTCTGGAGATGGGCTAGGGGGCGATGTTGAGGCTGCGGTGGCTCAGGCAAAACGCCTCGTTGCCGAAGGTGCCGACATCCTCGATGTGGGCGGTGAGTCCACCCGCCCTGATTCAGCATCAATATCGGCGGATGAGGAGATGGGGAGGGTGATCCCGGTGATTGAGAAGCTAGTGGGGGAGGTTAGCGTACCGATAAGCATTGACACCTATAAGTCGGAGGTGGCGCGTCGCGGCCTTGAGGCCGGGGCGAAGATGATTAACGACGTCTGGGGCTTGAGGCGCGACCCTAAGCTTGCCCAGGTCGCTGCTGAGGAAGGGGTTCCCCTTATTATCGTGGCAAATCAGCGGGAGACCACTTATCAGGAGATCATACCCGAAGTCATAAATTCCTTGAGGAGAGGCATGAAGCTGGCGCTGGATAGCGGTGTGGCCTGGGAGAATATCATCATCGACCCCGGCATCGGCTTTGGCAAGTCACTGGAGGGGAATCTGGAGATCATCCGCCGCCTGGGCGAGCTCAAGGCGTTGGGCAGACCTATTCTCTTGGGAACATCGCGTAAATCGATGATCGGGCTGGTGTTGGACCTGCCCGCGGAGCAGCGTTTGGAAGGCACAGCAGCTACCGTAGCCCTGGGCATCGCCAACGGCGCCGACATGGTGCGGGTGCATGACGTTCTCCAGATGGTGCGTGTCTCAAGGATGACCGACGCCATTGTAAGGGGACTCTAGCATGGAGGTGAGGCATCATCTACCACCTGGGCCGGTGACTGTGTTTCTCGCCCTGGGGTCCAATTTAGGGGATCGCAAGGCAAACTTGGAAAAGGCGCTTCAGCTCCTCGGTGAGAGGCTCTCCATGGAGCGCCTTTCCTCCCTTTATGAGAGCGAGCCTGTGGGCCTCAAGGAGCAGCCCCTCTTTCTCAATGCCGTCTGCAGCGTCAAGACCGATATAGGTCCCTTCCAGTTGCTTTCCCTGCTCAAGGGGGTGGAGGTTGCCTTGGGAAGGGTGCCCGGCTTCCCCGATGCCCCTCGCCTCATCGACCTGGACATCCTTTTCTATGGCAACCTGGTCATAAAGACAGATCATCTGGTCATCCCCCATCCTCGATTGGAGGAGCGCGCCTTTGTGCTTATCCCCCTCGCCGAGATCGCCCCCGACCTCATCCACCCGGTAAGCGGTCGGAGCATCGAGGATCTGCTGACCAGCATTAAGGGGCGACAGGGGGTGAAAAAGATAGGCCAGTTGAATGCCAAAGATATGTGAGGTATCTGTGCAAGGCTATTTTTCATGGGAATCTAACGCGCCTGAAAATCTGCTTTTTAGTCAGCGTAGGAGGTTAACGATACATGCAATTCTTTAAGAGGATGGATGAAGAACAAGCTACCCGTATTAGGCAGCGGCAACGCCGCGAGGCGGTG
Organism: Dehalococcoidia bacterium; assembly: GCA_004376075.1. GTDB lineage: Bacteria > Chloroflexota > Dehalococcoidia > E44-bin15 > E44-bin15 > E44-bin26. Next base: position 2,083 of record SOJQ01000036.1, on the reverse strand, counting down.
ACTGCAAGTCGCATGCGCATATTTATTACAGTGCTAACTTTGTTATTTTTTGGAATAGCTTGGCTCATTACAGGAACATTGCCAGAACTGTTTCTCTATTTTCTAATGCTAGTTGTATTCTACTGGATTTGGTTTCAACTATTGCCAAGGATAGAGCGTAGATGGGAAAGAGAGGAAGAACAGGAAGAGTTGCGCTTTGTTGAATGGCTTTACAAGTATGTCGATGCCACCGCCTTGGAAGACCTACTGGAGAACCTATCGAAACGGCTTGCTGAAGTGGAAGAAAAGTCCGAGTAGGCTATTGTTACAATTCACAAAGGTGAAGAAGGAGAACACCGTGTTCGAGGTATCGGTTCGAGAACACTTCGACGCCGCGCACTATTTGAGGGGTTACCGGGGTAAGTGCGAGAGGCTCCATGGGCATCGCTTTGAGGTGATGGTCACCATAAGGGCTCCTGGGGTTGACCAAATCGGGCTTGCCTATGACTTTGTGGAACTCAAGAGGCACCTCAGGCGGATATTGGAGCAATTCGACCATGTCTGCCTCAACGAAACGCCTCCCTTCGATAGGATCAACCCCTCCTCAGAGAACATTGCCACCACAATCTATGAGAGGCTCCAGCAGAGGCTGGCGGGGATATCCATCTCAAGCGTCCAGGTATGCGAATCCCCGGAGGCCTGTGTCACCTATTTGCCTTGGGAAAGTGGCTAGTCTTTGGGATTAGGGGTGCTTTCCTCGGTGAGCTCAGGCTTTGGGGCCTCGATCTCGGTTACCGCCATCGTCCATCCGATCCAAAACCCCAGCGCCAACACCCCTAAGAAGCCGATGATTACTGGGATAGCGATGGCCCAGTAGTTCTGGAGGGCGATCCCCCAGAGGAAGGCAATACCCACCAAGATCGTGCCCAAGCAGATCAGGCCACCAACTATTCGAGACCTTTGCATGGCTTTATGCCTCCTGTGTTTTAGGTGCGAAGCTCCGGTGGTAGTAGATTGGGGATGGTATCCTCGACGGGATAGCTTATTGAGCATCTACTACAGTAGAGAGAACCCCTGACGATTTCCTTCTTATCCTCCTCCTCAATGCTAAGCTCGAGAGAACCCTTGCAAAGCGGGCAAGCGAGGATTTCCATGAGATCCTTTTTCATTACTCCCCCTTATTCGAAGGGCTTAGCCCCAATAGAATTCTACTTCAATAGGCCCTGCTTCGTCAACATTGGCCCCCTTTGCCTTGACATCGCTCTTCCTTTGTGCTTAGAATGCCAGAGCCAGTGGGCTTAAAGAAGGAATAATATGAAAAGGACGAGGATCTGCGATCTGTTGGGCATACAGTATCCTATAATCCAGGGGGGGATGACGTGGATTGCCAATGCTGAGCTCGCCGCCGCCGTCTCCAACGCAGGGGCGCTGGGCCTTGTAAGCCCCAATGCGGGGATGAAGCTTGAGGGCAACGTGGTGGAGCATCTAAAAGGCCAGATAAGAAAGGCGAAAAGCCTCACCGATAAGCCCTTTGGGGTGAACCTAGCTGTACGGATTCCAGAGATGAAGGAGTTGATCGATGTAATAATTGAAGAGGGGATCAAGGTGGTGACCACCTCGGCGGGTGATCCCGCCCTTTATACCCCCTTCCTGAAGGAGAGAGGGGGCAAGGTTCTTCATGTGGTGTCCTCGGTAAGCCATGCCAAGGGCGCTGAGAGGAGCGGTGTGGATGCCGTTATCGCCGAGGGATATGAGGCTGGCGGTCATAATGGCTTTGACGAGCTGCCCACTATGGTCCTCGTTCCCCAGGTGGTGGACGCTGTGGATATCCCTGTGGTGGCCGCAGGGGGCATCGCCGATGCCCGGGGATTTGCCGCTGCCCTTGCCTTGGGGGCGGAGGGGGTTCAGATGGGCACCCGATTTGTGGCCACCCATGAGTGTGTTGCCCACCCAAACTTCAAGGAAGGGATAGTGAAGGCTACCGACACGGGAACGGTTATCACGGGGAGGAAGCTCGGTCCGGCTAGGGTGCTGAAGGGAGAGTTTACCTCAAAGCTTCTGGAGCTGGAGGCTAGGGGGGCAACCCCCGAGGAGTTTTTGGTTT
>SOJQ01000070.1 GCA_004376075.1 Dehalococcoidia bacterium | reverse complement strand
TCCTTAAAGACGCCAAGGAACTGGTCGCAAAGAGGCGGCGCATTATCATCGTTTCCCATCGGGCAAGGAGGCTCTCCGAGCTTCTCGAGGAGCAGGACATCATCGCCCCGCCGCTTTCTGAGATTGAAAAGCCACCTCCCCCGGGCTCCATCGCCCTGGTCCAGGGGTCGCTGGCTCAGGGGTGGGTCATGGACTCGGCGACCCTTTTTACCGATGCCGAGCTTTTCGGCTTCACCAAGAAAAGGCGACGGGTGAAGAGGCGTCCGCTGCGCCAGGCGGGATTCCTCTCCGAGCTATCGGTCGGCGACTATGTGGTGCACATCGAGCATGGCATCGCCAGGTTCGCTGGAACGACAATGATGGCCATAGGCGAGGCGGAGCGGGAGTACCTGGTTCTAGAATATGCCGCTGGCGACAGGCTCTATATGCCCAGCGATCAGGTTGACCGGGTGGGTCGCTATATCGGCCCCAGCGGGCAGCGGCCAGCCCTCAGCCGATTGGGAACCCAAGAGTGGGCTCGGGCGAAGCAAAGGGTTAGGGAGGCAGCGGGAGACCTGGCCAAGGAGCTCCTCGCCCTTTATGCGGCAAGGGAGGTCATCCCTGGCTTCGCTTTCTCCGCAGACACCACATGGCAGGAGGACCTTGAAGCTTCCTTCCCCTATGTTGAGACCCCTGACCAGATTGAGGCGGTTCTCAAGATCAAGGAGGACATGGAGGAGGCAAAATCTATGGACCGACTGGTCTGCGGCGACGTGGGCTATGGCAAAACGGAGGTCGCCCTGAGGGCAGCCTTCAAGGCGGTGATGGACGGCGCTCAGGTGGCGGTTCTGGTGCCGACAACGGTGCTCGCCCAGCAGCACTTCCAAACCTTTAATGAGCGCCTCAGCGCCTTTCCCCTAAAGGTAGAGGTGCTAAGCCGATTTCGCTCGGAGAAGGAGCAGCAGGAGATCATTGAGGGGTTGAAGAAGGGCACCATCGATATCTGCATAGGCACCCACCGCCTGCTGCAAAAGGATGTCAGCTTTAAGAACCTGGGTCTGGTGGTTATCGACGAGGAGCAGCGCTTCGGCGTGACCCACAAGGAACACCTTAAGCAGATGAGAAAAGAGGTCGATGTGCTCACCCTCACCGCAACGCCCATTCCCCGCACCCTCCATATGTCTCTTGCCGGGGTGCGCGATATGAGCACCATGGAAACTCCCCCTGAGGAGCGCCTGCCCATAAAGACCTATGGCGCTGAATATGATGAGCGGCTGATTCGGGAGGCCATCCTCAGGGAGCTCGACAGAGGGGGGCAGGTTTTCTTCGTTCATAATCGGGTGGAGAGCATCTACAAAATCGCCGCTAAGCTTATGGAGCTTGTCCCCGAGGCGGAGATCGCCATCGGTCACGGACAGATGCCCGAGGAGCAGCTTGAGTCCATCATGCTCGATTTCACCCAGGGGAGGATCGATATTCTGGTCTCGACCACCATCATCGAGTCGGGGCTGGATATACCCAATGTGAATACCATCATCGTTAATGAGGCCGACAGGCTGGGGCTGGCTCAGCTATATCAACTGAGAGGAAGGGTAGGGAGGGGCACCAACCGAGCCTATGCCTATTTCCTCTACGGCAAGGGCAAGCGCCTCACCCCTCAAGCGCAGAGGCGCCTTGAGACCATCTTTGAGGCCTCCGAGCTGGGCGCTGGCTTCCGCATTGCGATGAGAGACCTGGAGATTCGGGGCGCGGGCAACCTTCTGGGGGCGGAGCAGAGCGGGCATATCGGCGCCGTGGGCTTCGATCTATATTGCCGCCTCCTTGCGGAAGCGGTAGAGGAGTTGAGGGCGGGGGGCTTAGCCAAAGAAAGGGCTTTAGCGCCCCAGCCGCCTACCATTGACCTGCCCCTTTCCGCCCGCATCCCGGAGGAATATATATCTGACCTCGACACCAGGCTCACCCTTTATCAGCGGCTGGCAAAGCTTAGCTCCACAAAACAAGTGGATGAGATGGCGGAGGAGCTGGGCGACAGGTTTGGGCCCATGCCCCAAAAGGTGAGGAACCTCCTTTACGCAGTGAGGGTCAAAATCCTTGCCCTGGATGCTGGGGTGGAGTCGGTAACCACAGAGGACGGTCAGGTGGTGCTCAAGATGGCTGAAGGCAAGAAGATCGATAAAGCGCTGCTTGAGCGCGCCTTAGGCGATGGGGTGAAGGCAGGGACAAATCAGGTTAGGCTAAACATAAAGCGCCTGGGCCCCAGATGGCAGGAGACGCTTTTTCGAACACTGGACGCGATGGCAAAGGACTGACTCAAAACCTAGCCATAGCTAAATTCCTGTGCCATCAGCGCTACTCACGGCGCTGTAGTATCTGGACGACCTTTTCCAACCTTATCACGTGGACGGTAGCTCCTGAGGCATCTCGCATTATGTCAGTCACCCCATAGAATTCGCGGTGGCCTCGTTGGTGCTCATCAAGAATTTCATCAATTGTAATCCCCTCTGTGGTGTGACGGTTGCCCTTGGTCCAGCACACTAGCCATTTGATGTCTCTCAATTGCTTGTCACCCTTTTGAATATCACGTATAAGATCGTCGGTCGACATCTTGAACTCAATGAAGTTTCGAGTAGTCGATCGCCTAATAGATTCTCTGCCGAAGCGTTCCTCAGGTATTCCTAGAGGATTACTCTGCGCGTCGTAAAGCACGTCGGCAGCTTTTTCTACCTCAAAATAACCTACTCCGTCATACTGTTGTGATATAAGCGTTGCGTAGAACTTGTATCCCTTGATATGCCTTGATCCGAGTAAATTGAAGAACAAGGCTACAACATCTTGTTCCTCACGTGGAGTCTTGAGTAGAGCAACTGGGGGGCTTGGCAAATTGAGTTCCGAACCTTTTTGTATAGCCCAATTCTGCAAATCCTCAAGTTTGACTTCCTCTTCTTCTCTTCTCACTCTAGGGGCAGGCATTAGAGCATCTTGGTTCTCCACAAAAGCATTATGAAATGCGTCAGCTATAAGATTGCCAAGATTTACAGCGCGCCTTTCTAAGCTCTTTCGGCCGATATCGGCTTCTAAGTCGTCCATGTCTAGGAGAACTAAGAATCTGTTGTAATCGCCAGTTCGAAAGCTGAAATCTATGTACTTTGGTTCCGCCACCCGCTGAGTCTTAGTAGCGAAAACAATTCCATGATCAAGTTCGCGCGTCTCGCGCCCGAAGAGATGTTGGTTGACATTGCTCCAAAATTCGCTAGACCAGACAAAGCTTATATAGGCACGCGGTCTGAACCGCCCTATATCCATCCGTAACTCACCGCGTGCAGGCCCGAAACGGCCGTAGCTTTCCAATGTGGAAAGTGCTTTTTGTTTCACTGCCTCGCTATCGAAGAAGTCGTAGAGGCAATGCTTCATAGTGTGTCGGGGTGGAAGCCGGCCACGATCCCCCCGAGTGAGGTCGCCCAGCCGCACCGAAGTTACACCAGTAACTTTATGGGGATAAAGGTATCCTTTTTGTACTATCTTAGACTGAGAGACACCTTGGTGGGTAACGTAAAGGGATATCTTAAGAGCATTAAGGAAATCATCAGTTTCTCTGAAATCGATGTAGCCTACACCTGTGTGGAGACGCAAAATCGCTTCCCAGTGTTCTCGGGACGTACCGTGATCCGCAAGGCGTTTTATGTTTGTTTGTTCGGAAAAAGTAATCTGAACTACAGTACCGTGAGTAACGCTTGCCAATAGCGAGTGTGGTTCATCTGGTTCCACAAGAGGCATTGACATATCCTGGTCACTGCCGAGGGTCCATCTTATTCCTTCAGTCAGTCGGCCTGCAATGAAGCGATGCTCATCCATATGGCGCGTAGAAAAGTGGTACCCCTCCGAGCCGTATGAGAGAAAAGTGTTCCCGACTCCTTTTTCACCTCGTTGTCTCACCGCTAAATGCGGCTTTGCAGTGGCATATGGAGTAAATAGGAATCGCTGCACTTCGTCTAAAGTCATACCTATTCCGTTGTCGGCAACGATCAGTTTGTTCCCATCGACATCTACCCGTACTTCAATATGAGGCTCATATGGAGCTTGGGCCTGTGCATTGGCTGTATTAGCATATCTCCTGAAAGCACACTCACAGGCATCCACGGCATTCTGCAAAACTTCGTGGAGATGGTCGTACGTCTGGTGGTAGCTTATAACTATTTGACGCACCTGGTTTCTGTTCAGTTGGTTAAGATACTCTTCAACTGCTGGTAGCTCTGCAGCTATCCGTAGGGGATTAAAGGATTCACTTAGAAGATTTGAACCAACGGATTTGTCTGCCATCCTACCTCCTCAGCTTCACTTCCTCTGCTATGAGTTCTGCAATTGTCCCCAACAATTTACGCTATTATAGCACCGCTAGACCTATTGTCCAGCCCCTCCCAAGTGGCGTCTCAAACATACCCCACCACCTCAGCTAGGCTCCTGATCCTGATGCAATCGGTGAATTCCTGATAAAAGTCGTTGCGGTCAAGGAGAAGTGGCTTGATGCCAGCGCTCCTTGCCCCCAAAACATCGATGTAATACTGGTCGCCGACGTGCATCGCCTCAGAGGCCTTTACCCCAGCGCGCTCAACGGCGACCTTAAAGATCGCCGGGTCCGGCTTTCCCACACCCACATCCAGAGATGTAACCAGAAAATCGAGGTAAGAGGAAAGACCGAGTTCGCGGCAGGTGGGAGAAATATCATGGTCAACGTTGGTAACCAGCCCTAAGGTTAAGCCACGGCCTTTAAGCTGAGCTAAGGTAGGCACCACATCATCGTAAAGGACAAGCCTAATCTCAGACTGGCGCAACTTCATGCCAAACTTGGCCATAATTTGAAGCGCAATCTCCTTAGAGACCTCTACCCCCGCTCCCTTCAATACTCTGGCTTCGTATTCAGCGTAAAGCTCATTCCTTTCCGCTGGCGAGCGCTTCCTTGAGGGGAGGCGGGCGTTCTCCTCGTAGAAGAAGCGATCGGCAGCAGGGAGGGCGCGACGGATGGCCTCCGGTGTCACCTCGATGCCAAACTGGCGGCAGAGCTCAGCCTGCATCTCCTCACGGGGAGGATCGTAATCGATCAGGGTATAATAGAGGTCAAAAAGGACAGCCTTTATCATGAGAGCCTCCAAACGCAGGGCAATTCTAGCACAAAGATGGGGAGGAGTGAAGATTAAGCTAGACCAAGGTGAGGTTTATTTTGCGGGTATTGACAAAAGGAGATCAGGTTACTATACTAGGGGCACAATAGAGCAAAAAGGCTGGGAACAAGACTAGTAGGCTTCCAGCGAGGCACAGAGAGTCGGGTTAGGTGTGAGCCGATGCTGGCGCAGAAGCTGAATGGACTTGGGAGCTGCAAACTGAAAGCATTTTGCTGGGTAGGCTTTGACGGAGGGGCACCGTTATCATAGCCCAGGGTATGGGATAGTTTTTAGT
>SOJQ01000010.1 GCA_004376075.1 Dehalococcoidia bacterium | reverse complement strand
CGGAGGCGCAGAGGAGGGAGCACCTACAAAAGATAGCCGCCGGGGAGAAGTGGGGGTGCACCGCTTATAGTGAGCCCAATGCTGGCTCTGATATGGCTGCGGTGATGTGTCGCGCCGTAGCTCATGGAGATGAGTATATTATCAACGGGCAGAAGGTATGGACCAGCGCCGCCCATATTGCCGATTGGTGCTGGTTAATGGCAAGGACCGGTCCTGAGGAGCCAAAGCACAAGGGAATCAGCCTTTTCCTCGTCGATATGAAGACCCCAGGGATCACCGTTCGCCCCCTGGTAAACATGGCCGGTCACCACCACTTTGGCGAGATCTTCTTTGACGATGTGCGGGTTCCCAAATCAAACCTGGTGGGGGAGGAGAACCGCGGCTGGTATCATATAATGATTTCCTTAGACTTTGAGAGGACCGCTGGGGTTATGATGGCCGGCGCCGTCAAGAGAACGCTGGAGGATCTGGTAGGATTTGTCAAGGAGACAAAGCGTAATGGGGAACCCCTGGCAAGAGACCCCGCAATTCGACAGAAGCTGGCGGAGCTTGCTATCGAGGTCGAGATTGCCCGCATGATGTCCTATCGCATCGTTTGGATGCAAGCTAAAGGGATCATTCCTAACTATGAGGCATCTATGATAAAGGTATTCGCCTCCGAAGCGATGCAGCGTGTTGCCCATGTGGGGACACAGATTATGGGACTCTATGGGCAGCTAGAGATGGGTTCCAAATGGGCGCCGCTAAAAGGAAGGATGGAGAATGCCTATTTGAGCTCCGTTGGCATGCTCATCGCTGCCGGCACCTCGGAGATCCAGCGGAGCATCATTGCAATAAGGGGGCTGGGACTGCCCAGGTAAGCCTGCGGCTTTTATCTTTTAGTATATTGCTTTGCTTTGCGGGCGCGAACCAGACCGTATTTCTTACGCTCCTTCATTCGAGGGTCACGGGTGAGCAGCCCGTGGCGGCGCAGCACTGGCTTCAGGCTCTCATCGGCCTGAACCAGGGCGCGAGCGATGCCATGGCGGATTGCCCCAGCCCGCCCTGAATCGCCACCACCAGCTACCTTGATGCTGACATTAAACCGATCCAAGGTATCGGTCACCATTAGCGGCTTTAGAATCTCCCTTCGAAGCCCCTCTCCAAGAAACAGCTCATCAAAGGGCTTGCCATTGACCACTACGGGACCCTGCCCAGGATAAAGCCTCACCCGAGCCACCGTGGTCTTCCTTCTCCCCGTGCCATAGAAGTAGGCCCTATCGTTCAACCGCCCCCTCCTTTAGATTTTTTCCCCTCACCTGGGCTTCGTGGGGGTGGGTATCTCCCGGATAGACCTTAAGCCTTCTATACATCTCTCGCCCCAGCCGATTGTGGGGCAGCATCCCCTTCACCGCATATTCTATCGCCCTGGTGGGGTGGGTCTCCATCATCTTATCGAAGGTGATGCTTTTCAGACCACCGGGATATCCGGAATGACGATGGTAGACCTTCTGCTCCGCCTTTTTACCTGTGACCCTAACCTTTGCTGCGTTTAACACAATGACGAAGTCACCGGTGTTGAGATGAGGCGTATATATAGGCTTGTGTTTGCCCATGAGAAGGACAGCCGCCTCAGAGGCCAGCCGGCCAAGGGTCCTCCCCGAGGCGTCGATAACATGCCAGGTGGGCTTAAGGTCGGAGGATTTGGTGCTGTAAGTTTTCATCCAAAGGCTCCATCGGGGTAATTGACCTTGATCAGAAAAAGCCCGTGAGGGGGTAAAGCTGGCCCCGCCAAGCCAGGGCTTTTTGAACGGGCAATCTGGTGGAAGGTTCCCATATCGCTCTTGCCCAGTCCCACCTTCACCAAAGCACCTATGGTATTGCGCACCTGATGAGGGAGGAAGGAGTTGGCCACCATGGAGAAGGTCACCAGATCACCCTCCCTTGCCACCTCCGCTCTAAAGACGGTGCGCACCGTGTTCCTTCTCCCATCGAGGGAGCTGGCAAAGGGGGCGAAATCATGTTTACCCAAAAGGTCTCGGCATGCCTCGTTCATCGCTTCGATATCCAGCGGCTTTGGCACAAAGTAGGCGCTCCTCCGCAGGAGCGGGGAGGGAGTGGAGCTATTTAGCAGGTAATAACAGTACTCCCGGCTTAGGGCATCTCGCCTCACATCGAAGTCCTGAGCCACCCTGAAGGCTTTGCTGACGGCGATATCCTGGGGCAGGTAGTGATTAAGCGCCCTGATGAAGGTCTCCAGGGGCAGGGGCGATGTGGTATAAAACCCTACCACCTGCCCTCTAGCGTGAACCCCTTGATCGGTACGGCTGGCACAAGCGATACGAATCCTCTCCCCGGTAAGCCTCCCCAGGGCACGCTCGATCTCGCCCTGAACGGTGGGCAAAGCGGCCTGGGTTTGAAATCCGTGGTATCGGGTGCCCTCATATTCAACGATAAAGGCAATTTTCTTAGCATCCATAAAGGCCCTACTCCACCAGCTCCAGCCGAGCCATCCGTGCTCCATCCCCTAGGCGGGGCTCGAGCTTTATTATGCGGGTGTAACCACCAGGGCGATCGGCATACCTAGGGGCAAGCTCATCAAACAGCTTCTTCACCACCTTTTTATCGGTTACAAAGGCTAACGCCTGACGACGGGCAGGCAGGTCGCCATCCTTGCCCAGGGTAATGATCCTCTCTGCCATACCTCGAACCCCTTTTGCTTTAGCCTCAGTGGTCACAAGCTTCTCATATCTCAAGAGGTCGGTTACCAGGTTCCGATACATACTAACCCGGTGACCTGTGGGCCTGCCCAATTTTCGACCGGCAACTCGATGCCTCATCCTAAAGCTCCTCCCAGTCTATGCCAACCCCCTGCTGAGGGACCTCCTCCTCCTTTTCCTCGGGGAGGAAGCCCAAAACCTTGAGCTGCTCCCCCACCTCCTTAAGGGCCTTCTGCCCGAAGTTTCTTATGGTAAGCAGCTCCGCCTCGCTCCTCTCAAGCAGCTCCCCAACCTTGGTGATCCCCGCCCTCTTCAGGCAGTTAAAGGTGCGCACCGAGAGGCTAAGCTGCTCAATAGGCATATTATATTGCTCCAGCGGGATAAGGAGGCGAGGCTCCTTTTCGCCCACCCCGAGAGGAAATCTGGCAAGTTCATAGAAAAGGTGGAACTTCTCTATCAAGGTTTCCGCGCTCTGGCTCACCGCTTCAATAGGCGATATGGTGCCATCGGTCCATACCTCGAGGATCAGTCGCTCATAGTTGGTCTCCTGCCCAATGCGGGTGGGCTCCACAGTATAATTAACCTTTCGGATCGGGGTGAAGATGGCATCCACAGGGATCACCCCTATGGGAAGCCCATTTCCCCGACCGGCGGGCACATACCCCTTACCCTGCTCCACATGGAACTCCACCGCCAGCTTGGCATCAGGGGAATCCAGGGTAGCCAGGTGAAGCTCAGGGTTCACCACCTCAAAATCGGCGGAGGGCTGGATGTCACCAGCCGAGACCCGACCCTCGCCTCTGGCCTCCAAGATCAACATCCCCTCCCCGGAGGTGAGGGGGCGAAGCCTTAGTGCCTTGACATTTAACAGGAATTCTATGATGTCCTCCTTCATATGGGGGATGGTGGAGAACTCGTGCAGCACCCCCTCGATCTTGACCCAGGTTACCGCAGCACCGGTAAGCGAGCTCAAGAGCACCCTCCTCAGCGCATTTCCCAGGGTAGTGCCAGAGCCCTTCTCCAGAGGGCCGGCGACGAATCGCCCATATTTCTCCGAGCTTTCCTCGCACTCTATGTTAGGCACAACAATCTCAGACAAGGGACTACCTCCAAAAAATCATCTGGAATAATACTCCACAACGGCTTTTTCATCGATCCCGGGATCGATGTCGCTACGGCTGGGCAGGGCGAGCACTCGACCATAAAGCTTTTCCCGATCCAGGCTCAGCCATTGGGGCACAATCTTATCTTGAATCTGCTGCGCCACCATTTTATAGTACTCCGTGTTGGTGCTTTTTTCCTGCCAAGCGATAACATCCCCCAACCTAACGGCGCAGGAGGGGACGTCCGTCTTTCGCCCATTAAGGGTGATGTGACCATGGCGCACTATCTGGCGGGCCTGCTTTCTGGAGTCAGCGAAGCCAAGGCGATAAACCACATTATCAAGCCTCATCTCCAGGATCTGGAGCAGGTTTTCCCCGGTGATCCCGGGGCGCCTCTCCGCTTCGGCAAAATGCCTGCGGAACTGCCTCTCCAGGACACCGAAGGTATGTCTCGCCCTCTGCTTCTCCTTTAGCTGGAGGCCGCGGTCGGATACTTTTCGCCGCCGCGCTCGTTGCTGACCGGGGGGCAGGCTGCGCCGCTCCATAGCACACTTGCGAGTGGTGCACCGCTCCCCCTTAAGCATCAGCTTATCGCCCTGCCTCCGGCACAGCCGACAAACCGGTCCCGTGTATCGAGCCATCTTTTCGTCCTACTCCCTTTTCGAATTTTTCGAACTAGACCACGCTTTCCCCAAGCGAGGTGCCTATCTCCCCTGCCATCACCTTTAGATTATAGCCCTCCTTCTTGAGCCGCAAATCATAGTAGAGCAGGGTGGCACCAACGATAGTGATAGGCATTGCCAAGATCGCCCCGATTGCTGACCCCACTATCGGTATCAGTCCCAAAATCCCGCTGATTACCCCTACTATGATACCCAGTACAAGCACAATGCCCAGCACCCGCCACCAATTGTCCTTGACCAGCGCCGAGCTGCGGGAGAGGGCACCCCTGGCGCCCGTGCCCTCCAATAGTGCCGCCTGCCAGATAAAAGACCACCTGACCCCGAAGTAGATGGCGAAGGGAATGCCAATTATGGTTATCGCCATACCCAAGACCGCAAGGAAGACCAGAACTCCAGCCCCGATGAGCGCTCCTATCCTTTTCCAGGCGAAGCCATATGCCCTACCGATGCCCAGCGGGCGGAAGTGCTGCTCCGAGGTGGCATGGATCACCGCACCCTCCATCAGGGGGTAAAGCAGGATATAGGCCGCTAAAATTACTATCATCCCTAGAATGAATGGACCTACAGCGAATTCCTCCGCTGTCAAAGTTGGTAGCATTAGGATTGCGACAATACCCCCTATGATGGCTAGGGCTACCTCTACAATGGCCACGATAGCCACCAGCCGTAGGAAGCTCCGGCCGTAGATTCTAAAGGTGTCGCCCAGGATATCGCCGAAATTCCTCGCTCTCAGCTCACCGGTTTCAGAATTCATGAGTAGCCTCGTTTCCGACGAGGGTTTTGCTCATACCCTTCTCCTCTTGCGGGGGCGACAGCCATTGTGGGGGATGGGGGTTACGTCCCTGATCCCGATAATGGTGAGCCCCGCCGACTGCAGGGAGCGGATCGCTGCCTCACGCCCGCTCCCCGGTCCTTTTACATAGACCTCAACCTGCCTTAACCCATGCTCCATCCCCCTCCTCGCTGTTTGCTCCGCAGCCATCTGTGCTGCATAAGGGGTGCCCTTTCGCGACCCCTTGAAGCCAACGGTCCCCGAACTCCCCCAGGCAATGGCATTGCCAGAGGGGTCGGTAAGGGTGATGATGGTATTATTAAAAGTGGATTGGATATAGGCTCGC
>SOJQ01000068.1 GCA_004376075.1 Dehalococcoidia bacterium | reverse complement strand
GTTCGATGTCGAGCCTGCGGGCGATGTTGGCCAGGGTGAAAAGCAGGTCGCCGAACTCCTGCACCCTCTGCTGTTGCTCGGTTGCCTTTCTAAGCTCTGCCACCTCCTCGGCCAGCTTCTCAATAATGCCCTCCACATCCTCCCAGTCGAAGCCCACCCTTGAAGCGCGACGCTGAATCGCTTGAGAATAGGCCAGGGAAGGCATCCCTTTGGGTATGCCAGCAAGAAGGGAGCCCTTGCCCTCCTCCTGTTTCAATGCCTCCCAGTTTGCAATCACCTGTTGAGCATCCACCACTTTGGCATCGCCAAAGACATGGGGGTGACGGTGAATTAATTTCGTGTTGATCTGTCGAATAACATCGCTTATCTCAAAATCCTTCTCCTCACTGGCCATCTGGGTGTGAAGCACGAGCTGCATCATGAGGTCGCCAAGCTCCTCACAGAGCTTTCCCATATCCCCTTCATCGATGGCCTCTAAAACCTCGTAAGCCTCCTCTAAAAGATTACCCTTAATGGAAGCATGGGTCTGCTCCCTGTCCCAGGGGCAGCCCTGAGGACTGCGCAGCTTGGCAATAATCTCTATCAGGGCGGCAAAACCATTAAGGTTCTCCTCGATATTCAACTTATGCCCTCCCATAAACTGCTATCTCGTTGATTATACAAGTAAAGCTGTTGGATTGACAAGCCAAAGCTTGCTTCGGTACTATGGTGCCATGGTCGAAAAAAGGAAGCCCTTGAGAATTCTTAGCGCCTTTGCGGCAGGTCTCTTCCTCCTCTGCCTCCCGATTTTTCTATTTACCAGCAACCTGCGTTGGGCTGTCAATGAGGTGCGGCTCTACCAATATGGCTTCAATAAATACGAGGTCAGCGAAGCGACGGGCATCGGCGATGAGGAACTGCTCGGGGTAGCGCAGGGGTTGATTCACTACTTCAACTCCAGGGAGGAGCTGATTCAGATCACGGTCCTAACAGAGGAGGGCGAGGAGCTTGACCTGTTCACTGAAAGAGAGGTGCTCCATCTAAAGGAGGTCAAGGGTCTAATCAGGCTCAGCTATCATCTTCAAGAGGCCACCTTCGGCTATCTTGCTGCATTTGCCATTGCGGGCTTCGTCTGGCAGAGGAGGCGCTTTTCACCCCGGCTGGCGAAGCTGGCATCGGGCGGGAGTGCCCTAACCATTGCCTCATTGATCCTCCTCGGCATAGGGGCGTTGGTCAATTTTGAGGGGCTTTTTCTTGGTTTTCACCGTCTTTTTTTCCGCAGCGATTACTGGATACTCAGCCCCACAGACTACTTGATCAGATTGTTTCCCCAGGGTTTCTTCAGTGATGCTACGTTTCTCATCGCTGGAGCCATCGCGGTGGAAGCCCTGGTGATCGGGGGGATTGGAGGCTTTTTCGTACTAAAAAGGAGGAGGCAGAGGCAAGCCTAATCTCTCTTAGCTCGCTATGTCGCAGGTGGCACAGCTTGTGGCGGGGCAGGTGCCACAGGTATTGCCCATGCCTGCTATTGAGCTAGACCCCCCCTCGGCGCTTTTGGAGAAGGCGGCAAAGGTGGAAAACAGCTTCTTGGCAGCGGTATGGCAGCTAGGACAGAAAGCAGCTTCATCGGCCTGACTAAAGGAACGCCGCAACTCGAATTTGCAGTTACAACCGGGACAGAGATATTCGTATATAGGCATTTCCTTTTCCTCCTTTCTATTTTACACCGCAGCATGAAAGGAGTCAATGGCACCCTCCCACACGACCCTGCCATCAACGATGGTCCTCTCCACTTTGATCTCCTTTATCTCCTCGAGTGGCCCCTCTGTGGGATCAGCGCTGAGCAGGGCGAGGTCGGCTAGCTTGCCCACAGCAATGGAGCCCTTCACCTCCTCCTCGAAGGAGGCATAGGCGGCAGCTTGGGTGTACATCCTCAAGGCTTCAAGGGGGGAAATCCGCTCCCCAATAAGAAGCTCCTCACCGTTCTCCGCCTTTCTGGTGACCGCTGCATAGATGCCAACGAGCGGATTATTGGGCACCACGGGGCTGTCGGAGCCGGCGGCTGGTGTCAAGCCCATCTTTAGGAAGGAGCTGATGCGGTAAAGCCACTTCAGTTGCCCTTGAGGAACTGTTGCCAGGTATCGCTCCCCACTGTAATAAACAAAAGAGGGCTGGGTGACCACTATAGCGCGGACGTCTTTTAACCTTTTTATTAAAGGCGGTGGGCATACTGAGCAGTGCTCTATGCGATGACGATGGTCCCTCTTTGGGGTTCGATCTAAGGCATGCTCCAGAGCCTTTGCCGCAGCTTCAATAGTGCTCTCTTCGATGGCATGAAGGGCAAGCTGAAAACCAGCGCGGTGCGCCTGAAGCACCTTTTCCTCAAGCTCCTCCTGGCTGGGGTAAAGGGACCCTGTTGTTTCATCTAGAACTATTTTTGCTGCCCCCAGGTGCATTCCGTCATCGCCATAGCGGGGAGAGAGATCGCTTTCCTTGAGTTCGCTGAGGGCATCGATGCCCATCATCACCGATAACCTGGGCATCAGTTCTCCCCTCTCCCTCAATCTTTGGAAGGTGTGCCACTCCTCAAGCCTGTTATGCACTGTGGCATCCTGAAGGGAGGTGATGCCCAGTGAGAGGTATTCTTCATTGGCAAGCCCGATCCCTTTTTCGAACTCTTCCTCCGACAAGGGTGGCACCAAGGCATCGATATAATAGTTCATTTCGAATAGGATACCGTTGGGCTCCCCCGACTCCAAATCCCTTTCGATCATCCCGCCCGGTGGCTCCGGCGACTCCATAGAGATGCCTATTAAGGAAAGGGCCAGGCTATTGAGCACACAGGCATGCCTGGAGCGGTGCACCAGCTTTACTGGGTGGTCGGGGGCTGCCTGATCGAGGTCCCAGCGGTTGGGATGGCGCTTCTCGGCAAGATAGAACTCATTATAACCTGTGGCCCTGATCCAGGTGCCCTGGGGAAGCTTTTGAGCCTGTTTTCGAATTTGAGACTGGATATCGGCGATGGAACTCACCGAGGGCGGTCCGCAATCGACGCTGAGAAGGCTTGAGGCAAAGGCGAAGACATGGCAATGGGCATCATTAAACCCGGGCACCAAAGTCTTGCCCCCACAGTCGATGGCCTTTGTCTTCGGTCCCTTAAGCTTCTCTCGATCCTCGTTCTCACCAACCCAGATTATCCTCCCATCCCTGACCGCAACCAGCGCCGCCCTTGGCCTTCCTGGGTCCAAGGTCAAAACATTGGCGTTATAGAGGATCAGGTCTGCTTTTTTACTCATAAATCTCTCCTCGCTCTCTCCACATGCACCATGCTGCCGCAAGTGCCGCCTCGCAGCCGGCATGCCCGGCCCCGATGACAATGACCTCGTACATCTTTTTTCGACCTTGGCGTTGATATTATTCTACCATCATCTACTATCTGTAGTCGATTTAATTCTATGTGGGGTTAAAGGGCGAAAAAGTATCGTAGTCAGGTGTTTTATGAGAGGCCTAAAGTTCGAAAAAGCGAAAAAGCGTTCAAAAAGGCCCCCATTTCTGCTATACTACATGAATAAATGGCTGGGGGTGCCAAAGTGAAGGATAAGCAGGACATCTTTAAGGCGGCGAAGGAGAACGACGTAAAATTCATCAGGCTCTGGTTCACCGATATCTTGGGCTTTCTGAAAAGCTTTGCCATCACCGTTGAGGAGCTTGAAGGGGCGCTGGAAGATGGTATGGGATTCGATGGCTCATCGATCCAGGGCTTCGCTAGGATCGATGAAAGCGATATGGTGGCTTTGCCCGATCCTAATACCTTCCAGATCCTGCCCTGGAGGCCCATGGAGAGGGGGGTTGCCAGGATGTTCTGCGACATTCTCCTGCCCGGGGGGCAGCCCTTCGAAGGGGACCCAAGGTATATACTGAAGAAGAATCTTAAAAGGGCCGCCGACCTTGGCTACACCCTCTATGTGGGACCTGAGCTTGAGTATTTCTACTTTGAAGATTCCAAGAGCACAAAGCCACTGGATGAGGGTGGCTACTTCGATTTGACCCCGCCAGATGTAGCCAGCGAGCTGAGGAAGGAGACGGTGCTCGCCCTGGAAGAGCTGGGAATCAAGGTGGAGTACAGCCACCATGAGGTTGCCCCCAGCCAGCATGAGATCGACCTCAAGTATGCCGATGCCTTGACCATGGCCGATAATGTGATGACCTATCGTTTGGTGGTCAAGGAGGTGGCGATAAAGCACGGCGTTTACGCCACCTTCATGCCTAAGCCAATCTTCGGGGTAAATGGCAGCGGCATGCATACCCACATGTCGCTCTTTAAGGGCGACCGAAATGCCTTCTTCGAAAAAGATGATGAGCATCACCTTTCGAAAGTCGCCAAGCATTACATTGCGGGTTTGCTAAGGCATGCCCCGGAGATCACTGCAGTGACCAGCCAGTGGGTCAATTCCTATAAGAGGCTGGTTCCTGGCTATGAGGCCCCGGTATATATCACCTGGGCGAGAAGGAATCGCTCCGATCTGATCAGGGTGCCTGAGTATAAGCCGGGAAAGGAGAGCGACACCAGGGTGGAGTTTCGCTCTCCGGACCCAGCCTGCAATCCTTACCTCGCCTTCAGCGTTATGCTTGCCGCAGGGCTTGAGGGAGTGGAAAGGGAATATGAGCTCCCCGACCCTGTGGAGGAGAATGTATTTGAGATGAGCGAGAAGGAGAGGATAAGAAGGGGCATCGGAACCCTGCCCGGGAGCCTCTGGGAGGCGACCCAATTGACCAAAGATAGCGATCTAGTGAGGAGATGCTTCGGCGATCATGTCTTCTCCAGCTTCATCAGGAACAAGGAGATCGAATGGAACAATTATCGGAGCCAGGTTACTGACTACGAGCTCAACAGGTACCTGCCCATCCTCTAGCCCTCCCTGATATATCTCCGGATCTCCCCCAGGCTGGGCCTTTTGCCATACATCAGCAGGAATGTGCGGAAGACCCTTGATGCTAGCCACATTGCCCCCAGAATCGAGGCGATTAGGATAGCGAAGCTAAGCAGGAGTTCCCATGTGGGGAGTGAGGCGATGCTGAGCCTCATTATCGCCGTTACTGGGGCAGTGGGAGGGAAGAGGGTGAGGATAGTGAAGACCACATGATTGGGGTTGGCGATGAACAGGCCAATGAGCATTATGGGGATTACTGCTGGCAGGACGACGATCATTGTCCACTGGCTGCTCTCTCTGGCGGTCGAGCCGATGGAGCCGAGGCCGGCCATCACTATGGCGAAGAGGAGATAGCCGAGGATGAAGTAGATAATGCCGAAGACGATGAGGCCGATGGGGATGGTGAGCCCAGCGAGGGGGAGGATGGTGGCTGATGCGATGGCGGCGAAGATCACCGCTGTGGCAAGCCAGACCACGATCTGTAAAAGCCCGGCGGCACCGAGCCCTATCACCTTCCCGCTCAAGAGTTGCCTTGCTGAGACCGAGGACAGAAGGATTTCAATAAGCCGGTTCTCCTTCTCCTCGCTAACCCCCTGAAGCAAAAAACCCGAGGCGGAGAACAGGGAGATCATGAATAGCAGGGCAAAGATATAGGGCAGGCCAAAGGCGGCGAATTCGCTCTCTGGGGGTATGACCTCCCCCGTTTCTGGGTCCAGTCTAGTGGAAATCGGCAGCAGCGGCGTCTGCGCCCGCTTCAGAACGTCATCGCTGACCTCCCCGGCGAGGAGGTTGGCGACAAGAAAGTCTTCCACTAGCGCCATAGTAACACGTGGCAGTTCCAGTTCCCTCTTCGTGGTATATCTGCTGATAAGTCCTGTGGCAAAGTAGTCCTCAGGGATGACGAAATACTCGCTGACCTCCTCGTTAAACAGCGCCGCCCTGGCCTCATCACTCGTATCATAAAGCATGAAAACAACGCCGTCCGGGCTGGTATATTTATCGAACATGCCGGTTTCATCTACGTAGCCGATCTTCAGTTCCTCCGGGGGAGGGCCTTCACCGCTCCACTGCGTCACCCCCTGATAGATCAATATCCCCAGAAGCCCCAGCAGGGGGAAGCTTATGGTGAGCAGGATATAGGATATTCTCCTTATGGTGGTGGTAAACTCGTGTCTGGCGATGATCCAGGTCTTCTTCATTGCTCCTTCCCCACAACCTGAAGGAAGACCTCGTTTAACGATGGGGTGGAAACCTCGAAGCGGTCGACACGGAGGTTCTTTTCTACTAGCTGGCTAAGTATTTTCCTGGGGGGAGTCTCGCCATCCAGAAATAGCTCCACATACTTGCCATGCTCCTTTCTCCCCACAACCCCATCTATTTGGCCGATCTCGCCCTCGCACTGAACAAATACAGAGTTGTTGCGGTAGCGCCATTTTATCTCCGCCAGCTCCCCATAGAGGACAACGCGACCCTTGTCGATCATCAGGATTCGGTCGCACATCTCCTCCACCTCGTTCATCATATGGGTGCTGAGGATGACCGCCTTTCCCTGCCCCTTAAGCTCGAGGACGATGTCCTTCAAGAGCTTCCTGTTCACCGGATCGAGGCCGGCGAAGGGTTCGTCGAGGATTACGAGATCGGGGTCATGAATGATGGTGACCAGGAACTGGATGAACTGCCCCATGCCACGGCTGAGCTCGCTTATCTTCTTCCCTTTATGGGGCAGCATATCCACCTGCCTCAGAAGCTCCTCCGCCCTCGCCCTCGCTACGCTAGACTCCACATTCTTCAAAGCGGCCAGATAGACCAGTGAATCGGAGACCCTCATCTTTTGGTAGAGCCCCCTCTCCTCGGGAAGATAGCCTATCCTGTTCTTGGTGTCCTCCTCGAGGGGCTGGCCAAAGACCGTTATCTCCCCTGAGTCCGGCTTTATGATGTCCATGAGCATTCTTATGGTGGTGGTCTTTCCCGCTCCATTGGGTCCCACCAGCCCGAAGACCTCGCCCGGCGCTATGGTGAAGGAGACATCCTTAACCACCTCATTGCCGCCGAAGGATTTATACACACGGGATATTTCAACCGCTTTTTCTTCTTTTTCGACTCTTTCACCTTCGGCCTTCCCTGGAACCAAGACGCCCCTCGCTATCGGGGTCGCCTCATCTCGGGGAGGCGCCTCTTCGTCCCCATTCATCCCCCCTTGCCGCTGCCTGAAGGATCGCAACATAAGGCGCAGAATTATGACGACAACGATAGTGACAACAAGAATAATGAGAAGAGTAGTGTCCATTATCCTTAGCCCTTTGACTTGATAGCCATCGGGGAGTATACTTCGGATAGTCTGAAGATGCAAGTTTTGCCTATGGAAGAGCTGGCTGAAAAAATCGTCGCCTGGATAAGGGAGCGGGTGGCAGGGGCAAGGTGCAAGGGGGTGGTCTTTGGCTTGAGCGGTGGACTCGACTCCTCGGTGGTTGGTGTATTGTGCAAGCGCGCCCTTCCCGATGACTCTCTAGGGGTGATCATGCCCTGCTACAGCAGCAAAACCGATATCGAGCATGCCCAGACTGTTGCCCGGAAATTCCAAATTTCCACCGAAACTATCACCCTAGAAGGGGCGTTCGACTCACTGTTGAAGGCATTCCCCAGCGGTGAGTATGATGTTGCCACCAAAATACTGGCTGAAGCTAATGTGAAGGTCAGGCTGAGGATGATCACCCTATACTACCTGGCCAATCGACTTAACTATCTGGTGGTAGGCACCGGAAATAGGAGCGAGATATCCGTTGGCTACTTCACCAAATATGGCGATGGCGGTGTGGACATCCTACCCCTGGGGAACCTGGTGAAGAGCCAGGTTCGCGAGCTGGCAGTTCATCTGGGCATCCCTAAGGAGATCATGGAAAAGCCGCCCTCAGCGGGTCTCTGGGCCGGTCAAACCGACGAGGGGGAGATGGGGATAACCTATGAGGAGCTTGACCGGTATCTTACCGCAGGAGAGGCGGGGGAGGAGATAAGGAAAAGGGTTGATGCCATGATGGAAAGGAGCGCCCACAAGAGATCCACCCCTGCAATTCCCCCCTTGTCTTAACCGAAGCACTGTGTTATTATACTTTAATATCGTTGATTTCTTTGACATCCAGGGGGCGAAATGGTCACAGAGAAGGAGAAGGCCCTCGAGCTGGCGATAAGCCAGATTGAGAAACAGTTCGGCAAGGGCTCGATCATAAGGCTGGGGGAGGCATCGGTCAGGCTGGCAGTGGATTGCATCCCCACAGGCTCCCTCTCTTTAGACCTTGCCCTCGGTGTTGGAGGCATTCCTCGGGGTCGGGTCACCGAGATCTTCGGGCCGGAGATGACGGGGAAATCGACCCTGGCGCTTCATATCATTGCCGAGGCCCAGAATCGCGGTGGTATGGCAGCCTTTATCGATGTGGAGCATGCCCTCGACCCCAGCTATGCCGCCAACTGCGGTGTTAAAGTTAATGACCTACTTATATCCCAGCCAGACACAGGGGAGCAGGCTCTGGAGATTGCAGAGGCATTGGTGAGAAGCGGGGCGGTAGATGTGGTGGTCATCGATAGCGTGGCTGCCCTTGTTCCTAGGGCGGAGCTCGAGGGGGAGATGGGGGAGGCCCATATAGGGCTCCAGGCTCGGCTGATGTCCCAAGCACTGAGAAAGCTGACAGCTGCAATCCATCGCTCACACACCGCTGTGGTGTTCATCAATCAACTGCGGGAGAAAGTGGGGATCTTCTTCGGCAATCCCGAGGTGACCCCGGGGGGGAGGGCGCTTAAGTTCTATAGCTCGGTGAGGATCGATCTGAGGAGGGTGGAGGCTATAAAGAGGGGAGAGGAGACGGTGGGGAGCAGGGTTAGAGCAAAGGTGGTGAAGAATAAGGTGGCTCCTCCCTTCAAGAGCGGTGAGTTTGACATAATGTTTGACAGCGGGATAAGCAAGGAGGGCAACCTCCTCGATCTCGGGGTGGAGATTGGATTGGTGAAGAAGGTGGGCGCCTTTTACTCCTTTGGCGAGACCCGCCTTGGTCAAGGGAGGGAGAACGCCAAAGACTACTTGAGGCAGCATAGGGAGAGCGCTCAGGAGATAGAGAGGCAGATTCGGGCCAAGGTTTTCATCCCTCAAAGCCCCACTGATAGCGAAGCGGCGTATTAAATAAGCCCTGCCCCGCAGCGAAAAAAGGCTGGGATTTTTCGGTCCAGCCTTTTTGTGTTTAAGATAATGAGGACGATAACAGCCATTGAGGCTCAAAAGAGGAGAAGGGACCGGGTCAATGTCTTCCTCGATGGGGCCTTCGCCTTCAGCCTCGGGATCGAGGTGGTCGGGGAGCGGGGTCTTCATTTGGGGCAGGCGCTAACCGATTCCCAAATAGAGGAACTTGAGAGGGCTGACCTCTTTCAAAAATGCCTTAACGCAGCGCTTCGCTTTCTCAGCTATCGTCCCCGCAGCGAAGCGGAGGTAAGAACACGACTCAGGAGAGGATTTGAAGGGGAAACTATTGACAGGGTTCTCCTTCAGTTGAAAGCGAGAGGGATGATAGATGATGCCGCCTTCGCCGAGTTTTGGAGGGAGGATCGGGAGTCCTTTAGCCCCCGCAGCAGGAGGTTGCTTAAGCTGGAGCTTAGGCGCAAGGGGGTTGACCCAGAGCTGGTCGGCGATGTCCTGGAGGGAATTGACGAGGAGGAAAGCGCCTACAGGGCAGCCCAGAGGCGAGTGCGCCTTTTGACAAGAGAAGACCATGACACCTTTAAGCGAAAGCTTGGCCCTTTTCTTAGGAGGCGCGGCTTCAGCTACGAGGTGATTAACCGCGCTATTGAGCGGCTTTGGCAGGAGAGAGATTAGCTCCTTTAGCTTGACATAGAGGTAAAGAAAGGAGTTTAATATGGGAACAATCTACCGAAAGCCTTATCTAACCTGGAAAGCTCCAGACGAAAGGGGAGGTGAAAAATGTCTGTGAGCTTGATAATAGCGGCGGTGGCTGGAGTTGGCTTGGGGGGCTTGTGTGCTGCCCTGCTGCTGATAATACTAAGAGGTCGCAGGATTCGGGACGCAGAGAAACGGGCTGCTGATCTCCTCGCCGATGCCAGGACCAAGCATAAGGAAGCGCTCCTTGAGGCAAAAGAGGAAGCAATAAAGATCAAGTCTCAAGCGGAGGCAGAAAACCGGGAGCGGCGTGCTGAGCTTCATCGGCAGGAAAGGCGGATCGCTCAGAGGGAGGAGAATCTCGACAGAAAATCGGAGGCCTTGGAACGGCGAGATCACAGCTTGGCCGCTAAAGAAAAGGAGGCGGAAAGCCTGCAGGCTCATCTTCAGGAGCTGAAGCGGAAGCAGATTCAGCAGTTGGAGCTTGTTTCCGGGATGTCCAGCACCGATGCTAAGGAGTGCCTGATCAAGGCGGTGGAGGACGAGGTTCGTGACGATGCCTGTCGGCGCCTTCGGGAGGTCGAGGCTCGGTTGAAGGAGGAATCCGATGAGCGGGCTCGTGGGATCATTGCCTTGGCTATTCAGCGCTGTGCTACCGATGTCGTCTCGGAGACCACCGTCTCAGTGGTTCCTCTGCCTGGCGATGAGATGAAGGGGCGCCTCATCGGCAGGGAGGGACGCAACATAAGGGCATTGGAGAATGCCACCGGTGTCGACCTGATTATCGATGATACCCCGGAGGCAGTGACCATCTCCAGCTTCGACCCGGTGCGCCGTGAGATCGCCCGTGTCGCCTTAGAAAAGCTCATCCTCGATGGTCGAATTCACCCCGCCCGCATTGAAGAGATGGTGGAAAAGGCGAGGGAGGAGGTTGAGGAGACCATCCAGGCTGAAGGGGAACAGGCCGTATACCAGGTAGGTGTGCCTGGGCTGCGCCCAGAGATGATCAAGCTTCTGGGTCGTCTCAAGTACCGTTTCAGCTATGGACAGAACGTGCTCCTGCACAGCATCGAGGTGGCCCACCTGGCGGGCATGATGGCCTCGGAGTTAGAAGCCAAGGTCGATGTGGCCAAGAAGGCGGGGCTGCTTCACGACATCGGCAAGGCGGTGGATTTCCAGGTGGAGGGACCCCACGCCCAGATCGGTGCTGACCTGGTGAACCAATGGGACAGATCTGCCGAGGTGGTTAGCGCCATCGCCGAGCATCATGGCGAGACCAGCTCGATGAGCGTGATGGGTTTTATCATCTCCGCCGCCGATGCCATCAGCGGAGGCAGGCCAGGGGCGAGAAGGGAGTCCCTGGAACAATACCTGAAGCGCCTCGAGTCCCTGGAGAGCTTGGCTAATAGCTTCCCTGGCGTGGAGAAATGCTATGCCATCCAAGCGGGTCGTGAGATTCGGATCATGGTTAAGCCTACGGAGATAGACGATCTCGAGGCATTGAGACTTGCCCGAGACATTGTGAAGAAAATCGAGGAAACTCTGGAGTACCCAGGTCAGATAAAGGTAACGGTTATCAGAGAGACCAGGGCGGTAGACTACGCAAAATAGGGAGAGCTATTGCGAATCCTTATGGTGGGCGATGTAATAGGAAGGCCTGGCAGAAGGGCGGTGCGCACTCTGGTGCCAGGCTTGCGCCAGGAATACAATGTCGACCTGGTCATCGCCAATAGTGAGAATGCTGCCGGGGGGCTGGGCTTGACCAAGGAGACGGCGGAGGAGCTTCTTGATTCCGGTGTCGATGTGCTCACCTCAGGAAACCATATCTGGGACCAGAAGGAGATCCTTCCCGCTCTCGATGGTGACCTTGCCATCCTGCGCCCCCTAAACTATCCCCCGGGCGTCCCTGGCCGTGGCTATCTGATTAAGGGGGAGGCCCTGGTGGTTAACCTTGTGGGGCGCATCTTTATTGGCAACTTCGATTGCCCTTTCAGAACCATGGATCAGCTTCTTGAGGAGCTTACCGATAGGCCCTCTGTGATTATCGTCGACTTTCATGGGGAGGCTACCTCGGAGAAGATGGCCCTGGGTTGGTATTTGGACGGTCGGGTTAGCGCTTTGCTGGGAACCCATACCCACGTGGGCACCATCGATGCTCGGCTGCTCCCTAAGGGCACAGCCTTTATCACAGATGTTGGCATGACCGGTCCCGTTGATTCGGTGATCGGGGATGATACCGACGCAGTAATCAAGAGGTTTCTTACTCAGCTTCCCCGTCGCCTGTCCGTGGGCAAGGGAGGTGTTATCCTTAATTCTGTCTTAGTGGAAGTAGAGGAAGGCACGGGCAGAGCAAAGAGCATAAGCCGCATCGACAAGGAAATAGAGTGAAAGCAGACTTTCACCTTCATACAACGGCCTCCGATGGGCGGTTGACCCCAGGAGAGCTTGTTGGGCTGGCAGCGAAAAAGGGACTGAGCGTGATCGCCATCACCGACCACGATTCCATAGACGGTATTGCCGCTGCTTTAGTGGCGGCCGAGTCCTTTCCATCCCTCAAGGTAATCCCAGGCGTGGAGATCAATACCGATATCCCCAATGGCGAGATTCACATTCTGGGCTATTTCATAGATTATCAGAGCGAGGAGCTTAAGCAGACTTTGCAGAGCCTGTGCCATGCCCGTGAGATAAGAGCGCGGAGGATGATCGCCAAGCTGGCGAGATTAGGGGTTCATGTGGAGTGGCAGCGAGTCAAAGAGCTGGCAGGGGGTGGCTCCATAGGGCGACCGCACATCGCTCAGGCAATGTTTGAGGGTGGCTATATCCCTTCCCTTCAGGAGGCGTTCAAAAGATATATCGGTCGCCAGGGACCGGCCTATGCCGAGCGGGAGAGGCTGTCCCCGGTGGAGGCGGTGGAGCTGGTGGTAAAGGCGGGGGGCTTGCCCGTGTTGGCGCACCCGGCAAATATCGATAATCTAGAGGAGCTCCTGGTTCAGCTTAAAGGGGCTGGGCTTGTGGGTCTGGAGGCATACTACAATGCTTATACCAAGCAAACCATCGATAGGTTGGTCGACCTGGCTGAGAAGCATGGCCTGATTACCTGCGGAGGAAGCGACTTCCACGGGCTGGAGAGTAGCGACGAGACGCTCCTTGGTGTGATAGATATCCCTTCGCATTGTGCCGAGCAGCTTATCGCCATGGCAGAGAAACCTTCCCCAGAGGTGGTGACCCAGTGAACTGGCATAAAGAGTCGATGAATTTGGCAACAGAGGGCGGAATGCTGCATGGGGAGATCCTCATCCCCAAGGGGGAGGGTCCCTTCCCCGGAGCTGTTCTTTGCCATGGCATGGGGACGGATCATCGCGCGATGAGGCCCAGTGCCCAGAGGCTTGCCCGAAAGGGTGTTGCCACCCTTACCTTCGACTTCCGCGGCCATGGCAAGAGCGATGGCATTATCGATGGAAATGAAGCCAGGGATGTTATTGCCGCCCTGAAGTTTTTGCGCAATCACCCCAAGATCGACCCCTGGCGAATCGCTCTTGTGGGGCATAGCCTGGGGGCGATGGCAGTGATTCACGCTGCCGCCGAGCTTAAACACCTTCGCGCCTTGGTTTCCCTCTCCAGCCCCTCTGAAATGAATGGTCGGGCGGAGAGATTCCTCTCCTCCCTGTACCATAAGGCGGCGCAAATAGGAAGCTTCATCTTTGAGTACCCTCGTCATGGCCCGCTGCCAGGGTTGGGGAAGCTCGAAGGTATGATATCCACGCTCTGGATGTGGCTCCGCGGATATCGATTGCGCATCAACTGGAAGAAAAGCATGGAGCTTTGGGGGAGGCTTAAGCCCGTTATTGCCATAGAGAAGCTAGGGGCTTTCCCTAAGCTTTTTGTCCACTGTAAAGGGGATAGGTGGACTCCTTATCAAGGGGCCCTAGAGCTTTATGAGAAGGCTGGGCCGCCAAAGGAGTTTTTGTTGTCCAAAGGCGGTTTTCATGCCTACCCACTTTTTCCAGGTAGGGTCAGGGGGAAATGGATCGCTTGGCTCGTTTCCATTTTAACCTAGGGAAAAGGGATAGCTCATGCTGTGGCAGGTAACATTTTTAATTATAGGTGCCTATCTTCTCGGCTCGGTGCCCACGGCCTATATTGCGGGCAGGGCGCTTAAAGGGATAGATGTCAGGGATTACGGCAGTGGCAGTGTCAGCGGCTCCAACGTCTGGCAGTCAGTTTCTCGTTGGGCGATACTCCCGGTAGGGATTGCCGATATCTCAAAGGGTGTAATACCGGTACTTATTGCCTGGGCGATGGGGTTAACACTCATGGAAGAGCCGAAACTGGCTCAGGGTATCGTGGGGTTGGCAGCCATTGCTGGCCATAACTGGTCAATCTTCCTCGGCTTTAGCGGAGGGAGAGGGATCGCGACCATGATGGGTGTGCTCACCATTTTAGCACCTTGGGAACTCCTTGTGTTTGTTGGCGTTTGGCTGCTGGGCATTGCTCTTTTCAACGTCCCCGTGGGGGGGGTTATCGCTGCACTGGCCTTGCCCATAGCCAGTTTGGGCTTTGGGGAACCACTACCTTTGACGCTATGCCTGCTGGCGATGACGCTTATATTGATCGCCAAGAGGCTGACGGCGAACCGAGGTGCCTTGATTAGCGACTGGAGGCGAGTAGCGATCTACCGTCTGCTCCTTGACCGAGATGTTCCCGAAAGAGAGGCCTGGATTTGTAGAACCCCGCCTGATCTAGGGAAATCGCCAGAGGAGATGAAAGAAACCGAAGGCAAATGAAGTGTGCAACACACCCCGAGGTGGAAACCAACCTTAGCTGCGGAAGATGTGGGCGTCCCATCTGCCCCAAATGTATGGTGCAGACACCTGTGGGAACGCGTTGTCCCGATTGCGCCAAACTAAAGCGCCTACCTACATTTGAGGTCTCCTCCCGGCAGTATCTAATCGCTTCGGGGGTCGGTGTTGGGGTTGCCGCCGTCGCCGGCATTGTTTGGGCCCTGCTCTTTGGGCTGTTCCCCACTATCTATTTCTATGTTTTCCTGGCGGCTGCCGTTGGCTTTGCTATCGGGGAGCTGATTAGCCTTTCCGTTAACCGCAAGCGAGGCCCCATCCTGCAAGCCATCGCTGGCATCAGCATGGTTATAGGGTTTGCCACTGGCCTAATTTTCCTACGGTTTAGCCTCTATCTTCTCATTGGGCTTGCCCTTGGCATTATCGTTGCTATCAGCCGGCTGCGCTAGAAGCCTCTCTGGGCTAGGTTCCAATTTTTAAGCCCCCTTTATCTGGCTGATCATCTGCCCTTAAACACGGGCTTGCGCTTCTCTATGAAAGCCTGCATCCCCTCTATACGATCCTCGCTGCTGCCAAGGATAGCGGCACATTTCGCTTCGTAGTCCAGCGCCCCGGCGAGGTCCATTCGCATGCCAACATTGATACAGGACTTTGCCATCTTTAAGGCGAGGGGTGGTCTCTCCGCCAGCTCCTTGGCAATCCTCTTCGCCTCATCAAGGAGGCTCTCCGCGGGGACCACCTTGTTAACCAGGCCGATGTGGCAGGCCTCTTCGGCATCGATGTGATCGCCGAAGAAAAGCAGCTCCTTGGCTTTTGCCACCCCGATAAGGCGAGGCAATCTCGCCGTGCCCCCGCCCGCCGGGAGCACACCCAGCTTGATCTCCCCCATCCCCAGCCTTGCCACATCGGAGGCGATGCGCAGATCGCAGACTAGAGCTAGCTCTAATCCGCCCCCTATAGCCACCCCGCCGATGGCAGCGATCACCGGTTTGTCCAGATCCTCGAGTTTATCGAAGAAGGTGTACTTGGTCCTGATGGGGAGCGGCCTTGCCCCTGGGGCGGAAATCTCTTTGATGTCTGCCCCAGCGCAGAAACATGGCCTGCCATCAGTTCTTGGGGCACCTGTCAAGATCACTGCCCTCACCTCTTCATCGGCGGCGATCTCATCAAGCACTTGCATCAAATCGACACTAAGCTGGTGGTTGATGGCATTTAAGCGCTGCGGTCGATTTAGGGTGATGATAGCAATGGCATCCTCCTTCTCATAGATCAGGGTGTCATATGGCATGACAAAGCCTCCTTCCAGGTTGAATCTCAGCCTATATCATGGAGTATCCACAGCTAACGCTCAGGATTTGGCCTGTGATCCAGGGGCGATCTGCCGTCCGATATGCCTTCCCGCCCCGGTCACTATCGCTACCTTTCCCTTAAGTCCCAAATCCATTTTTTTTAACTTAGCCTTCCTTCTTTTGTTCTGCTTATCACCAGGCCACCTCTTTTGATATTGCAGCCTTTTTAAGGGATTGCTCTGAGGAAACCTCTCAAAGGCAGCTCTAAATTTACAGGATTTCGCTAACGAGGTCAATCATCTTCCTTTTACCTTGGAGGTAGCATCAGAGCGAGGGGGGCTCTCTGCTTGCCATCGGTGAACTATTTGATTACAATCAACACCCAAGCAAGGGCTGGCCTAAGTAATGAGGACAGTTTATGGAGACCTTAAAGGGGATAAAAGTAAGGATAAGAGAAAAAGAGGTCCTTAGGTTACAAGGTTACAAAGATGAGGGGCCAAGGGGCGATGTTGCGGAGACCTTGGGGCGTGAAATCGAGGAGGGTTACCGCCTGATCAGGCCTAAAGCGATTTTCACTCGTCTGAGGATATGGGCGAGCATTTCCATCATTTCTGTTCTCTTCGTGCCCTCCTCACCCTATTTCGGTATGCGCCCCAGAGACGAGCACTAGGGAAAGCCTCAAGACTTGCCCTATCGTTTCGGTGTAATTGTATTAGAATTAGAAGCTACCGAAGCTTATTAATCACTTACACTCGGATACGATCTTCCTCCTAGCAACGCCTCTAATACATTCATTCATTAAGGCCACACGGGGTTTAGAGATAAACGCGGCAACGAAGTGGACTCGGTTGAACGACGGCTGTCGGGTGGTGATGCCGATAGTTGATTGAACAGAATGGCTAATTGTTATATAGTAACCCAAAAGAGGAGATAGTTTTAAGCGCGTCGCCGCAGTAGCCACACAGGCACTCGTTGGCCTGCACCACAGGCTTAGCCCTTAATGCTCCACTCAGGTTGACAGCCGATGAAGGTCGGTATATACTTATCGCGCACGAAGCCGTATACGGCTGAGCGACAACATGAGCCTAGTCAGGAGTACTGAGAGAGGCTGGCGCAAACTAGAAAGGTGATCACAGATGGCTAAGGGTACTATCAGGAGGCTGATTGCAGACCGTGGGTACGGCTTCCTCAAGACAGAGGATGGGCAGGACCTCTTCTTCCACCGCAATGACCTGCAGGGAGTAGCCTACGAGTCGCTCACAGAAGGCCAAGAGGTCGAGTTTGAGGTAACACGCACAGCCAAAGGGATGAATGCAGCGAATGTCAGGCTCGCTGGGGAGAGCGGCTAGAATCGGGCATATACATCCAGCCCAGCCGAGCGACTGGAGGGCGAGGATAGCCTAAGGCATTGAAACGGCTTATGCCATGGCATCACCTCCTGCCCTCTAATATACAAACCTCTACTTCTCATAGATGCCGTTCCAGAACATCAGCTCATATGCCTGTATGAGCTTCGCTGCCCTTTTCATGTGCTCTCTTCTCGCCGGGAGATACCCCTCCATCACCTGCAGAGCTTCCTTCTCGGCCTCCTCCATAGGCGACGTAAAGATATCTAGGAAGCCGGTCTCATCGATTCCATACCTCTCCCTCAGAGCCTTTGACAGCTTGCCGCAATTCGACCCCCATACCGGTAGGTTCACGATCAGCGCCATAGCTTGCTCTCCAGGAAAGGCAAAGCAAGCCAGCGCTGCCAGGTAGTGGGCGTACGCCACAGCCTCCGGTATCGCGGTGTAGTTCTCCAGCTCCTGGACAGAGAACCCTAGGGACTCAGCTAGCTTTACGAGGAGCCTTAAGCCCTCCACGTCCCCATTTAGGATGTTCTTGAAAAAGTCTGCCTCCCTTCTTGTCCCGGATCTGGAGAGCATCAAGGCTAGGCTCTTGATGTCGTGACTGACGATATAGTATTGATTGGTCACAAAGGCCTTAACCTTGTTTAAGTGTAGCGTGCCTTCCTCAGCCTCAGTGATGTACGGATGGCCTAAAATCTTCTGGTTTAAGGGTGCTAACCAATCCCTCACCTCCTTTAGCAGAGACATAGCCTCCAAAGCGACATCACCCCCTATCCTAAAGCTTCGCGCAGCCCTAATTATACGCACCGATCATCCTCGGTGCAAGGGATGGATTAATGCATCTAATTTTATTCCTGCTTCAGCGGAATAAGCCACTCCTCCATATCATAGGCCATACTCCAATACATATATTCGTATTTACTTGCTGTGATGAATGCTTCCTTGAGTTTCTCATATTCTATATTACTAGCATTGTCTAAAAGCCCTTTCATCTTATTAACGAGATCGTGATAAGGTTCTGTAAGATATACAGAAGCCCACTCAAAATAAAGACTATTCTTGCTCTCGTTAAGCTTATCCTTATGGAATTCGGCTATTTCCTCATAGGTCCAAAAACATGGCAAAGTAGCAGCTAAACCTTCCCAAAATGTTTTTAACGAACTCGTTGCTAACAGGAAACTTGCATAAGATATATTTGTTTGCGTTGGCTTAATCCTTATGGCGTCCTCTATAGTGTAACCTAAATTTTTTAGGAACTTTTCATAGCTTTCAAATTCACTCGTTGCTTCAAGATGCGCTATTTCAAGCATCTCTCTCATCGCCTCAACGGACTCGGCTTTTGAGGATAGTATGCCGAGATTTTTCATGTTAGTAGCAAGGTAGTTATAGTCCTGAAGCACATAGAACTTAAATTTTTCTATGGGCAAAGTACCTTTGTAGAGCTCTACAACAAATGGATGATTAAATATTTCTTTCCATATAGAGTCAGCATCTTTTCTCAGTCTTTCTGAAATTTTTGTTTTTTTCATAGCAAATCTCCTTCTTACGAACTTCGGATACTTATCGTTTGCAGCCTTGGCTGACTGCTATGCCTAGGTGCTAGTCTTGAAAGCAGTTCTTGCCGTGTATGAAATAGGCTTTACATTATGATATACAGGTCCGCGTCCTTTTCCTATATTAAGCGGCGCGTCTCTGATCGCTCTATTCATGTAGTCTTTGGCAATCTCAATTGCTCGTCGAACATCCAAACCTTTAGCTAGCCCTGCGGTTATTGCTGCCGAGAGTGTACACCCTGTACCGTGAGTATTTTTGGTATCTAGCCACTCAGATTCATAGTAATAGTATTCACTACCATCAAATAAAATGTCGATAGCTTTTTTTGCAAAAAGATGGCCACCCTTCACGAGTACATTCCTTGGCCCCTTCTTATAAATCAAGGTGGCAGCTTTTTCTGCGTCTTTAATACTTCTTATACTGATCCCACTTATTATTTCTGCTTCGAATATATTTGGTGTAACAATATAAACCAATGGTAAAAGTTTTCTTATAAGTGTAGTTTTAGCCTCCTCTTGTAACAGGGGGCTACCACTCTTAGCTACCATTACCGGGTCAGTTACCAATTTCTCGAGATGGTATTTTTTTATCTTGTCCACTACTGTTTCTATTATGTTACTATTAGAGAGCATGCCTGTTTTAGCAGCATTCACACCTATATCTTCCAATACTGCCTCTATTTGCCTTCCCACTATCTCCGGTGTAATATCGTAAATAGCCGTAACTCCTATAGTATTCTGGGCAGTCACTGATGTAATTGCTGACATTCCATAAACATTAAATGCAGCAAAGGTCTTTAGATCCGCTTGTATTCCGGCACCTCCTCCTGAATCAGAGCCTGCTATGGTAAGTGCCTTGCCTTCGTAATTCATTTTTCCTTCCCTTTTCGCTGTTCCTTTATATTTAGTTTTAGAAGAGCATCTTTCAATTCCTAATTCGCTATCTGCTGCACCTTTCTCGCCAAGATGGTTCCTTACTAGCCAATTGGCTGCCCACTGCCAAGCAAGACTCGAACTTTATTGCATCCTCCCAATTTTACGCTGACTGTTCCTTGGAATCAAGGGAGAACTTAATAAACTCGATATTTGGCTTGGCCAGCATCATCGTTGCCCGAAATGACGGATTGTTACCTGTTATTATTTTGTTGCTTCCCTTCAACGAGCGGCAATTCATGTCTAAGCGGGACAAGGTTGGGGTCGCATTCGTGGGGCTTCTTGTTCTCGAGTCTCAAATCTTCTTATCGGGCGAGGGCCCTGAAACCTTCAACCCCGATTTTCACAGCTGCTCCTGATCCCCGTAAAGCCAAGCTATCTGCCCGTCGGAATCGAGTCTGGGCTATCTTGGCAGAAAGAGCACTGATCGTGTTTATTTTGCAGAATTCACTTGAGGGTAAAGCAGTCCTCTCTTGGTCAAGACAACCTTATGAGAGGGGTGCTCGCTTTGGCTATCGGCCTCTCAGAGAT
>SOJQ01000041.1 GCA_004376075.1 Dehalococcoidia bacterium | reverse complement strand
AAGGTCGTCGATGTGCCGAGGGGCAAGGCCTATGCTGTGGACATCTCCAGGGTGAAGGAGGCAATGGACGAAAAGACTAAGCTCATCTTCATCGCCTCGCCCAATAACCCAACGGGGAATGTCACCACCGAGGGGGATATCGTTGAGCTGGTTAAGGCGGGCATAGTGGTGGTGGTTGATGAGGCATATTATGAATTTAGCGGGGTCACCGTTGCCCACCTCGTTCCCCAATACGAGAACCTCATCGTTTTGCGCAGCTTCAGCAAATGGGCTGGGCTTGCCGGACTGCGCATCGGCTATGGAATCTTCCCCCAGCTTATCGCAGAGCAGCTTCTAAAGATAAAGCAACCCTATAATATAAACCTGGCGGCCCAGATCGCGGTCAAGGAATCTCTGGCCGACCTCGAATATCTCCGCGGCACGGTGAGGGCGATTATTTCGGAGCGGGAGCGGCTTTTCCAAAAACTTGAGGAGCTCAGGTTCCTCAAGCCCTTCCCCTCCCAGGCGAATTTCGTCTTTTGTGCTGTTGTCGATGGGGATGCGGAGGGGATTCACCGGGGACTGGAGAAGAGGGGCATATTTGTCCGCTACTTCGACACCCCGCTACTGAGGAACTCGCTCCGCATCAGCGTGGGCAAGCCTGAGCACACCGACGCCCTAGTGGAAGCATTGCGAGAAATAGGAGGAAAGCGCAGTGGGTAAAAGATCGGCTACCGTCACCCGTGAGACCAGGGAGACCAAGATAAGCGTGGAACTCGATATCGATGGCAGGGGCAGCTTTGAGGTCAACACTGGCATCAGGATGTTCGACCATCTTTTGACCCAGCTCGCTCAGCATGGCCTATTTGACATAAAGATTGCAGCCTCAGGATGGGACCAGCATCATCTGGTGGAGGATGTCGCCATCTCCCTGGGTAAGGCCCTAAATGAGGCGTTGGGGGATAAGAAGGGCATCACTAGGATGGGTCATGCTTTGGTGCCCATGGATGAGGCGCTGGCTATGGTGGCGGTGGACATCGGGGGTAGGGGATATGCCGCCATCGAGGCTCCCTTAAAGAGGAAGAAGATCGGCGACCTGGAGACCGATATGGTGCGCCACTTCCTGGAGACCTTTACCCGCGAGACAAAAATCAACCTCCATGCCAGGTTGCTCTCCGGGGTCAATGATCATCATAAGGTGGAGGCGATTTTTAAGGCGCTGGGTCGGGCGCTGGATAGCGCCACCAAAATCGATGAGCGAATCACGGGGGAGGTGCCCAGC
The DNA here is from genome assembly GCA_004376075.1 of Dehalococcoidia bacterium. Lineage (GTDB taxonomy): Bacteria > Chloroflexota > Dehalococcoidia > E44-bin15 > E44-bin15 > E44-bin26. Next base: position 4,526 of record SOJQ01000041.1, on the reverse strand, counting down.
ACCAAGGGAGTCATCGAGTGCTAGAGTGTCCTTCCCGTTAGCCTGCGATAGGCCTCCCGATAGCGCTGGGTGGTCTGCTCGATGACATCGGGGGGTAGCATGGGTGCTGGCGGCTCCTTATTCCACCCTGAGGCGACAAGCCAGTCGCGCACCGGCTGCTTATCGAAGCTTGGCTGGGGGCACCCCACCTCATACTGGCTGGCGTCCCAGAAGCGACTGGAGTCCGGGGTCAGAAGCTCATCGATCAATATCGCCTCATCATCCACCAGCCCGAACTCCATCTTGGTATCGGCGATGATGATATCCCGCTCCAGGGCATAATCGTGGACATAGCGATATATTCTCAGGCTCTTCTCCCTAAGCTCCTCGGCTTGTGCCTTTCCCAAAAGCCCCTTCATCTCCTCCCAAGTGATGGGCTGATCATGTCCTGAGGCGGCCTTTGTTGTCGGGGTGAACACGGGCTCAGGGAGCTTTTCGCTCTCTTCAAGCCCCTTTGGCAGGAGAATGTCGGCTACAGCGCCTCTCTCCTGATATTCTGCCCACGCCGAACCTGAGAGGTAGCCCCGAACCACGCACTCGATGTCGATTCGCCGTGCCTTCCTCACAATCATGGAGCGGCTAGCCACATAGGGATAGCGCTTATCCTCCTCCACGACCTCGATGAAGTGGTTGGGCACGAGGTGAGCCGTCTTTTGAAACCAGAAGGCGGAGAGCAGGTTGAGCACTACGCCCTTATCGGGGATGCCGCAGGGGAGCACCGAATCGAAGGCGGAGATGCGGTCGGTGGCGATGATGAGCAGCCTATCGCCCAGATCATAGGTATCGCGCACCTTTCCGCGATAGTAGAGGTTAGGCAGATTGGTTTCAAGTAGAAGTTCCATAGTCTCCTCTTCTTCAGCTATTTCAAGACACACGGATCGGCCAAATTGACAACCGAATAAACGTGTGTTAAAATTCCAGTGAATTAACTCCCCAGCATGAGTAAGCTCATGTTGGGTTTATTAACTCCCCACCATCGCCGAGACGATGGTGGGCTTTCATTTACAGGGTGTAAAAGCAAGCAGAATGAGCTATCCCTCCCCCGGTAGTAAAGGTTGGGCAGATTTGTTTCAACTAATAGTTCCATAGTTCCTTTTCCTCCTCCATTTTTAATTTTCGCTCTCAAGCACTTTGGCGGGCCTTTGCCTACCTTAACCTAGAGATGATGCAAAGCTAATCCGCCAGCTATCAGCGAAGCTATCACGACTGCGGCTGCCGTCAAGCCCAGTAGCCCGCCGCCTAGGACAAATAATTCGTCATTGTTCGCCAGCCCTATACCAATAAGGAGAATGGCAATGCTGAATATAGTGTTGGTGCCCGGGATGGGAATCGCCATAACGAGAGCTACAAAAAGGATTACCATACCCACAAAAAATCCAAAAAGCCTTCCCTTGCTCAGGCTTTCAAGGCGCGGCTTGGAGAATCTCTCAATCCTTCTCAAAAAGGGAATCCCCCTCTTCTGAATGAAGTCAACCGTTCTTGCGCTTATATTTTTGTTATGAACTCGCCGAGGTAGGATAGGAGAGCTTCTGCCCGCAATTACCTGAAGGGCTACCAGCATAATGAGCAAGGCAAATGGGGTGGCATACCCGATCGCTGGAATGGGCAACGCCGAGGGTAAAGATAGCGCTACAAGCAGGAAGCCAAATCCTCTCCCTGACATGGTATCCAGAAGTTCTCCAACCTTGATCCCGTCAGGGTTAGCAGCCGTGATTAACTCTTCCAGTTCCAGGGATAATCTTTGCATCTTTTTGCCTCACGCCTTCACCCTGCTCAGCATCATTTTTTCGCCTTACAAAAAGCCTGAGTCCTTCCAGGCCCACAACTATTACCTCTTCGTCGGTGCTTATGCTGGCGTCGGTCGATGATGCTTTCCAGAGCTCACCACGAACCTTGATAACACCCTCTGGGGTTAAGGGTGTTACCACCTTCCCTTCGAGGTCGACCATGCCTTCACGGCCGGTCTCCTGCTTCCTGTTAAGGATGGGCACCATGAGTCTATACAGCGCAAAGAAACATACTCCCAGCGCAACCACTAGGAGAATGAGAGCCCATAACGGCAGATGTATCCCTAGCTTCCATAAGACGAAAAGCACAATCAGCACCAGGACTATTTCATCCAGAAGCAGGACAAAAACGGTGAGTAGAGTCCTCCGTGCTTCCTTCGTTCCTATAAGCCTGTCCTCCATTATCCCAGCCCCAGCCGCTCGAAGACCTCGTCCACATGGCGCAGGAAATATCCGTAGTCGAAAAGCCCCTCAAGCTCTGATTTGGAAAGATGCTTGCTCACATCGGGGTCAGCCTGAAGAACGTCGAGGAAGCTCACCCTATCCTGCCACGCCTTCATCGAGTTACGCTGCACGATCTCATAGGCTTCATCCCGGCTTAGGCCCTTTTCGATGAGGGCAAGGAGCACCCGCTGCGAGAAGATCAGCCCCTTGGTGACCTCAAGGTTCTCCCTCATATGCTCGGGGTAGACCTGAAGCCCCTTCATAATGTAGGTGAAGAGGGAAAGGACATGATCGACGACGAGGCAGGAGTCGGGGAGGATGATGCGCTCGGTAGAGGAGTGGCTGATGTCGCGCTCATGCCACAGGGCGATGTTCTCCAGTGAGGTCAAGGCATTTCCGCGAACCAGCCTCGCCAGACCGCAGATGCGCTCGCAGAGCTCGGGATTGCGCTTGTGAGGCATCGCTGAGGAGCCTGTCTGGCCCGGCTCAAAGGGCTCTTCGACCTCAAGGATCTCCGTTCGCTGTAGCCCTCGGATCTCGGTGGCAAACTTCTCCAGAGAGCTGGCGATGATGGCCAGGGTGGTCATGAACTGGGCATGGCGGTCGCGCTGCACGATCTGGCTGGATATCGGCGCCGCCTCCAGTCCCAGCTTGGCGCAAGCCGCTTTTTCGACCTCGGGAGGAACTGAGGCATATGTGCCCACAGCCCCAGATATCTTGCCCACGGCAATCGCCTTCCTTGCCTCGGCTAGCCTTTGGGCGTTCCTTTTCATTTCCTCAACCCAAAGGGCAAGCTTCAGGCCAAAGGTGGTGGGCTCGGCGTGAACGCCATGGGTGCGCCCTATCATCATGGTTTGCTTGTGCTCTATCGCCTTCTCTTGGAGCACCTCGATAAGCTTGGCGATGTCCTGCGCTAGAAGGTCGGCGGCCTCTACAAGCTGCAGGCTGAGGGCGGTGTCCATAATGTCCGAGGAGGTAAGGCCAAGGTGAATGAAGCGGCTCTCCTCGCCCAGGCTCTCCGCTACTGACCTGAGGAAGGCGGTCATATCGTGGTGGGTCACCTTCAGTATCTCATCGATACGACCCAAGTCATAGCGTGCCTCTCGAATATTGGGGATCGCCTCCTTGGGGATCGCCCCCAGCTCAGCCCAGGCCTCGCAGACAGCGATCTCCACCTGGAGCCACTTATCGAATTTGCTCTCGTCAGCCCAGACCTTCTTCATCTGTGGCCTTGAATATCGCTCAATCATCTCTTCATCCTCTTTTCGAACTTTGGGCTGCTCTCAATGTTAGGCTTTCTGGCTTTCGATAGCTTCTTCGTCCTTGGTTACATTTCTAGCTTTCCGATAGCTCTCGCCGGTATTCTTCGTAAGCCCTTCTTATTCCTTCATGCTTTAGTCCCAGAATCTGGGCGGCGAGCAGAGCAGCGTTCTTAGCCCCACCGATGGCGACACAGGCAACTGGAACGCCAGCAGGCATCTGAACCATTGAGAGGAGGGCATCAAGACCCTTAAGCTCGCCCTGCTCCAGGGGAACGCCAATCACCGGGATCGTGGTCCAGCTTGCAATAACGCCTGCCAGGTGCGCTGCCCCTCCAGCGCCGGCGATGATCACCTCAAGCCCCCTCTCTCGAGCACTTCGCCCGTATTCTTTAGCCTTTTCAGGGTTTCGATGTGCCGATATGATGGAGACCTCATATTCGATACCAAGTTCGGCAAGCGTATCCAGAGCCGGCTGCATCAACGGCTCATCCGATTTGCTTCCCATGACCACGCCAACAAGGGGCATCGCTTAGCTCCCTACCTCCCGTGCCGCAATGTCCTTGCGATAATGGCAGCCCTCGAAGTGGATGCGGGGGAGATTTAGATAGACCTTTTCCCTTGCCTCGGCAATGTCCTTCCCTGTAGCGGCGACGGTGAGCACCCTTCCACCGTCGGTGTAAATCTTGCCTTGCTTCGCCTTCGTCCCGGCATGGAAAACGAGGATATCCCTATCAACCCTATCCAGGCCCTCGATGGGGAAGCCTGTTTCATAGCTGCCGGGGTAGCCCCCTGAGGCGATGACCACGCCAACGCAGGCTTCATCGCTCCACTCCACCCTTATCTGATCCAGGGTGCCGTCGATCACCGCCAGCATGATGTCCACCAGGTCGCTCTTGAGCCGGGGGATCATGACCTGATTCTCAGGATCGCCGAAACGGGCGTTAAACTCCAATGCCTTGGGCCCATCTGCGGTTAGCATTAACCCGGCGTAGAG
>SOJQ01000054.1 GCA_004376075.1 Dehalococcoidia bacterium | reverse complement strand
TTTGAGGATGTGCCGTGACCAGCATGGCAGATATTAAGAGGCGGCGAAGGGGGCATGGTGGCATTAGCGAGATGGACTAGCCAATGTAAGAAAATCCTCAGCAGCTACCACTTCTGGCTTACCGCGGCCATGCTAGCGGCGGCGACCATCCTTCACTATGTGGAGCAGATAGGAATCCTCACCACAGCGCCTCCCAGCGTCCACTTTGGCTTTACCCGCCATGCCATGGATCGGATTCTTTTCCTGCTGCCCATAGTCTACGCCGGCTTTATCTTCGGGGTAAGAGGGGGGCTGGTCACTCTGGGGTTTGCTGCCCTCGCTATGCTACCTCGGGTCATTTTTATATCTGCTAGTCCGCAAGATGCCCTCTTTGAGATGGGTGCCGTTATCCTGGTTGGTAGCGTGGTGATCTTATGGTTCCGGGCGCAACGGAAGGAGACAGAGCAACGCCAACAGGCCCTTCTAAAATTGGAAGCAGCAAGGCAAGAGCTACAATCTCATCTTCAAACCATAAGGAGCAATGAGAGAAGGCTCGCTGCCCTCAATACCATTTCCAGCCTGGTGACCCAGTCCTTGCAGCTGGAGCAAATCCTGAATAGCGCTATTGACAAGGTCATGGAGATGATGGAGGTAGAGGCCGCCCTGATATTCCTCCTAGATGAAGAGGCCCGTGAGATCGTGCTGAACGTTCATCGAGGTGTGTCAACAGAATTTGCCCGCGGGGTGAGCAGAATGAGGGTAGGGGAAGGCTTCAATGGGCAGGTCGCCGAGTCAGGGCAGCCAATGGTGGTGGAAGATGCCTGCAAAGACCCCAAGCTCTCCAGAGTAGCAGTTAGGGAAGAAAACCTTCATGCTGAGCTTATTGTGCCGCTGATATCCAAAGGGAAGATTATGGGCACCCTATGCGTGGCGATGCATAGTCCGCGGCAGTTTCTTCTAGATGAAGTGGACTTGCTCTTTGCCATTGGCAATCAGATAGGCATTGCCATTGAAAATACGCACCTCTTCCAGCAGTTGCAGGCATCGGAACAAAGCTACCGAGACCTTTTCGAGAATGCCAACGACGCCATCTGGGTTCAGGATCTAGAGGGCAATATCCTGGTAACAAACAAGGCATGTGAAAAGCTTACCGGATATACCCAGGAGGAGCTGACCGGCGCTAAGGTTGTCGGGTTTCTCTCGGAGGAAGGCCTAAACATTGCCAGAGAAGTGCGACACAAGCTGCTCAAAGGCGAGGTTATAGAGCAGCCCTACGAACAGCGACTGATCAAGAAGGATGGCACTGAGGCAATCATGAAGTTGGCGACGAGTCTCATCACCACCGATGGTCAGCCCACAGGCTTCCAGCATATCGCCAGAGACGTAACTGAGGAAAAGCGGATGCAAGAGAACTTGCGTTTCTACGTTCAGCAGGTCATTGCTGCTCAGGAGGAGGAACGCAAGCGCATTGCCCGGGAGCTCCATGACGAACCAGCTCAGTCGTTGCTCCTCCTCTCGCAGCGCTTGGATGCCCTCGCTTCAGCCTCCCATAGGAAGTCCTTCAAGCCTATCCAGGAGCAATTAGAAGGCTTAAGGACACTGGCGGTGCACACGCTGGAGGGCTTGCGGCGCTACACTCAAGACCTAAGGCCGAGTATATTGGATGACCTGGGCCTGGTGGCAGCACTGGAATGGCTGGCGGATGAACTGAGCAAAAACGGAATTAGCGCTCGCGTGGAGATACTTGGTGTGGAGCGAGCCCTGCTATCCCAGGCGCAGCTATTGCTGTTCCGTATTGCTCAAGAAGCGTTAAGCAATGTCAGAAGGCATTCCCAGGCATCGATAGCTGAGGTCACAATAGAATTTGACGAGGGCAAAACCAGGATGACGATCAAGGATAATGGCAAGGGTTTTGAGTTACCGCGATCGATAGGCGACTTCGCAAGCACGGGTAAATTGGGGCTCATGGGAATGCAAGAGCGAGTGCGACTCTTAAGGGGGACACTAACGTTACACTCGGAATTGGGTGAGGGCACAATTGTAATGGTCGAAGTGCCAGTCTAGGCCCTGGCGCTGTCCTGATTCGCTCCAAACCCCCAAAAACGCGGCTCATTAAAGCTAACTTCTGGTTTCGCACCGCACTCGGCGCAGGATTATCTGCCTTCCCTGTTCTCGAACTGACATCGTGTCAATAATTGCATAAAGGGTGCGAGGAACAGCCGAGCAAGCGAATCACCTAGAGAGTCAACGGGCAGGCCTAAGGCAGAACAGAGGAGGCATGAACCCCAGCTATCTTGTAGCTAGGCTTAGTTTATTGAGTGCTCGCCTGCTATGATTTGAACTTCTCCCCATAGCCTCTATTTTAGATAGGCGTGCAGTTGCGTGTGAGAAAGCGATGTACCATAATGTCGTTGGAAAGGAGCCAATGCGCCAAACGGGTGGTACCCATGACCGGCTCGCATAGCATAAAGGCCAGCTCAGTGAGGTATACCTACCATACGATAAACAATCCATCAAAATGTTACTTCTCTGCCCTTTTTCTAGGCCAGATAGCCCAGCCTCAGGAGCTCTTCATAGAGATACTGTATCCTCTCAGCAAACTCCGCAATAAGCTCTTCCTCACCGGAGTCGAGAACGTCGTACTCATCGACCTTCGGGAAGCCCCTCCTGCCGGCGCCCTCGGGGTGCTTTACAGGGAGTGGGAGGCATCTGGATTGACCCCCGCTGATGCCGCCTCAGCCCTGAAATACAAGGGCGAGACTCGAGGCGCAACTAAGTGCTTCAATCCCCTCTGTCGATCAGGTGAAACTGGTAAGGGAATACTGCCGTAGGGTTGCCCGAAACATTGAGCGGTTTACTTTTGAGGAGAAACGCCTTGCCCTGGAAGCTCTCCAAGTCAGGGTTATAGCTACGGGGAACGGCCTGGAGCTTTACGGTATTCTACCAGTGGGGGCTGATTACGTTTCCACCACCACCGCTGTGCCATAAACCAAAAGCTCGGAGGCTCCCGACATCACCATCGAGGTGACAAACCTGGTGTCCAGGATGGCGTTGGCACCCATTTCCTCCGCCTGCTTGGCCATCCTGTGGATTGCCTCCTCCCTGGCCTCAGCCATCAGCTTGGTGTATTCAACGATCTCCCCGCCAACAATGCTACGCAATGCAGCGGTAATATCCCTTCCTATGTGCCTTGCTCTAATGGTGCTCCCTTTCACCAGGCCCAGGGTCTTGACGATCCTCTTTCCCTCTATGTGGTCTGAGGTTACGATCATCAATGCTTCACCTCCTTGATCTCCTTAGGCTCCTTTCGTGCCCTCTGAATTCTATCCCAGCCCACATATCCAAGGAGCAAAACGAAGCCCACTGCAGCTATCCCGGCCAAAACCCTGAGCACGAGATGGACGGCAGGGTCTACGAAGAAATCTCTGGCGAGGTAGCCGATGAGCCCCAGAATGCCAGCACCAATGAAAACGAAGGCCAAATACTCCACAGTCTTCATAACCTCACCTCCTATATCTCCAGTTCGTCCCCTGAGGGGTGTCCTCAAGGATTATGCGGAGTTTTGCCAGCTGGGCACGAATCTTATCCGCGAGCGCCCATTGCTTTTTCGCCCTGAGCCCACTCCGAAGAGCAAGCAAGCGGTCAATGATGTCCTTCATCAATAGCGACTCAACCCCATCGAGTTCATGGATAAGGCCTCCTTGTCCCGCTGCTATAAGCTCTTCTCGAATGTGCTCTGACAGCTCACGCAATTTGCTCTCTACTGTATAAGTGTCTATCTCTATAATGTACTGAGGAGGCACCAGCTGCAATCCCAGCACCCCCGCAAGCTCAAGGAGTGCCTTCTGACCCTCCCTTATGGAATGCCCCTCCTCCGCTGCTCGATTTATCTCCCTCGCCAGGTCGAAAAGGGCGGCGATGGCCTGGGCGGTATTGAAGTCGTCGTCCATGGCCTCCATGAAACGCTGGCGGTAATTTTCAACCTCGATCGCTGTCGGGCCATCGCCGCCCTGGCGATGCGCTGCAAAGCGTAGCCTCTCTGCTCCCCTCTCCATGGCTGCTAGTCCTTCCTCAGTGTAAGTGAGGGAGCTTCGGTAGTGGGAGCTTAACACAAAGAGCCTCAGGGCATCGGCGCTATAGCGGTCGAGGGCCTCCTTAACGGTAATCAGATTGCCCAAAGATTTGCTCATCTTCTCCTCGCCAAGCTGCATCAGACCGTTGTGGAGCCAATACCTGACGAAGGGGGTGACCTCAGTGAAGGCTTCCGACTGGGCGATCTCGTTCTCGTGGTGGGGGAAGATGAGGTCCTGCCCCCCGCCATGTATATCCAGGGTCTCACCCAGGTATTTCAGAGACATGGCGCTGCACTCGATGTGCCAGCCTGGCCTCCCCAGACCCCAGGGGCTTTCCCAATAGGGCTCGCCGGGCTTCGCCGCCTTCCACAGGGCGAAATCCATAGGCTGCTCCTTACCCGTTGCCTCTTCGGTGGAGAACATTTCATCGGTAGCGCGATGGCTAAGCTTCCCATACTGGGGGAAGCTTGCCACCCGAAAATAGACATCGCCCCCCGCGTGATAGGCATGCCCCTTTTGGATTAGACCATCGATGACCTCGATGATTTTGGGGATCTCCTCGGTAGCCCTGGGGTAGATATCGGCCCTCTTTATGTTTAAGGCGTCCATGTCAGCGAAATACTGGGAAATGAATCCCTCAGCAAGCTCCTTGGCGGAGATGCCCAATTGACTCGAGCGGGCGATGATCTTGTCGTCGACATCGGTGAAGTTCTGCACGTGCCTCACCCGATAGCCACGAAACTCAAGATAGCGCCTGATGACATCGAAAACGATGTAGCTCATGGCGTGCCCGATGTGGCACTCGCTGTAGGGGGTGACCCCGCAGACATACATCCTAACCGGGTCGCCGGGAGCAAAATCCTCTTTTCTCCCTGAACGGGTGTTATAGACCTTCATCTTTGCGCCTCTCAATAAGAGCCACGGCATGGGCGGCGATGCCCTCTCCCCTGCCGGCGAAGCCCAAGCTCGCCGAGGTGCTCGCCTTCACCGAGACCCGATCTTTAGCGATGCCCAGGGCATCGCCGATATTTTGGCGCATCTCATCGATGAAAGGGGCAAGCTTAGGCTGCTCGGCAATGATGGTGGCATCGATGTTTTCGATCTTATAGCCTTGATGAAGCATCTCACCAGCACGGCGGAGAAGCACGATGCTGGAGATATCTTTATATTGAGGCTCGCTATCGGGGAAATGGGTGCCAATGTCCCCCAGGGCAGCAGCACCAAGGAGGGCATCGATAATGGCATGCACCAATACATCGGCATCGCTATACCCGGAGAGACCCCTCTCGAAGGGCACCCTAACCCCCCCAAGCACCAGCGGTCGCCCCTCTACCAGTGGATGGACATCGTAGCCGATCCCAATGCGCATTGTCATTATCAAAAAGGAGCAGGGTCAAGGAAGCGACGTTTCCTGTTCCCTGCTCCTCAAAATAGTCTCAGCGAAGGATAGGTCCTCAGGGGTGGTTACCTTTATGTTGCTATCGGAGCCCGGATAGACCTTAACCCTATAGCCCAATTGCTCCACTAGAGTGGCATCATCGGTCACTTCCCCCTGAGCCCTCCGGTAGGCTTCATCTATTATGTCAAATCGGAAAACCTGAGGGGTCTGAACCGCCCAAAGGTTCTGGCGAACTGGGGTCTCCTCGACGAAGGATTGGGAGACAACCTTTATGGTATCCTTAACGGGGATGGCGGCGATGGCAGCGCCGCTCTGGTGAGCCTCCTCAACTCCCCTCTCTATCAAATCTACGCTGACGCAGGGACGCGCCCCATCGTGGATGACCACCCACCGACAGCCAGAGAGCCTCTTAAGCCCCTCCCTTACCGAATCCTGCCTCCTTACTCCCCCTGGGCATACCTCAATTACCTTGGACCAGTGATGCTCCTTCGCCAGCCTCCGCCCCTCCTCCAGCTTATCTTCGCTTAATACGATCACCACCTGGTCAATAGAGTGGCATCTTTGGAACGCTTCAACAGTGTGGGCAAGGAGAGGCTTTCCCGCTATCTGGGTGAAGATCTTATCCACCCCACCCATTCGCCTGCTCGTGCCGGCGGCGACAACGATGGCGCCAACCTTTCCCCGTCTCATCCTTACTCCGGCTTAGCGTGGGCGAAGATCATTCGTCCCGCTGCCGTTTGCAGTACCCTGGTGACCACCACTTCAATGCGGCTATTTATGTAGCGTCGCCCTCCCTCGACCACGATCATCGTTCCGTCGTCGAGGAAGCCCACACCCTGTCCAACTTCCTTGCCCTCTTGGATGATGCGAACCTCCATCTCCTCGCCAGGGAGGACCACAGGTCTCACCGCGTTAGCCAGCTCGTTAACATTGAGCACCTGCACCCCTTGGAGCTCAGCCACCCGATTCAGGTTGAAATCGTTGGTAACGATGGCACAGCCGAAGATCTTAGCCAGTTTCACCAGCTTACTATCAACATCCTTGACATCCTTGACATCCATCTCGGATATCTCTACCGGGATGTTGGACTCCTTCTGGAGCTTAGTGAGCATCTCCAGGCCCCTTCGCCCTCGATTGCGGCGCACTGCATCATAGGAATCGGCGATGTGCTGTAACTCAGCGAGGACAAATCTGGGAATGATCAGTGAACCGGGGATGAAGCCGGCCTGAGAAATGTCGGCGATGCGCCCATCAATGATGGCACTGGTATCCACGATGACCTGACCATTTCTGGGCACCACCCTACCAATGCCTCCGACCCTCTCAGGGAAGGAGAGTCCAAACATCCGGAAAAGCTCTCTCCCCCGCATCACCATAATAGATATGGCAACAAAGCAGAGGAAAAGGCTAACCGCTGTAGGCGTGATCTTTCCCCACAGTCCAGGCAGCATGGAAAGGGGCAGCGCCAGGAGCACGGAGATCAGCAAGGCAATCACCAAGCCGATAATAGTGGCAGGAAAGACATAGGCTGGAATGCGCTGGAGCTGCCTACGGCCCCAGTTAAAGGGACTTCCCATATTCATACACCTCCTCCACCCCCCCCAGGCAACAAAAAAGCGTACCTCAGTACACTTAGAGAGAGCTTCTAAGCTACTTTTTGGTCCTAAAGATAATAACTAAAAGCAGCCTCACCTTGTTTGCCGGGAGGTAGCTTATTTTTCCCCTTATAATAGGTTAACACAAAAAAGGGCACATGTCAAAAGGCAGGGATAGCTTTATCCGACGAGGAATTGCAGCAGCAAGCGCAACGTCCAAAATCCAGCGAAGGCCACCACCATACCCTTAGCCGTTTTGCCAAAAAACAAAATAAGGAGATATTTCCACAAAGGGTAACGAAGAGCACCTGCGGCGGCACCAGCAAGGTCAAAGAGAGGGTTTGGCACCGCGGAAAAGCAGAGAAGAACCAGGACACCCCTTCGCTTCATCCAATTAACCAGCCTGGCATAAAATCTTCTATTCTCCATCGCTACTCTACCACCATAGCCTGCCATATAGGCGGTCAATTCACCTATTGGCTCAGCTAACCCCACCATTAGCCCCACAAGCCATGGATTTAATATTGCGCCCATGACAAAAACTACCGCTATGGCGGGCACGGGAACGATGATCACAGCGCTGGCGATAACGCAGATTAAGAAAATCCCCAGATAGCCATAGGCCTCAACATCGCCTAACAGTCCCCCCATGAAGAAAATAGCTACGCTGAAGACCAGGATGGCTATTGCAAGGGAAAGACCTATCGAGTGCAGCCTCGTCCAAGAGAATCTCTTTGCCCGCTTAGCGCCTTCTTCGCTCGTAAGATTCACAACCTGCTGCTGCTCCTCCCCACCATTTGTCACCTTTCTATTCATCACCTCCCTTCCGTGGAAAGACTACAGGGAAAAGCTAGGGAAGTCAAGAGGTGAAGCTAAAGCCATCGGCTGCTGCGTCGACGAGAATGTGAGCCCCCTCCTCAAACTCCCCCTCAAGGATCATTTTAGATAGCGGGTTCTCCACCTGGCGCTGGATGGCGCGGCGCAGGGGGCGCGCCCCAAATACAGGGTCGAAACCCTCCTTGGCCAGCCGCTTCTTCGCCTCCTCGGTGAGTTCCACGGTTATCTTCCTATCGGCGAGTCGCTTCTGAACATCCTTCATCATCAAATCGACAATCTGCTTGATCTGCTCCTCGGTGAGCGCATCGAAGATAACGATCTCGTCGATCCTATTGAGGAACTCGGGGCGGAAGGTCTCCTTTAGGGCGCTATCGATGGCGCTCTTCAGCCGCTGCTCTTCGCTCTTCGTCTGCCGAGAGAAGCCCAAAGATTGGCGCTGGAACTCCTGGGTGCCCAGGTTGCTGGTCATGATCACCACCGTGTTCTTGAAATCGACGGCTCTTCCATGACCATCGGTTAATCTGCCATCCTCAAGGATTTGGAGGAGGATGTTGAAAACGTCGGGGTGAGCCTTCTCCACCTCGTCGAAGAGGATCACCTTGTAGGGGCGGCGGCGCACCGTCTCGGTGAGCTGTCCCCCCTCCTCGTAGCCAATGTAGCCCGGTGGGGCGCCAATGAGCCGAGAAACGGTATGCTTCTCCATGTACTCGGACATATCGAGGCGAACCATGGCTTCCTCATCATCGAAGAGGAACTCGGCGAGGGCACGGGCTAGCTCCGTCTTGCCCACCCCCGTTGGTCCCAGGAAGATGAAGCTGCCAATAGGTCTCTTGGGGTCCTTGAGGCCCGCTCTCGCCCGCCTGATGGCATCGGAGACCACCGTAACTGCATCCTCTTGACCGATGATCCTTTCGTGGAGCCCCTCCTCCATGTGTAAAAGCTTATCCGCCTCCCCCTCCAGCATGCGAGAAACGGGGATACCCGTCCACTTGGAGACAAGCGCAGCGATATCCTCCTCATCGACCACGCTGTCGATCCTCTTCTCCTGGAGCCAATTGGTCTTTGCCCTGTTATATTCCTCCTCGAGGCGTAGTCTTTCCGTCTTGAGTTGGGCGGCCCTTTCGTATTCCCGGCGCTGCGATGCCGCCTCCTCCTCATGGACGAGCTTCATCACCTTCTTTTCCAGCTCCTTGACCTCAGAGGGTGCACTTTCAGTATCGATGCGCAGCTTTGAGGCCGCCTCGTCGATAAGGTCCACCGCCTTATCGGGGAGGAAGCGGTCTGAGATATACCTCTGGCTCAACTGAGCCGCAGCAACGAGGGCGGAATCGGTGATCTGAATCTTGTGGTGAGCCTCGTATCTAGGGCGAAGACCGCGCAGCATCTCTATGGTGGCCTCAACGCTAGGCTCTCCTACATAAACAGGTTGAAGTCGCCGCTCCAGGGCAGCGTCCTTCTCAATGTGCTCCCGATACTCATCCAGGGTTGTTGCCCCCACGCACTGCAGCTCTCCCCTGGAGAGGGCGGGTTTAAGCATATTGCTGGCGTCGATGGCCCCTTCGGCAGCGCCAGCGCCCACCACAGTGTGCATCTCATCGATAAAGAGGACGATCTCCCCCTTGGCCTGGCGGATCTCATCCATCACCGCCTTGAGGCGCTCCTCAAACTCGCCTCGGAACTTGCTCCCCGCCACCAGTGCCCCCATATCGAGGGCGAGCACCCTGCGCCCCTTCAGGGAATCGGGCACGTCATCGGCAACGATCTTCTGGGCCAGACCCTCCACGATGGCGGTCTTCCCCACCCCAGCCTCACCGATGATCACCGGGTTGTTCTTGGTGCGCCTGGTGAGCACCTGCATCACCCTCTTAATCTCCTCCTCTCGCCCGATAACCGGGTCCAGTTTGCCCTCTCGGGCGAGCATAGTGAGGTCGCGACTATACTTCTCCAGGGCCCCGTATTTGCTCTCCGCCCTGGGGTCGGTGACGCGCTGTCCTCCCCTGATATCCTGAAGGGCAAGGTAGACCTTCTCCTGGTCGATGCCGAAGTCGCGGAGGATACGGGCAGCCTCTCCCTGTCGCTCGCCAGCGATGGCGATCAGGATGTGCTCGGTGCCAACAAACTCGTCCTTCAGCCTCTCCGCCTCGGAAGTGGCGCTCTCCAGAAGGTGCGCCGTGCGCGGCGTGGCGTAGATCGTCGCCCCCTCATAGGCAATTTTGGGCGTCTTCGCCAGAGCCTCCTCGACGCGGCTTCGCACCTCCTCAACCACTACCCCCAGCTTCCTCAATATCTGGCTAGTTAACCCTCCCTCCTGCTGGAGCAGGGCGAGCAGGATATGCTCCACATCCCACTGGCTGTGGTGGTGGCGACGCACCAGCTCCTGGGAGAGGGCAAGGGCCTCCTGAGCCTGTTCAGTAAATCTATCCTGTCTCATCTTCCCCCCTCTGATGTTAGGCTAGAGCCCGGCCTCCCTGAGGCGCTTGATCTCCAGCTCCATCTCCTCTATTTGTCTTTCCATTTCAGCGATCCTCTCTCCAAGGCGGAGGATGACCTCCGCCCCGGCAAGATTGACCCCCAGGTCGTTCATCAGCGTCTTGACCTGGCGCAGCCTCTCGATGTCCCTCTTGGAGTAGAGGCGTACTTGACCCTGGGAGCGCGATGGTTCAATGAGCCCTATCCTTTCGTAATAACGCAGCGTCTGGGCATGGACGCCAAGCATCCTGGCGGCAACGCTGATCACATAACAGGGTTCAAAATCATCGAAAATCATTTTTCACCTCTTTTCCGACCTTCATCCTCTCTTAATGCGCATTGCATCTTAGCTTCTAGTGTCTTCGTGTAAGTGCAGCTTTCTAAGCTCCTGGAAGAGCTCCCTCTCCCGCTCCGTTAGCTTTGTAGGGAGGACGACCTGCACCTTGGCGAAGAGGTCGCCCTTTTTAGTGTCGCCCATGCGGGGCATGCCCTGCCCGGCGAGGCGAAACACCTTGCCATTCTGGGTCTCGGGGGGGATTTTAAGGGTCAGCTTCCCCTTTAAGGTAGGCACCTCCACCTCACCGCCCAAAATGGCGTCGCTAAGGGGAACGGGAACCTCCACATGGAGATCGCTATCCTTGCGCTGGAAGAGGGGGTGGGGCCTCACCGAAACCACCAGATAAAGATCACCGCTTGAGCCTCCAGCGGAGCCTGGCCTACCCTTTCCTGCCATTCTTATCCTCGAGCTATCCTTTACCCCGGGTGGGATCTTAACCTCAAGGCGCTGTGGTTGGAACACCCTTCCCAGACCGCCGCAGGTGTAGCAGGGGGCATTCCCCAGAGCCCCTCTCCCTCCGCAAACATGGCACGGGCTCTCAACTTGGGTCTCGATGGTGCGGGTGCTGCCATGATAGGCCTCCTCAAGTGTGACCTCGATAGGCAGGTCTATATCCTGACCACGCCTTGGTCTGCGCGAGCTAGTCCTGGTGCCAAAGCCCCGGAAAAGGCTATCGAAGATGCCGCCGAGATCGCCGGGGGCGAAGCTAAAGGCCTCTTGTCCGCTGAAGTCCGCGTACGGACCTGCCCTCCACCCTGCCTGGGCGAATTGATCGGCATACTGCCAGTTCTCGCCAAACTGGTCATATTTCCTGCGCTTCTCAGGGTCGGAAAGGACCTCATAGGCAGCGTTGATCTCCTTGAACTTTTCCTCGGCGGACTTATCGCCAGAGTTGACATCGGGGTGATACTTGCGGGCTAGCCTCCGATAAGCCTGCTTTATCTCCTTGTCGGTGGCACCCCTGCTTACGCCGAGAATCCCGTAATAATCCTTGCCTGCCATCTTTCCCCCTCTATTTCCACGTTTATTATAAGATAGTTTAGAACTTTTGTCAAGACTTTTTCATTAATGTTTATAAAAACTTAACAAATTGATTATAGATATCTTGACAGAGTCTTGTGAATATGCTATATGGGAGGCGGGAAGGGGTTCGAAAAAAGGAGGTGGAGAGCACCATCACCGGCGATACCCTAACGATAAAGGGCGAGACCAAGGCAACGGAGGAGGTGAGGCGGGAGGATTACCTCTATCAGGAGCACCGCTATGGAGCCTTCACTCGCTCCGTAACCCTTCCCAGTGCCCTCCAGAGCGAGAAGGCGGAGGCAAACTTTGAGAACGGCATCCTCACCCTGACTATCCCCGGGGCTGAGGAAGCGAAACCCAAGACCATCAAGGTCAAAACCAAGGGGGTCATCGAGGGCGAGAAGAGGTGATTAGGCCGTAAGTCTGCGGTAGAGGGCGGGGAGGCGCTTAGGCAAAGATTGGATGTTCCAAACCACCTCATATCCAATGTCGTGGCACATCTTCTTCAAATAGTCCTGACCAGCCTTATCTACCGTTAGACAGAAGGGGATTATGTGCTTCCGCTTTGCCTCGAGGAGAGCCATCTTGGTATCATGGATGGCATAATCCTTCTCCATGCTGTCCCTGCCATAACCCTGATCTTGAGGGCGACCATCGCTGATCAGGAAAAGTATCTTAGTTTTGGAGTCTTGCCCCCCAAGCTTCGAGGTGGCATGTCTTATCGCCGGCCCCATTCTGGTGGCGTGCATTGGGGTGACTTTATCGATCCTTCTTTTCACCTTTTCGGAGAAATCCTCCTCGATGTCCTTGATCACGAAGAATTCCACGTTATCCCTACCATAGCCGGAGAAACCATAGATCCCATATTTATCCCCGATGGTCTCCAAGGCTCCGATCAAAAGGACCAGGCTCTCCTTCTCCACATCGATGATCTGCTTCGATTTCTTTCCTGCTATTTCCTCGCGGTATGCCCTGAGCCGGGACATATAGCCCCTTAGGTCACCATAGAAATCCCAGTCATCCGACGTCCTCCTTACCTCCTCAATAGCCTCGGAGGTGGAGGCACTCATATCGAGGAGAAAGACCACGGAGACGTCTCTTTCCACCTTATTCCTTCTCCAATAGATCTTCTCGCTAGGGGTGATCCCCGCTTTCTTCTCCACCATGCTCTCGATCACAGCGTCCAGATCGAAATCCTCCCCATCGTGAAGCCTCTTTATCTTCTTGAAAAGCTCCGGGGTGAGCATCTCAAATTGCCTCTTGATCTGAGCGGCAAGACGGGAATGGTCCTTCAGGGTGTTTTCGAAGAAATCCGTGCTGCCCTCAGCGAGGGCCTTTTCCCTGACCCGGCACCACTTTGGTTTATAGTCGTTGGCGCGAAAGTTCCACTCATCGTAGAGGAAGGATCGCTCCTCCTCGTCAAGGGGTTTTTCGCCCAGTTTCATCTTTTTCCTGCTATCCCCCCTCTTTGCCTGGTCAGGCTGGAGAGGCGGAGACTGTTCAACCTCACCTAAGATATTGCTTAGAAAAAGGCCGACGGAAGAGAGATCGCCCAGTGAGAGGTTTGTAATCTCGATCTCAGCGCTTTTCTCCAAAAGCTCCATAAGGGCCTCTGGGGAAAGGGGCGAATCTGGGGTATCCCTTTGGGAGTAGTCCCGCCTCAGCTTGGTCAGCAATTGAACGAGTTCCGGCTTGAAATCGCCGCGGAAGTCCACCACTTCAGGGCTTTGGTAGGGAAGCCCTTCGCCCTTTGGCGCCTCTCCCAAGGGAGTTCCATCAAGGGATAGCCTGAGTTCATCGAGGTCCTGGGAAAGTTGGCTAAGATCGATGGTTTGCCAACCTTGGGCACAAATTTTGTTGGCGATGGTTGAGAGGAGGCTATAAAGCCTGATAGTGGCCTCAGCTGAGTCCTCCACGGTGGCCTGTGGCGACTTAACCCTGCTGGCAATCTGAGCCACGAAGCGAAGCTCGCCCTCCACCTCAGCGGGAAATACCATCTCCCTCAGATCCTGGAGACTCATTTGAACAAGGAATTCAAGGAATGCCTCCCTTAGAGGAAGGGAATGGAGAGGGGGTCTCCGCGCTAAAGCCTCCCTCTGAATCTGCTCATAGGCTCTCCTAATCCCGGCATATTCTCCCTTCAACCGATAGTCCACCCTGCTGTCCTCCACAGCGGTGAAGATGTCGGCAGCAAGCCTTCGGTCGGCGAAGAGGTCGAAGAACCTCTCAAGATCGGTGATGCTGCTTCTTGCCTGCTCGCCAAGCTCGAAGCGCCAGTTGGGGAAGAGCTTTGCCTCCCTATCAAAGGAGAAATCGAAACTGCCAAATTCGAGATGCCCCGCCTGATGGGTGACCATAACTTTATACCAGGTGAAGTTCTGTCCTTTGCTATCGTATCTCTCGATGAAGGGTGGCAGATAAACCCCGGTTCCCTCCGTGGAGGGCTTTTCCAGGGAGGTCCATCCTATTCCTTTGTCCTTCAAATTTTCGGTGGAAAGGATCTGGGCATTCCTCCCGGTGAGCGCCCTGGAGTACATGCGGAGCACCTCCCTAACCTGCTCCAGCTCCACCCTGGAGGACAAGCGCTCCAAGACCTCCTCACTCTTAGCCGACTCGAGGCGGAAGTATGCCTCCCCGGCCTCCTCCCTCCTCTGGAGAACCCTCTTCCCCTCCTCAAACCAGCACTCGGTGCCGGAGATGCCGATCCTATCCACTAAGGTAGGGCAACTCTTCAAAAATTCAATAGCAGCAACCGGGGATACCAGCAAAACCTCCTCGAAGAGGTCGAGCAGGCGACTGTGGTGTGCCTCATCCACTCGACCCAGAGCCTGGGAGCCATCGAAGAGGAAGGAGGGGGCATAGCTTCCATCGGAGGTAGCGATGGCCTTGGCGATGGAGAGAAATCTCTTTCTCTCCTGCCGCTCAATCCGAGAAAGAAGCTTCGGTGCCGAGGCGAAGTAGGCCTTGGCATCCCTCCAGTTGGTGTCAGCGAGAACCAAAGCCAGGTTGAGGAAGGGCTTTCTCTCTTCCCTTTCGATCCCAGGGAAGACCTCCTCAGCCAACGTCAGGCACTCGGTAGCGAAGTCGTAGGATTTCTCAGTCAGGGAGTGGAGGAAGTGGACGAATCGCTCCGCCTCCTCGAGGCTTAGGTAGCGAAGAAGCTTCGGGCTGGACTCATAAAACTTGCAGCATAGGGAGCTGGAACGCCATGTTTCCTGATAAAGGACCTTGCCAATCCTTGCCCAATCGCCAATTTGACTGGGGGAAAGGAGACCCAGGGTTCCCGGGCTTGCCCGAAAGTATGCGGAGGAAAGCGCGGATGATTCCTGGGAGAGCCTTCTACCCAGCTGAGCCCAGGAGAGGAAATCGGCGAAGGAAAGCCTTTCCAGAACCTTCGGCGTCACCCTAAAATACTCTAAGGCCGCCTCCCAGGCTCGGAAGGAAAACTGGGCGATGGCAATGCCCTCTCCAGCCCATTCTTGGAACTCCTGTGGAGAGAGACGCTCCCTTGCCGAGGGGGCTGCTTTTTGAAACTCAGCTAGGATCGCTGGAGAGAACCGCTTAAGCTCCTCCTCCAGCGAGGAAAGGCTCTTATTCTCCATTTTTGCCTTCTTAACCCCGCTAATCCTCACCAAAGACCAGATCGAGAAACTGCTTCAGAATCCTCGCCGTAGCTCCCCAAATCACCTTGCCTCTATACTCATAGAAGCTCCCCCGATAGGGTATCCCCTGGTAAATCTGGAACTCCTCCCGATAGTTTTTTTCATCCAGAAGCGCAGATAGCGGCACCTCAAGGAGCTCCTCTATTTCATCCGTATTCACGGTAAATTCATAGGGGTAAGGGATGAGGGCGACAAAGGGGGTGATGAGGAAATTGCTGGAGATAGTGCCCATATTATCCAGTTCCCCCAATATCTCCACATCCTCGGGGCGAACCCCGATCTCCTCAAAGGTCTCTCGGAGGGCGGTATCCTCAAGCGATCGGTCCTCCTCATGGCGTGCCCCTCCGGGGAAGGAGATCTGCCCCTTATGATGCTCCACCTTCTCCGTCCTCTTGGTGAATAGGATATGGTATTCCCCCTCCTTGTGATAAAGGGGCAAAATAACCGCGGCAGGAGCTAAGGGGGCACCGGTGACGACAATATTCTGCTTCTCCCTTTGGGAGAGTATCCGCCTGATTCTTTCCTTCATCTTTTCGAACTGTTTGTCCTTCCTCTCGGATTCCCAGAACCTTAGAAGGATTCTCTCAGATAGGTCTATTCCTGATAGGTCAAATATTCAAGATATTCGTTGAGCCGGGAAAGGGCCCTTGCCGCCCGGTCTAAGGTAGGGTAAACAACTATTCCCCCCATTTTCTCCAGTCTACTCGCCATCTGCTCCGGCTCCAGTCCGTATAGCCAGCAAACGATAGGCTTTTCCTTAAACTTAGCGGCGACCTGGAGGATGCTCTCCGTAGGGTCGATGCTGGTTTCCAGGGAAAAGCCGGCAAAGATCAGGACAACACCGTGGACATTTTGATCCGTTAAGAAGGCCTCCAGAGTGGTGCCGAACACCTCTTCAAAGGGGTGCCCTGCGATCATCGACGCCGGCCAAATATCGGCGGGATTATCCATCCTCTGCCACGATGGGGCCAGAGCGCTGATTTTCCTTAAGGTCTCTGGGGATAGTTTGGCCGGATGGAGGTTATGCCTCTCAAAAGTATCGATAGCCATGATCCCGCCAGCGCCAGTTAGGGTGATCACCCCAATCCCCCTCCCCTTTATCAAGGGCAGGCGCAAGAAGGCCTTGGAGAGGTCACCAAGTTCATCGACATCGCTCACCCGAAGCACACCACACTGCCTAAAGAGGGCATTGTAAACCTCGTCTCTACCCACCAAGGTGCCGGTGTGAGATTGGGCTGCCCTAGCTCCCTCCGCGCTTTTCCCCGCCTTCAAAGCGAGAATCGGCTTTTTCTTCGCTACCCGCCTTGCCACCTCCATAAATCTTCTGCCCTCTCTTACCCCTTCGATGTGCAGGATTATCAACCTGATCTCCGGGTCATTCTCAAAATACTCCAGCCCGTCGGCGAAATCAATGTCACAGGCATTGCCCAGATCGATAGCTTTTCCCACCATGTTAAACTTTGGAAGGCCTACAAAAAAGAACCCTGTCTGAGAAATAAGCCCAATGGGAACCCTCTCCATTTCCGTTGCTATAAAGGCTGAGCTAAATCGGTTAAAGGCATTGGCAGCTCCGAAGGTGTTGGGTCCCAATATCCTCGCCCCGCTCTCGCCAGCGATTCTCACAATCTCCTCCTGAAGCTCCTTGCCCTCCTGGTCGGCATCGGCAAAACCCTGACCAACTACGATGATCGCCTTTATCCCTCTCTGGGTGCACTCCTGGACGACGCTGGGGACCACTGAGCGGGGGGTTGATATTATGGCCAGGTCGATATCCTCTGGCACATCCTTTATGCTGGGGTAGGCTCTCATCCCCAGAATCTCATCGGCATAGGGATTTACCGGGTAGAGCTTCCCTGAGAAACCAGCGTTTACCAGATTCTCCAGAATGTTGAAGGAGCCTGGACCGGTAACCCTTGAAACCCCAATAATAGCCACCGATTTAGGTTCCAGAAAGGGTTTTATTACACTATGCACCAATAACCCCAAAGGGATGCCTATTCAAAGATGGTGGAAACAACTTCCTCAATGCTTCGCTGCACCTCGGCATCGTCGGTTAGAGCCCATACGATGGCCACCTGACAGGCCCGCCGTGGCGGGATGCCTTCTCCGATGAGCTTGGCAGCATAGATCAAGAGGCGGGTGGAGACCCCCTCCTCAAGGCCATGCTCCTTAAGATTCCTCACCTTTTCCCCGAGCTTGGCCAGCTCCCAAGCGATCTCGGGGGAGACCACGCTCTCATGCTCGATAATCTCCCTCTCCTCCTCCCGGGTGGGATAGCCAAACTCGATGGCGATGAACCTCTGCCGGGTGCTGTGTTTAAGGTCCTTGAGGGCACTCTGATAACCGGGGTTGTAGGAGATTACGAGGAGGAAATTTCCGCTGGCCTCAATAACCTGCCCTTTCTTCTCCACGGGCAGGATTCTGCGATGGTCGGTAAGGGGGTGGATGAGAACCGTGGTATCCTTTCTTGCCTCCACGATCTCATCGAGGTAGCAGATAGCCCCCGATTTCACCGCCCTGGTCAACGGCCCATCGATCCACTTAGTGGATTCCCCTTCGAGGAGGTATCTTCCTACCAGATCGGTGGCGCTCAGATCCTCGTGGCAGGCAACGGTGACCAGTGGGATGCCCCCTCTCTCAGTGAGCCCCCCCTTGGTGCGGGGCTTCACTATACTAAGGGGCCTGCCCAGCCTGTAGGCCATATATTCCACAAATCTGGTCTTGCCACACCCTGTTGGCCCCTTTAGGAGAACCGGTATCTTCTGGGCATAGGCAGCCTCAAAAACCTCAACCTCATCGCTAAGGGGCAAGTAGTAGGGCTCCTCCCTTACCACATACTCCTCGATCATATGCTCCTTATAAATCGTCCTTACACCCTGAGCACTCATCCTATGCTACCCCCTTATTGTGAGCGTGAAGCCTTTGCCAGAGCTCCTCCACGTTGGCTTCGACCTCAGCTAATTCGCAATCGGTATCGATGATTACATCGGCGTGCTTCGCCCTCTCCTCCGAGGAGAGCTGGGAGCGAATGCGAGCCCTCGCCTGGTCTTCGCTGAGCCCGGTTCTATTGCGAAGGCGCTGAATAGCGGTGGCTTCAGGGGCTATGGTGACCCAGACCTCGTCCACCAGATCGGTCCAATTTGCCTCGATGAGGACAGCGGCCTCCAGTACCACCACCTCAACCCCCTCACCTCTAAGCCTCTCGATCTCCTCCCTCATCATTGAATGCATCTGGGGGTGCATTATCTCGTTCAGTCGGGCGAGGGCCTGGGGATTGCTGAAAACGATCTCCCCTAGCTTTTTTCGATCTATCTCCCCGTTCTCTTTTAGGATCTCCCTTCCGAAGGTCTCAATCACCTGTTGCCAGGTTTCGGTATGAGGTTCATAGGCCTCATGGCCGATCTTATCGGCATCAATGATCACAGCCCCTCTCTGGGCGAGCATTTCAGATACCGTGCTCTTTCCAGTGAGAATTCCCCCAGTAAGACCGATGACGATCATTTTCATTTCCCAGCGGGCTTGAACTTGGGCAGTGTCACCTCCTCAGCAACATCATCGAAGACCACCTCCACAGGCATCCCTATATATAGGTCCTCTGGCCTAGAGTCCGCTATATTGGTCATCAGGCGCACCCCCTCCTCCAGCTCCACGATCACCATAGCGTAAGGGACATCCTCTGCAAACCCGGGGTGGAAAGGTTGCACCGCAATCGCCCAAGTGTATACCTGCCCCTTTCCACTAACCTTGACCCATTCTGTGTTTTCGGAATTGCACTTGGGGCATAACAGCCGAGGGTAGTGCCGATAGCTGCCACAGTCCCGGCATCGCTGAATGAGGAGTTCGTGCCTCTTGCACCCCTCCCAAAACTCCTTTGACTCCAGCGTGGGTCTAGGAAGTGGTTTTTTGTACATCCCCTCACCTCCTCAATATCACCACAGAGCCGTCACCAAGGTCGCCAAAACCACTGACCAGAGCGATCTCGGCGTTCTTAACCTGAGCAGCACCACCATCACCCCTCAATTGCCTCACCGCCTCCACCACATGGTTCATGCCTAGTATATGAGCCTGAGAGAGGAGGCCACCATGGGTATTCACGGGGAGCTCTCCCCCTAGCTCGATGCGTCCCCCCTCGACGAAGGGGCCACCCTCTCCCTTCTTGCAGAATCCCAGGTCTTCCAACTGGCAAATAACAACCCAGGTAAAGCAATCGTAGATCATAGCGACATCGATGTCCTTAGGGGTAACACCAGCCATGGCAAAAGCATGGGGGGCTGCTTTTTTGGCCCCAACTTCGGTGAAAACAGGCCGATTGGGAATTTGATCTGGGGAGTCAGGATGACCTTCGGCAATGCCCATGATATAGACGGGGCGGTGTCTCATATCCTTTGCCCTCTCCGCAGCGGTCACCACCACAGCGGCAGCGCCATCGCTTTCCAAACAGCAATCGAGGAGGCGGAAGGGATCGACGATCATTCTGGAGTTTTGGTGCTCTTCAATAGTGATCGACTTCTTCATCATCGCCTTTTCGTTCAACAGGGCGTGCTTGCGCATAGCCACCGCTACCGCTCCAAACTGTCGACTGGTGGTACCATACTCATGCATATGCCTGCGAGCCAGTGGCGCAAACCAATGGGCGGGGACAAAGGAGCCAAAGGGCATCTCAAATTCCCGCAAATTGGACATCATCGGCATGGTGGGCATAGTTTGCATCTGCACGCCAACGGCGCCAGCCCGCATCCCTGAATAGCCATTCCACCCGATGAGACAAACTACATTATGAGCAATTCCGGTGGCGATAGCCATGGCAGCAGTTTGCAGCGAGGCTACAGCGCTGGCCCCTCCCATATGCACCGTGGTGCTATACCTCAGGTCTGCCAAGCCAAAGTTGCTTATCAAGTCCTCTGCGGTGATACCCATAAAGCCCGGTATCACACCGTCAATATCCTTGATGCTTAGCCCTGAATCTTCTACGGCCCTCTTCGCTGCTTGAAGCAAAAGCCCCAGGTTGCTCATCCCGGAATTCCTGGAATATTCCGTCTCGCCGATGCCTACTATGGCCGCCTTATCTTTTAATGTGGTCATCTCTCTACCCCCGAGTTCCATGGTCAGTCTATCAGCTTGAGTTGGGTCAGTCAAGTGGAGGGCGGGGTTGCGTGTTACCATAAATATGCTAGAATACGGGGGGTGAGCGAGATGGGTGAGGCTTTGCTCTATGAGAAACTCCCCGGATCCAGGGTGAAGTGCCATATTTGCCAGTGGCGATGCGCTATCGGTCCGGGCAAGCTTGGCGTTTGTAGGATGCGCCGCAACATCGATGGCATCCTCTACGCATTGAACTATGCTGAGGTATCATCGGTGGCGGTGGATCCCATTGAGAAGAAGCCCCTTTTCCACTTCTTCCCCGGAAGCCAGGTCTTCTCCTTGGGCACCTGGGGCTGCAATTTTCACTGCAAACACTGTCAGAACTGGCAGATATCATGGAGCGACCCTTCGTTTTTGGAGCGAGGCTCAACGACCCTCTCCCCGGAGGCCTCCATCGAGCTGACAAAGCAGCAGCACTGCCAGGGCATCGCCTGGACATATAATGAGCCTGGCATCTGGTTTGAATACACCCTTGATGGGGCAAAACTGGCCAAGGAGAATAATCTCTATACCGTCTATGTGACCAATG
>SOJQ01000034.1 GCA_004376075.1 Dehalococcoidia bacterium | reverse complement strand
CTTGCTTCCCAAGCAAGACGTCGAGGGTTCGAATCCCTTCGCCCGCTCCAAAAATACGAAACCAAGGTTTTGTCCCCAATTCCCCACCGGAGAGCCGGGCAACAGAGCTTGATAACCTCATCCAGGGCTACAGGCTATATGCCCGCACCGGGGGCAAGAGAAACTGCTACCCGAGGGCTATACCGAAAGGGAATTCCTATGCTATAATAAGCTATATTGCGGCCTAGTGGAGGCGGGTTTGGAGGACAGTAAAGAAACTTTCACCTTAAGTGGGGGACGATAGTGCCAAGAAGGAGAGGCTCCGTCTGTTATTCTTGCGGCAGGAAAATGGAATACACTGAGTGCTCCAATAGGGGGGTTCCACCTGAGGATGCCCGTTGCAAGGTGCTAAGCGGTTGGCTCACAGTCTCCCAGTGGAAAGGGATGGAGTCTGTCGACCACTATGACTTTTGCTCCTTTAGCTGTCTTCAAAGGTGGGTAGAAGCTCGAGCCCCTAGAATTCCTGACACATTCCTGGAAGCCTTTAGAGAGGAATGAGCCAGGTGGATTTGGAGAGTAACTCAAGGGAGGGGGATCAAGGCTTAACCACGCCTTGACCTCCCGAGGTCCAGAAGTCTGCTTCCCTATCTGTGGTGGCAGCGACTGGATTCGAACCAGTGACCTTGGGCTTATGAGTCCCCCGCTCTTCCTCTGAGCTACGCTGCCAGCAGAGCATAAATATAGCACAAACCCCTTGCTGCGTCAACGCCCTTCAGTTGCCCCTGTTCACTCAGGATAGAAAAGCTTTTGAGCCTCCTTCCTCAGCTCGGCCCTGAAGTCGGGGTGGGCGATGGCGATGATCTCCTCGGCCCTTCTCCGCTGCGACTTCCCCAGGAGGCTGGCGATCCCTTGATCAGTGACTATGAAGTCGGCGTAGGTACGGGGTACGGTCACCATGACGCCTTCCTCCATCAAGGGCACAATGCGGGAAACAGCGCCGCCCAGGGCCCGTGAGGGGAGAACGGTGACCGAGCGCCCCCCTCTGGAGCAAAGGGCCCCGATGGTGAAATCTAATTGTCCCCCCGGCCCATTCTGCAAGCGAAAGCCCATGGTGGTCTCGCTCCCGATCTGCCCGGTGAGGTCTACGAACATAGCGTTATTGACGGCTACCATGTTATCGTGGGCGGCAATAGTTTTGATGTTGTTGGTGTAGTTTGAGCCATAAAGCTCGAAGAGGGGGTTGCCGTCGATGTATTCCAGATCCAGCGGTCGAGCGGCAGGCCAGAAGGAGGTGGCTATCGCTTTCCCCTGGTGCAGGGTCTTGTATTTCCCCGTAAACACCCCCTCCTTCACCAGATCGAATAACCCACCGGGGCACACCTCGGTATGAAGCCCCAAGTCGTGCTTGTTGTCGAAAAGCCCGGCGGTCACCAGCGAGTTAGAGGTGGTGCCGTAGCCGATTTGGACGGTGTCGCCATCCTTGATCAGCTCGGAGAGGTATCCGGCAATGGCATAGTGGACCTCCGTTGCCTCACCCAGTCCCAAGAGCACCGCCAACTCGTCGGGTTGAAAGAAAAGCAAGGCGTCCTTGATTGACGATATGCGGTCTGGTGTCTGTTGCTGAACAATCCACCTCAGTTTCTCCTGGTTTTGCGGCGGGGCCTGAGCAATGACGGCCTCCATTTCCTCTGGCGATGGAACGATTGGGTCTGCTTCTACGATGCAGTCTAGCTCCAAGACGTGAACGAAGTTATCGCCGTAGGTTCTAATTAGATAACTGTTCTGCTCGGCGAGAACCTTTTTCGCCCTTTTCACATACTCCTTTTTCTGCCACATGCAGTGCCCAAAGCTACAGAAGCCATGCTCGTCCGGTGGTGAGACTACAGTGATAAGGACGTCGGGCTCGATCATGCCTGGTCGGCGTTCATCCAGGTCTTTCAACTCCAGAGCGAAGGTGACCGGGGTGAAGTCGCTCCTCCTTTCCAGCATCATCCCCCGAGGGATAGCCCCGGTATATTGCGCCAGGTTCACCAGGAAGGATTCCTCCCAGCCCGGCTGAAACCAATCGTACATGACATTGGGTGCGCCATGCAGGACCTCTACGTTCCTCAGATCGTCCCTTCGTGCGGCAAGGGCCCTGGGGATCACATCCGCTGATTGGCCTATTGGTATCACCACCCGTTCCCCAGATTTCACCATCCTGGCTGCTTCCTCAGCCGAGACCAGCTTCCTCTTGTATTCCTCCTTCCAGTCCATGGCTTACCTCCTCAGGAATTTCTAACTTGCCACGGGAAAAGTTGCTCCCGCAAGATATAATTTCCCCTTTGAAGTCTTCTAATTGGTGTAGAACATCTTTAAGGCTGACCCGCAGGGCTATGGATCAGTCCACCGCGCCGGTCAGCATCAGTGGGGCGTGGCGCCTAAAGACTTTGGAACCTATAATACTCCACGACTTTCTTTAAGGCCTTAGCCCCCCTCTCAAAGGTGGGGAAGCTGGGGATACCTCTTTCCACTAATTTTTGTCTCGCCTCGATGGCTTCGGTTTCGGCATGAGCAGAGACAAGGATGGTGAGAAAGGGTTTGTTCGCCCTCGCTTTGTAGAGGGCCAGAGCATCGATGAGCTCGTCGAAGAAGATAGGGATGAACCGCGCTATTCGCGTCAGGAAGGCAACAGACAATTCCAGAATTACCGAGTCAACGTTCTCATCCTCGTTGAGGATATCGATGCACCTTATGATGTTGTCCATAGGCATGAGATTGGAGCTTATATCCAGGGGATTTCGATAGCTGCTCCCGATAATAGTGAAGAAGGAGGCAAATTCCTGATAGGACCTCTCGGTGAGCAACGGGATCTCCAGTCCTGCCTTGGCGAAGGCATCTGTGATCACCACAGATTGCCCCCCGGTCATGGCACAAAGCCCTACCCTGGACCCGGTGATCGGTTTCAGGTAGAGCAGCGCCTTTACGGTATCAACCATTTCCTCAAGGCTATCCACCTTGATCGCCCCGCATTGCTTAATCAGAGCATCCCAAACGAGAGGGGACTCCGCCAAAGAGGCGGTATGGGATGCTGTCGCTCTGGTTCCCTCCTCGGTCTGCCCCCCTTTCCAGATGAGCACAGGCTTCCTCTTGGCGATCTCCCTAAGGGAGGTGAAGAACTGCCTCCCCTTCCTCACCCCCTCTATATACATGCCGATTACCTTGGTGTCCTCATCCTCGGCGAGGTACTCCATATAGTCGGTGCAATCGAGAATCACGGCGTTGCCATAGCTTACCGATTTAGAGACCTTGATCCCGTTGAGCGCCCCCACCAGGCTAAAGAAGGTGGCATGGGTGCCGCTCTGGGAGATGAAACCTACCGGGCCGCCGTCGCCGTAGTATTGATCCTCGGCATGGCGCAGTCCGATTTTGGGGTTGAAGATGCCCACGCAATTGGGTCCAATGAGGTTTAAATCAGCCTCCCTGGCCATCTCTGTGATGATCTCCTGTAGCCTGATCCCCTCCTCGGTATTGGTCTCGGCGAACCCCGAGGTGAAGAGCATCACTCCCCCCACTTTCTTATCGATGCACTCCTTTATGATCCTGGGGGCTACTGCTCTGGGCACGGCAACGATAACATAATCCACCGGCTCTGGGATATCGAGAAGGCTGAAGTAGTTTTTGACCCCCAGTGCCTTGATCCCCGGCAGCTCCTTTTCATCGATCTGAACCGAGTAAACCCTCCCCTGAAAGTTAGCCAGGCTCCTCAGCCACATATAGTCCATCTCTCGCTTGTCGCCGACTACAGCCACAGAGCGCGGGTTAAACGCGCGATCGAGCTTTTTAACAATGTCTTTCAATCTGGCCCTGTTACGCAGCTTCAAGGATCACCCGAGCATCGACAGCCATAGCACCATCGCTATAGGCGAAGATAGGGTTGATGTCCAGCTCCTTTATCTCTGGCTTACGCTCCACAAAATCGGAAACCTTAAGCAGAAATTCCTCCAGCACCGCGATATTGGCAGGCTCCTGCCCCCGATATCCCTCAAGGATTGGGTATCCCTTTATCTCCTTGATCATCTCGCGGGCATCCCTCCTCGTTAGCGGGACGATCCTGAAGGAGACATCCTTAAGCACCTCCACCAAAATGCCACCAAGCCCAAACATGAGCACCGGCCCAAACTGAGGATCCTTGGACATGCCAATGATCACCTCCGTCCCCGGTCTTGCCATGTTTTGAACCGATACCCCTTGAATATTCGCCGTTGGCTCATGAGCCTTTATCGAGGAGATGATCTCATCGAAAGCCTTACCCACCTCCTCCTCGCTATTCAGGCTCAGCTTCACCCCTCCGACATCGGTCTTATGGAGGACATCGGGGGAGACTATTTTTAGCGCCACTGGGAAGCCGATCTCCCTTGAGAGGGAGATCACCTCCTCCTTTGTCCGGGCAAGTCCTATCTCGGTGGTATTTATCCCCGCCTCTTTTAGGATTTGCTTCGATTCTAGCTCTGTTAGGTATGTCCTCCCTTCTTTTCTCGCCGCGCTGATTATCTCGTCCACGACCATGAAGTCTTCCTCCTTGATGGTCCCGCTGTTTGGCGGGAATTTCTAAAGGGTCACAACGGGGGGTGGCGACCAAGAAAGGCCTTTCTGGCGGCCCCGATGGGATTTGAACCCACGATCTCCACCTTGACAGGGTGGCGTGTTAGGCCGCTACACTACGGGGCCAGAGGCTTGGTCGAAACTTGGGCCAAGGGCTCGATGTCGCATTGTATCAGCGCAAGCCTACCTTGTCAAGACAACCCTCTTCTGGTAAACTTTCCAATTGGAGGGTGCTAAGGTTGAGGTGTCAAAATGGGTGGCCGAGATTATCGAAAGCGGGAGCCAAAGAAACCGAAAAAGGGGGCCAAGAAGTCGGGAATCACCACCGTGCTTCAACCTCCGGTGACCGTTGAGGTGACTAAGAAGAGGAAGAAGGTCAAGAGCGGTGAGGAGGAATGAAAATTTGGCCGCCTACCAGCAGCTTTATAGAACCGGGGAGCTGGAGGAGAGGGTCGATCGCGCTCGGGCGATCCTCCACAGCTGCGAGCTTTGCCCCCGCCGCTGCCGCGTCAACAG
Organism: Dehalococcoidia bacterium; assembly: GCA_004376075.1. GTDB lineage: Bacteria > Chloroflexota > Dehalococcoidia > E44-bin15 > E44-bin15 > E44-bin26. Next base: position 785 of record SOJQ01000034.1, on the reverse strand, counting down.
GCTCGGGGGCGAAACGGGCATGTGTCGCACCGCCGATGTGGCCGTGGTCTCAAGCTGCGGCCCCCACTTCGGTGAGGAGGCGCCCCTGGTGGGAATTAATGGCTCGGGGACGATCTTCTTTACTCACTGCAACCTGAGATGCATGTTCTGCCAGAACTATTCCATCAGCCAGTTGGGTGAGGGGAGGGTGGCGAGCAGGGGGGAGATAGCAAAAATGATGCTCTCCCTCCAGCAGCGGGGCTGTCATAATATAAATCTGGTCACCCCCACCCATGTCGTCCCCCAGATCCTGGAGGCACTGCTGGTGGCGGCAGGATTGGGGCTCTCCGCTCCTCTGGTCTATAACTGCGGCGGCTATGAATCGCTGGAAACCCTGAAGCTTCTTGATGGCATCGTCGATATCTACATGCCCGATATGAAATATTCCAATGAGAGAAACGCCCGAAGATTCTCCGGGGTCAAGGAATATCCCTCGGCGAACCGGGCGGCGGTAAAGGAGATGCATCGCCAGGTTGGCGACCTGGAGGTGGATGAGCGGGGTATCGCCAGGCGGGGCCTCCTTATCCGGCACCTCGTTTTGCCCAATGGCATCGCCGGAACCGAGGGGGTGGTCCGCTTCATCGCCGAGGAGATCTCCCTCAATACCTATCTAAATGTGATGGCTCAGTACTATCCCTCGCATCGTGCCTTCAAAATCCCCCCGCTTGCCCGGCCCCGCCCGAGGCACGCAGTTGCTGCGGCGGTGAGCCTCGCCCGGGCGCGCGGCCGGGAGGGGGGGGAGGGGG
>SOJQ01000038.1 GCA_004376075.1 Dehalococcoidia bacterium | reverse complement strand
AGGTGCTTGAGCAATTCTTTATCTTACCCTAAAATCATCCCCTTGTCAAGGGATTCTTCGCCAAATGATTCACACCAAGGTAAGCTAACTGGAAGCCACACCTTGACAACCTGTCCTGAGTATGCTATACTACCACGCCGAAAAGGCCAACGGGCTGACCTACGCAATTCACTGGGAGATGTCAGCTCTTTGGCATGCTACTTAGTTTTGAAAGGAGGTGGTTGATGACTTGAACTGAATGTAGCGAAGAAGCAGGCAGAGTAAGCGATTGAATCAAAGGAGGCAGTAATGCTTTATGTAATTCTAGCGCTGGCGACTCTTTTCCTAGTTGTTATATCACTGATGCTTCTAGGTAAGGTTCCAGCAAAGTCAATGGGTGCCCTGGCGGGGATCATAGGCGTCACGGGTAGCATTATGATTCTTTACATGGCAGCTACCGATGCGCTAAGTGCATTTGGTCCAACAGCAACCTTTGCTGCTTTAATTGTGGCTTTCATGTTTTTCATGCTCTATCTCCTGGTAGCCGCGGAAGTTTTTACCGGTACAGACTTTAAAGCTACAGGATGGTACAGCCTGGTTGCAGGGTTGTTTGTTTTTTGCATCGGTTTAGGCTTCCTTCATGTGCTCGGCGATACCTTGCCCTTAGTTGGCCAGTTCGGCACTATGTTCCTTGTATGGGCAGGAGCTTTCTGGTTGATATGGCTTGTTTTTGCCCTGGGCATGACGAACCTAACCAAGCTCCTTGCCTGGTACCTTATTATTCCCACTGTTGCTATCACTATATTTTGGCCCATAATAGCCTTCACTAACTACGGTGTTATAGGCACGTGGTGGTGAAGGAGAGGGTTCTGGGTATATGAAGCTGCACCGTCCCTATTCTGAAGGGGAGAAAAGGGTGTAGCTGGCTACAGTGGAAAGAGACCAAGAGCAGAGGCATCCTCGGAAGCTGAATTCTGCGTGAATTGGGACTGACCCGCCCGGTGTGTTATGGCTGGTCGGAGAGGCTGAGGGAAGCACTCGCTTGCCGGGTGGGTGTGTTTTCTTTGGCTGCTACGCCACAGAAAGTGGGAGCAGTGGATCTGATGTACCTGTGGGTGAAGACCCGCTGGTATTTCTTTGTGAGTATGCTTGATTCCTACCCCTTTAGCGCTGTTTTTTCCGCCTCCAGAGGGAGCTTTACTTTGCCCTCCACCGGGACGGGGCTGAGGCTGAATGGGCATAGTGGAAAAGTGAGCCTGGGGAGGCATATCTTCAGGTCTTCAGCCAAAGGCGAGATTGAGGCTTCCGCCAACCGTGTCTCGCCTCCTGAACTTTATTAACCCCGCAATGGTCAGGATCAGCGCTGCTCCCATAAGCCACATTATGAAGATATGCAAGTCTTGCATGCCCATCCTTCCCGCGAGCAGTGCCCAGACAGCGGTAGTGCCGCCCGCCACCCCGAACAGGGCCGCCGCTGTGGGATCTGCCCAAGTCACCTGTTGTTCAGACGTTTTTCATCTCCTTTCTTTTCTTTAGTCTGGTATAACCCCTGCTAGCAAAAAGTCAGGTCTTTCCGCCTGTGCTGTTGGCTGGCTGCCTCAGACTTATTTGGTTATCGTGCTAAAATCTTAGAAATTTCATTTACACCGAGCCTCGGTTATGCTATAATGCGGCGTCTGGAATGGAAAAAGATAAGAAGAAGGCCATCCTAAAAGACTTTCAGGTTCACGAAGAGGACACTGGTTCCCCGGAGGTTCAGATTGCCCTCCTTACTGAGAGGATAAATCGGCTAACGGAGCACTTGAGGGTTCATCGTCATGATGAGCATACTCGGCGTGGACTCATCATGCTGGTGGGGCAAAGGCACAGGCAACTGGCATATCTGAGAAGGCTGGATGCCCAGCGCTATCATACGCTTATTGCCAAGCTTGGTCTACGAAAGTAAGGGCCTTCTAGAACGGGGGTAAACTAGTTATGCCACAAATCTTTCAGTGCATGGTGGGTGATCGGGCCCTTATTATCGAGGTCGGTAAGCTTGCCGCCCAGGCAAACGGGGCGGTCACGGTGCGCTATGGGGATACCATGGTGTTGGTCACTGCCTGTGTCTCGAGCGAGCTGAGGGAGGGGGTAGATTTCCTCCCCCTCACTGTGGACTATGAGGAAAGGCACTATGCCGCAGGCAAGATCCCGGGGAGCTTCATAAGAAGGGAGGGTCGCCCCAGTCAGGATGCAATCCTCGCCGATCGGCTCACCGACCGCACGCTCCGTCCCCTCTTTCCCAAGGGTTTCCGCAACGATATCCAGGTCGTGATCACCGTTCTTTCCGCGGATCAAGAGAACGACCCGGACGTTCTGGCGATGATTGGTGCCTCAGCGGCGCTATCGCTCTCCGATATTCCCTTCGATGGTCCTGTGGCCGCCGTTCGCGTTGGTTGCCTCGATGGGAAGCTCGTGCTCAACCCAACCTTCACTCAACTCAACGATAGCACACTGGACCTCGTTATCGCCGGCAGCAGCGATGCTGTGGTTATGGTGGAGGCCGGGGCAAGGGAGGTGGCGGAGAGCCTTATCATCGATGCCATAAAATTTGGGCAGGAGGCGGTCCAAGGGATCATCCGCTTACAGCGCCAGCTTCAAGAGGCCTGGGGCAAGCCCAAAATGGATTTCAGGGTCAGCGAGGTGGGCCCGGAGGTGGAGGGGGCGGTCTCCTCTATCCTTGAAGGCAGGCTCACTGAGTTGATCTATAAACCGAGGGCGGAGCGTGAGGAAGCCCTCTCCGCCCTTAAGGAGGAGCTCTCCCGGAAACTGGGGGAGAGTTTCCCCTTGCCGGCGATCCTTTCCGCCCTTGAGTCCCGGTTAAAGGGGGAGTTGAGGTCGCAAATCCTGGAAAAGGGAGGTCGTGCCGAGGGTCGCCAGCTAACCGAGGTTCGCCCCATCGACATTGAGGTTGGCTTTCTTCCCCGTACCCATGGCTCGGGGCTTTTTACCCGCGGCGGGACGCAGGTTGTTACCACCGCTACCCTGGGCTCGGTGCGGAAAGAGCAGCTCATCGATACCATCGCCCAGGAAGGGACCAAGCGATTTATGCACCACTACAATTTTCCGCCTTACTCCGTTGGGGAGGTGAGGCGCATTGTTGGGCCGGGGAGGAGGGAGATCGGGCACGGCGCCCTGGTGGAGCGCGCTCTTACCCCCGTTCTCCCCAGCGAGGAGGATTTCCCCTATACCATTCGCCTGGTTTCAGAGGTTCTCACCTCCAACGGCTCGACCTCCATGGCCAGCGTTTGCGCCAGCAGCCTTTCCCTGATGGATGCCGGAGTCCCCATCAAGACCTCCGTAGCAGGGGTGGCCATGGGGCTGATCAGCGGTGATAATCGCTATGTCGTGCTCACCGATATCGAAGGTCTCGAGGATGCCTATGGGGATATGGATTTCAAGGTGGCGGGGACCGCCCAGGGGATCACCGCCCTTCAGATGGACACCAAGCTCAAAGGGCTGGCCTACGAGGTCATCGAGAAGGCGCTGAGCCAGGCCCATGATGCCCGCCTTTTTATCCTCGACAGGATGAACCAAACCATCAGCTCCAGCAGACCGGAGCTCAGTCAATACGCACCCAGGATGTATAAGATAACCATCGACCCCGATAGGATAGGCACCGTTATCGGACCAGGAGGTAAGATGATCAGGTCGATCGTCGAGGAGACCAAGACCACCATAGACATCGAAAACGATGGCACTGTGCTCATCGGCTCGGTCAGCGAGGAGGGGGCGCAAAAGGCGATCAAGATCATCGAGAGCCTGACCAGGGAGGTTGAGGTTGGCGCCATCTATACGGGGAGGGTGACCCGGGTCACCAACTTTGGCGCCTTTGTGGAGATTCTCCCCGGTAAGGAGGGGATGGTTCATATCAGTGAGCTTGCCGACTATCGGGTTCCCAGCGTGGAGGAAGTGGTCAAGGTTGGCGATGAGATCATGGTTATGGTCACTGAGATCGACCGCATGGGGAGGATAAACCTCTCCCGTCGCGCCGTACTTCAGGGGCTATCTCAGGTGGCCAGGGTGAAGGACACCCTGGCGTCACCCCTTCCCAGGAGACCTAGCGGGCCACGACCCCGCCGTGAGGAGGAGCGCCGGACAAGCGGAGGGCCGCCGAGTAGAGGTCCACTGAGGCGTCCTTACGACAGAGATAGGAAGCCCCCTGAGAACTAATTGTGTGGCGGCGCGGTGACGCTAGGGGGTAACCAGATACCTTCAACTCCATAGTGGAGGGGCTTTTAGAAAAGGTGGGAAGGTAGCTTAAGTCGATGCCGATAAAGGTCGTCGTCCATGGTGCTGCGGGAAAGATGGGAAGCGAGGTCTTGAGCGCCCTCTGCCGGGACGCAGAGCTTCAGGCTGTCGGTGCCGTAGACCTGAAGGCTGAGAGGGATCACCTTTCGCTTCCCGATGGCTGGGGCGAGATCCCTTTCTCCCCCAATCTGGAGGGGTTTCTCGCCCGTGTCAATCCCGATGTGTTGGTGGACTTCACCATCCGAGAGGCAACCATGCCCGCGGTGCGCCTCGCCGCTAAGCAGGGCGTTAATCTTGTTATTGGAACGACCGGTCTCTCCCCCGAGGATATTGGGGAGATCGAGAGATTGTGCCGCGAGGGCGATGTCGGTGCCGTGGTGGCCCCCAACTTCTCCCTGGGGGCGGTGTTGATGATTCATCTGGCAAAACTGGTGGCAAGATATTTCGATTATGTCGAGGTTATCGAGAAGCATCACGAGGGCAAAGCCGATGCCCCTTCGGGGACCGCCCTTGCCACCGCCAGGGCGATGGTGGAGGCGCGGGGCAAGCCTTTTTATTATCCTGCGCTAGAGAAGGAAAGCCTCGCTGGCACCCGTGGCGGCCAGATCGAAGGGGTGGGGATGCATAGTGTGCGCCTCCCCGGGCTTTTGGCTCATCAAGAGGTGATCCTTGGGGCACCGGGTCAGACGCTGACAATACGCCACGACTCAATTAGCCGTGAATCCTTCATGCCTGGGGTGATCATGGCAATCAAAAGGGTGGTTAGGGTTAAAGGACTAATTTATGGTTTGGAAACTTTGTTGGGCTTGTAGGAGGTGGTGATGAAAGGGTTCCATGTTGTCATTGTTGGCGCCACGGGACTGGTGGGGCAGGAGTTTATCAAGGTTCTGGGGCAGCGGAATTTTCCCATGAGTTCGATCCGCCTTTTAGCCTCGGATCGCTCTGCGGGTAGGAAGCTCTTTGTAAATCATGAGGAGGTGGAGGTCAAGGAGACCACCTCTCAGTCCTTTGATCGTGTGGACATCGCCCTTTTTTCCGCAGGCGCTGAGATCAGCAATCACTTCTCCCCCATAGCGGCGCGCGCCGGGGCGGTGGTCATCGACAATAGCGCCGCCTTTAGGATAGACCCAGAGGTCCCGCTGGTGGTGCCTGAGGTCAATGCTGAGGACATAAAGGATCACAAAGGGATCATTGCCAATCCAAACTGCTCCACCATTCAGCTGGTGGTTGCCCTCTACCCCCTGCACAGGGTCAATCCCATCAGGCGGGTCATCGTGGACACCTACCAGGCGGTATCAGGTACCGGCTCTGCTGCTATGGAGGAATTGAGCGAACAGGCGAGGCTGGTGCTAGAAGGGCGCAGCATGGTCCCTCATGTCTATCCCCATCAAATCGCCTTCAATCTGCTCCCCGAGGTCGACCTCTTCCTGGACAATGGCTATACCAAGGAGGAGTGGAAGATGGTTGAGGAGACGAGGAAGATCATGCACGCTGAGGAGATGGCCATCTCCGCCACCTGCGTGCGGGTCCCCGTTTTTGTCGGTCACAGCGAGGCGATCCATATCGAGTTTAGCGAGCCGATGTCAGCAGAGACGGCACGGCGCATCCTTGCCGAGGCACCCGGGGTCAAGGTGCTGGATGAACCCAATATAAGCCTCTATCCTCAACCCTGGTCGGTGTCCGGCTCAGACGAGGTCTTCTTGGGGCGCATCCGCCGCGACGCATCACATAGCTGCG
>SOJQ01000022.1 GCA_004376075.1 Dehalococcoidia bacterium | reverse complement strand
ACACCAAAGGGCTTGGTGGTCAGGGAACAGAACTTCATCATCACCGTGGGACCGATAGCAATAACCCGATCGATCTTCTCTCCCCCCTCCAAAAGCTCCTTTAGCGGCTCAGTGACCACCCCCTTGCGAGCGTAGGAGCCGTCATCGGTGGTCACTATTAGCTGGTGGCTAACGCTCCCCAGGCGATCCTCCCAGAAAAGCAGATCCTCGTTCCTTGCTCCCATTATGGATATGACCCTATTTCCCGCCTCCTTAAGGGCGCGGGCGATAGGCACTATGGTGGCAACAGCAAACCCCCCACCGACACAGACCACGGTGCCAAACTTCTCAATATGGGTGGGCAGTCCCAGGGGGCCAACGAAGTTGGCGATATGCTCGCCACTCTTAAGTTGAGCCAGCTTTCGGGTTGTTGTCCCCGCCTCCATGAAGACGATGACGATGCTGCCCTCCTCTCGATCCCAGTCAGCGATGGTGAGAGGAATGCGCTCGCCCTTTTCATCGACCCTTACGATAACGAATTGCCCGGCCTGGGCTTTGCGGGCAACCGCCGCTGCCTCGATCTTGAAAAGATGAATGTTGGGCACCAGGTCCTCTCTGAGCAAAATCCTATACATCTCCTCAGCCTCGTGATTTTTCTAACAATCCTTTAATTATGATAATACTAAGCAGCGGTGAATTCAACAGCCAAATTGCTTACCTTGCGCCCTAACCTCACGCTATAGGTCATCCCGCGATCTTCGGGATATATCTGAGTGGTGTTCGCCAGGTAGAGGTGGGAAATCGGAGTGCGATGGTCTGGAATCTGGGAGGAATATTTGGTGGTAATGACCGGTTGCCCTGCTTCCTCTTTAAACAGGTAGCGCTCCTCTATCCAGCTAGGGTCGAACTCAGCATTGATCTTTCTGAGGTGGGGTAGGTACTCATTGAGAAGCTCATCTGGGCCTGATTGATAGAGAGGACTATCTTCAGATAGGTAGTTAGAGAGATAAACGATCCGCTTTCCCCCGTAGATTGAGGGGTCAATGAAGTTGGTATGCTCGATAAGGGCGACAAAGGGGATAGAGGGATCGCTGATATTGAGCCAGTAGATATGGGAGAGGGGCTTCTTTAGGGTCAGAACAAGGCACACCGCCCTCTGATAGCGCACCCCCTTTAGCTTTTGAGCGTAGTCTGTGGGTAGCTGGGGCACCATCTCAAGGAAGGCTGGCGAGGGCACAGTGGCGATAATAGAATCGAAGGGAGCCACTTGTTCTCCTACCTGAAGACCGACTGCTTTTCCTCCCTCTACCACGATTCTGTCGACCGGCGATGATGTATAGATCTTTCCCCCGGTATCCAGGATCCTCTCTGCCAGGGCATCGATGAGGAGCCCGAAGCTTCCCCTCAGGTAGCCGAGGCGCTCCCTCCCTTTGGCACGCGATGCAAAGCGCAAGTGCACCTTCCCCCAGAGCCAAACCATGCCCACCTCATCGAAACTGGCCCCAAACTTGTTCTTTAGCAAAGGCCCCCAGATGATGTCATAGTTGCGTCTCCCCCCATACCTGGTGATCCATTCCTGGGCGGTCATCCCCTCCAGACCGGGCCAATCTTTATACTGCCTCAGAAAAAGGCTGACCAGTCCCAGGCGCACCCGGTCCAATAAACCCAATGGGGTGAATTTTATAAGGTCCCGAGGGGTAACAAAATCATAAATTCTCCCCTGGTGAAGGAAGCCTACCTTGGAGTCCAACCAGACAAGTTTATCGCTTAGCCTAAGCTCATCGATTAGCTTAATTATGTCAACATCGCTGGTGAAGATGTGGTGATAGAACCTCTCCAGGCGCTCCCCTGCTACCTCGAAGGTGGCAGCCTGACCGCCAAGATGCGCCTCTTTTTCAAAGAGAGCTACCCTGTGCCCCTTTTTGCTAAGTTCATAGGCCGCGCTAAGCCCAGCTATCCCCCCACCGATTATCCCGATGTTCGCACACAAAGTTGAAATTCCTCCGCTTCCGGTTTCAGTTTGTAATCGATAATCCTGCCCCGTCGTCCTTTCCCAGCCTTGCCGTGACTGTAGCCCTCTATTTGCGCCCTGTCAAGGATCACACGAGCTAGCTGCGCAAAGCTCTTATTATCCATTCTCTTGATAAGGGCAAGCATCTGAGGCATGACAATCGCCACGGTATCGCTGCCAGCCTGGGAAAGCCGCCAGCTATCCGTGCCTGGATGATCCAAGTCAAAGCCGTGAGCACTGTGCTTTATGGCGGCAAGGCGATAGCCCCTCTGCTTGAGTTCAGCAATCAAACCTTCCAGCAGGGTGGTCTTACCGGAGTTCGACTTAGCGACGATAGAGACGATGGGGATCATTCTGCGCTCCTTTCTCAGAAAGCCACCAATTGGGCTAGCATCACTGCTGACTGCTATATTCTATATCATTTACTCACCGTTTGACCAACAACAATATCAAAGTCTTGTGAAGGTCGCCCATATATATAATCACGGTAAAGGGTATGCTGCAATTGGCGGAGGCTAGTTCGCCAAAAAATCGATTGAAAAGGAGGGCGGAACCATGCCATTCCATATCGGATCATGGGAACTCGGGCTCATTTTGGTGATCGTCCTCATTATCTTTGGGGTTGGCCGGCTGCCCCAAGTTGGCGGTGCCATGGGAAAGGGCCTCCGGGAGTTCCGCAGAGCTACCTCTGACCTAACGAAACAAGTCACTAAGGAGATGCAGGATAAAGAAGTGGAAAAAGAGGATTCACCGCCTGGAAGGGGTGGGGAAGAGGACACATAGCTGGTTTGCTGGCGTAAAGGGGAAACCCCCTCTCAGAGCAGAGATACTCAAGAAACCTCTCTAAATCCCGTTCCAATCCAATTTTTCCTTGACCGCGCTTCATAAAATTCACCTCCTGTGAGAATCATTCTCTCTGGCGAGGGAGACAGAACGTCATTTTAGTTGCCAGTGGCATTGAGGTCTGTTGTGGACAGAAAAAGTGGGAGGAGGCTGAATTTGTAACAGTAGCACAGGATTTCAATAGTTGCAACGGGTGAAGGAAGGTTAGGCCTTGCGACTTGCCAAACCAAGGGTACTTTGCTACAATGGTTTTGCCACAAAAGTCGGGGGTTACTGACCCCAGGCACGCCGCGACGGCAGCATATAAGATGCCCCCGAGTGGGTAGCGGGTGTCGACTTTTGGGGCAACAAAACAGGTGCCTTCCCACCAGGGGGCTTTGCTTCGGGGTCCTCGTCTGTGCAGGCAGCCTAAGAGAGGAATGCTTTTATGGCATAAAAGGTCACTGCTGGCATTTTACCGTAGACTGTGAGCCATTTCGCTCGCGGGGGGTTTACAAAAATGACGTTTACTTTTATGCTTCAGGCATGAAGGCTGCATAGATAGACGGGGGCGACGACTCAATATGAGGGGGCAAGTATGGCATATGAGACAATAGTTTATGAAAGGAAAGAGGGGATCGGTATTATCATCCTCAACAGGCCTGATCGCATGAACGCAATAAACATGCAACTCGTGAGAGAGTTGGACGATGTGATGGATCAGATTGAAAAGGACGAAGAAGTACGAGTGGTTATTTTGGCGGGTCACGAAAGATTCTTTTGTGCAGGCGCTGATATAAAAGAGGAGATTACGCCGTATTACCTTGCAAAATTGCGAAACGTTTTTCGGAAAATTGAATCTGCTGACAAACCATTTATTGCAGCTATAAGCGGGGTGGCCTTCGGTGGCGGTTGTGAGCTCAGTTTGGTGTGTGACCTGCGTATAGCCTCTGAGACGGCACGTTTCGGAGTGCCTGAGATTAAGATCGGAATTATCCCCGCGGGTGGAGGTACCCAGAGGCTTCCGCGCTTAGTGGGCGTAGCAAAAGCTAAAGAGCTCCTTTTTTCAGGTGATCCGATCGATGCTAGCACAGCTTTGCGCATAGGTCTTGTCAACAAGGTAGTTCCAACCGATACTCTTATTGACGAAGCAAAAATCGTGGCTAAGATGATCCTCGATCGACCCCCGGTAGCCATTCGGATGGCAAAACTTGCGGTCAATGTGGGCATGAAGGTGGATCTTGAGTCAGGCCTAGACTATGAAGCTCAGTGTGCCAGTGCTTTGCTTAAAACTGAGGACTTCCAGGAAGGCGTTAGAGCCTTCGCTGAAAAGCGCAATCCTGTCTGGAAAGGGAGGTGATGGATATAGAGAAGCAGGGCCAAGATGTTTCTCCCATAAGAAAGGGGGAAAACAAATGGCAAATATAAGGGTGGCGAAAACAACCAAGCAGTTTGAAGAGTATGCTCGCAAGGCGGCAGAGGAAAATAAGGGCTCTGTTGTTGACCTGGGTGCGGCATGCTGCATTAAGGCCTCCCCTAAGTTGGTTCTTTCCCGGAGGACGTTTGACGACTGCTTCAAGGACAGGCCGATCCGGGAGCGTAACGCTTTGTGGTTGTCGTTGCCGCTGGTATCGGTGAGTTTGCCACTATGCGTTATGGCGTGTCCTGAAAAATGACAGCGTGAAAAGTGGAACCCCCTGAAGCTATGAAGCAGGGGGATTCCCAGTGGGGAGCCGACTTCTAACAGAAAACTTAATTAAGAGTTGCTGTAGGAGGACAAATGAGAAGTGTTTCAATCATTGGTATAGGTACGACACCGTTTAGCGTCCTGGAGGGTAAGTCGCTCAAGGAAATAGCGACGATGGCTTGCGTAGAAGCCATAAATGACGCCCGGATAGCAAAGGAGGATATACAGACTTTTTACTTGGGGAACTACTGTTCAGGTATACTTGTTGGACAGGAGACGATAGCGCCTTTGGTAGCGAATAGCGTCGGTTTGAGAAAGGAGACCCCTTGCACCAAGATTGAGGGGGCTTGTTGCTCAGCGGGAATAGCCTTTAGGGATGCGTTCCTCATGGTTGCCGCCGGGGTTTGTGATTTTGCCCTTGCCGCTGGGGTGGAGAAAATGACCTCTGTATCTACAGCTAAGGCGACCGAGGGCCTCGCTTCCGCCATGGACCAGGAGTATGAGGCCAGGACCGGTCTCACCTTCCCCGGCTTTTTCGCCATGGTGGCAAGGCGGCACATGTATGAGTTTGGCACCACCATAGAGCAGCTCGGTATGGTGTCGGTTAAGAATCACAACAACGGTGTAGTCAATCCTCGGGCTCGGTTTCGCAACAAAGTGACGCTTGATGAAGTGATGAACTCCCGCCTGATCGCCGACCCTCTGAAGCTGTATGATTGCTGTCCCATAAGCGATGGTGCTGCCGCTGCCGTTCTCTGTCCCACCGAGATAGCGCGGCAGTTCACGGATAAGCCAATTGAAATTGTGGGTTCCGCGCACACCCTTGGCTATGCCACTATGTATGAGATGGATTCTGTGACCACGATCTTGCCGACGGTGCTTGCAGCGAAGCAGGCGTTTGAGATGGCTGGGCTAAAGCCTGGGGACATAGACGTAGCCGAACTCCACGACTGTTTTACCATGGCGGAGATAGTGGACAGCGAGGACCTGGGCTTCTTCGAGAAAGGAAGGGGGGGGCCTGCTGTCGAGGAAGGTTTGACCCAGGTTGGGGGAAAGATAGCGATCAATCCCAGTGGCGGGCTGCTTTCTAAGGGCCATCCGGTGGGGGCGACCGGGATAGGGCAGGTGTATGAGATAGTGAAGCAGCTTCGGGGTGAACATGAGAATCAAGTGCGGGGAGCGGAGATAGGGTTGGCCCATAACCTGGGGGCGACTGGGCAGGTTGCCACGGTTCATATACTAAGGAGGAGATAACTATGGATAGGATGGTCGATACATTGTTTGGTCTCCGCTGCCAGAACTGCGGCGAGGTATTTATGCCCCCAAAGTATGTATGCACAAAGTGCAGCTCTGCCAACCTCGAAAGGTTTGACCTCAGCGGGGAGGGCGAAATACATACATTTACTACGATTAGGGTGGCCCCCGTGGACTTCGAAGGTCAGGTGCCATACGATATTGCGGTGGTCAACCTGAAGGAGGGTCCTAAAATCACGGCTAGGCTAACGGCTGAGGAGAGCAGAAAG
>SOJQ01000009.1 GCA_004376075.1 Dehalococcoidia bacterium | reverse complement strand
CCGGGAATCCTCTCGATGGCGGCGCGCACGCTCTCCTGGATCAGCCCCTTGGCTGGATCGCTCAACGGGGTCAAAGCCAAGAGGACCTTGACCCGATCCCCTGCTACCTCGATGTTCCGAACCATATTAAGCTCTAAAAGGCTTCGCCTTGGCTCGGGGAGGATCACATCCTTAAGCGCCTCCTCAACCTGTCTTAGCTCCACTTCCAGACAAATCCCCCCTTCATCGACTCGCGCTTAAGAAGCCCTTTCTGGACCAGTCTCTCCATCTCCCGTTGAGCCACATCCAAAGGAACGGACAGCCTTCGGGATATCTTTTGAGCAAGCTGTTCCACCGGATCGCCGGCGTCAAGAGCCTTTATGTGGCCCAGCTTCTCGATGACATCGCCCTTGAGCAGCCTCCAGACAAACTCCTTGCTCGCCTTTTCCCTCACCTTTTCCTCACAGAGGCGATCCCCCGCCTCAGCCTTACACTTTATCTCATCCCAGGCATAGGCAACCGCTCGATCATAATCGGCCATAATCTCCATTACCTTTTCAGGGCTCATGGTGGCGGTCTCGGTAATCGGTTCGTTGGCGTCATACTTCGCCCAGTCTCTGGTAAGGATGCGAAGGCCATAGTCTTCAGCCTTCTCATATAGCTCCGTTCCCGGGAGGGGGGAGAGCAGGTGGAAGCCATATTTGGCGCCATAATCGCTGTCCAGCTCCTGGGCGAAAGCCACCGACTGCCGGGCGGTCTCCGGGGTTTCCCCAGGCAGACCGAGGATAAAGGAGTTGAAGACCTTGATCCCGGCCTCAGTGGCAAGCTTCACCCCCCTCCTCACCCCATCCAGGGTGATCCCCTTCTTAATAGTCTCCAAGATCTGCGGAGAGGCTGACTCAACTCCAAACAGGAGCCAGACGCAGCCAGCCTCTTTCATGATCTTTAGTAAATCCTCGGTTACGGTATCGACCCTAGCAAAGACATTCCATTGGATATGAAGGTTACGCCTCATGATCTCTTCACAGACATTCCGAGCATGGCGATGGTTAAGGGTAAAGGTGTCATCGACAATGTTTATACTTTCGAAGCCAAGCTCTTTATGGATGGTCTCTATTTCATCGACCACCAGCTTGGGGTGGCGAAAGCGAACCCTGCGCCCAAATATCCTGCGCCCGGAACAGAAGATGCAACCAAAGGGGCAACCCCTGCTGCTGGTTACGGTGCAGGGAGCCCCCAGGGCGCGGTACTTGGAGAGGGGCAAAAGATGGCGCACAGGAAAGGGGAGCTCATCCAGGTCCTCGATAGGCGAACGGCGCCCGGTTTGCACCACCCTCTTATCCTCACGGAAAGCGATTCCCGACACCTGATGAAAGCCCGTGCCCTTTTCCAAAGCCCTTATCAGCTCCACCAATGTCCTCTCCCCCTCCCCCAGGACCAAAATGTCGATCCAAGGGGCACCAAGGAGGGTCTCTTTCAGGGCAAAGCTTGCATGGGGGCCACCGATAATGGTAAGAATGCCGGGGTCGAAATCCTTGCACACCCTCAGGATTCTGGCGGCAGTGGGGTAATTCAGGGTTACGCAGGTAACGCCGACGACCTGAGGCTGATATTCCTCAAGCTTCTCCCTAACCTTTTTTGCTGAATAATGAGCCACCAACAGATCCAGGATCTGGATCTCAATACCTTCCCTTTGGAGCACCCCAGCAAGGTAGCTCAAGGAGAGGGGGGGAATGGGGTTCTCTTCAAGGGGATAGGGTGTGCTCATAAGAAGAACACGCATTAGAATTCCTCCTATATTTATGATCCTCCCCCGCACCCGTGCATTATATAGTAAATGACCACCTTTAAGCGCCTCCCAAACCTGTTCTATAGTAGGCAATTTTGGCCGTTGCTGTTGAAATCCTGATGCGAGCTAATGCAATCGCGCCATCAGGTTGGGAAGCTTACCCGCTAAATAAAGCCCGACTGCCTCGTCAATTCCCTCCACATCGGTCACGATGGTCTCGATGCCGTAGCTCTTCAGGGCCTCATAGGCTCCCCAGCCCATGCCCCCAGCGAGCACGACTTGGCAATCGGCGATGGCCTCCACCATGGCCGCGTGTCTGATCTCAGCACCTGGGTCATAGCCATGCGCCTCTCCCGGAGCTAATCTAGTGTGCTTGTGAGCAGCAAAGGTTTGGTGCCCGGGCTTGGATCTTGTCTCCCGGCCCACGATCCGGCCCTGCTCAACGGTGAGGACAACACAATATGGCGCCCGTCCGAAATGGCCGCTGATGCCCACCCCATCATCCGATGCCACAGCTATCCTCATCGCTTTTGCTCCTCTTCAGGGCGTTGTTTCCCTAGTGCGGCGCCTGCATTGCCCCCGTCCCGCCGCCCTGTCGATGCGATAAATGCTGACCGCCATCTCAAAGTTGCCCCCCTCCATGCGAATCGCCTCCACCTCCTGGAGGCTGCCTGGGGGCACCCCTATGGGCTGGAAAAAGGTTATCTGGGGGATGAACTCAACACACCGATACTTTACCGGCCTGGGCATAACATCACTTTCTTCTTGGATTCCAAACCCTAGACATGGTCATGGTTATGTTTTCGCCTCACGAATAGAAGGGGATATGCTATGTCGCTCACACAGCAAGGAATCAAAACTGCAAGGGATAAGAACAGGAAGATGAGGGGAAGCAAGGGAATCCAATCTGCTACCATAAATGCTGTGAAGTAGAACAATGATGCCCATGTACTTAACAAAACATGTCCCGCGTGCGGGAATCTGGTTGTAGGTCTCCAATAAGCAATTGCAATACCCAAGAATGCCAAGGGGTTTACAAGCCACCATTTTTCGATGAAAGGCAGCGGCCAAAAGGGCCCCCTTTCAATGTGAAATAATGCTCCTTCTAGATAAGGAATTATCGCATCGCTTAATGTAGCTATCCCGATTGACCCTGTATAACCGATCAGGATCGCCGCCCAGAGTTTACCCTTACCATGCAGTCTATATATAGCTGTTGTCACTAGAGCGCTTAATAAAACATGGGTTGGATGAAGGATGTAAAAAATTGTCTCGGAAATCCCGGAAGGAACGTGGCCAAAAACTATTATGACCAGGATAATGAGGCCTGTCAAAGCTCCAAAAGCAGTAAAGGGGGCATGCCTCACGAGTTCCTTGATGATTAACTTCCATCGTCCCACCGTCTCCGTCTTGTGCTCCATTACCTTAATTCGGAATGTCAATTATGAGCATATGCTTATAACTAATGTAGCAACAGTTAGGAGCGGTGTCAAGCGGGTTAGCATGTTCTAACTTGGGAATCCTATTAGTTCAGGAGCTAAGCAGTTAAGTCTCTCTTTTGGAACAGGTATAGAGATAAAGCTAGAAAAACGAGGCAATAGACGGCTAAGGTTACTGAGGCGTGAAGCAGACTGGGTAAAGTGCTTGTAGTCATGAATGGGCCACCCAGTTGATTGCCAGGCATTAAAGCGTTTATATTCTGACCAATCAGATAGTTAGGGATTTCAGCTAACCATCCCCCCGCTCCAGTGAAGATGCCAATGGCAATCCGTTCCACAAAATAGTAGCCTAAGCCGACAGCTATCCCAACCAGCGCTGAGCGTCCCACAACGGCAAAAAGAACACCCAGCAAGATGTAAACCAAAAGGGCGAAAGCTGTCCATCCAAACATCTTAAATAACTCCCCAACATAGGAGGCAGACATAAAATCCCAATTGATGCTCCCCGCTAGCTGGATGGTAGTAAATGAAGCTAAGGCAAACCCCACGATTAAAGAGATCGCTATTCCTATGAGAGCGATAATAATAAGACTAACTATCTTAGCCCCGAGGTAATGAGACCTGATTCCCCTTTTGCTCAGCATCTGCCTGACCGTGCCCCAGCCATACTCGTTGCCTACTGCTGATGCCGCCAGGATAACAAGAAGGATACCTCCGATGCCTTGGGCTGTGGAGAAGATCATGTCGAAAGCATTGGGGAATTGAAGGGAAGCCTTGAGCGCCTCAAGACCTGCTCCTGGCATCCCATGTGGCGCACTCCCTGCGGCAGCGTACATGCCCAGGAAGATCATGCAGAAGAAGGCGACCAAGACAGCGAGCAGAATCCAGGTCATCCCTCTTTTGCGTACCTTGAAAAGCTCAACCCTGACCAGTCTGACCATCTATCCTTCCTCGGTAACCTCTAAGAAGAAGCTCTCCAGTGTATTCTCCCTAGTTTTCATCTCTGAGACGAAGATGCCGTTCTTAGCTAAGAGGGCGCTTACCTCAGCAGCTCTCTCCACCGAAACACCCAAGAGCAGCAGATCGCCCTCCCTGGTAAGGGATGAGATCCAGCTTGGCTCTTGCAGAACTGCCATAGCTCTATCTGGTTCGGTCACTCTCAATTGCAGCATCCCTCCACGCTTAAGGAGGTCATTCACCATCCCCTGAGCAATCATCCTGCCCTGTTTAATAATAGCTACATGCTCGCAGACCTGCTCCACCTCGTGCAAGCGGTGGCTGCTAAGCAAGATGGTCTTGCCTTCCTGGCCTAGCCTTATGGTAAGGTCACGAACTTCCTTCATCCCCGCTGGATCCAGCCCAGTGGTTGGCTCATCTAAAATGATGAATTCAGGGTCATGGAGCAAAGCGCAGGCGATGCCTAGCCGCTGCTTCATCCCCAGGGAATACGTCTTAAACTTGTCCCTGGCACGGCCCGATAATTCCACTATTTCCAGGACCTGTTTAATCCGGTCATTGGTTACTCCACCGGTAACTCGAGCAAAAAGATGCAAGTTATCCCATGCTGAAAGATAAGGATAGAAGCTGGGGTTCTCCATCAAGACCCCTACCCTGGGCAGGATGCTAGCCAAGTTGTTTCGAACATCCAGCCCAAAGACCTCCACCCTACCTGCTGTGGGCTCGATAAGCCCCAGCATCATCCCGATGGTGGTGGTCTTGCCAGCGCCATTTGGTCCTAGAAAACCGAAGACCTCACCCTGATGAATCTCTAGGTTCAAGTCTTCTACCGCTACCAGATGACCAAATCTTTTAGTGAGGTGCTCAGTTCGGACTATAACCTCGCTGTCTTTTGACATTTGCCCCCCTGTATATTGTCTGATGCGCTATAAGCCTTTGTCAAGGATGCTAAAGCCCTTTGTCTGCAATAAAGGCTATCAGGTCGGCGACACGACAGCTATAGGCCCACTCATTATCATACCAGGCAAGCACCTTCACCATATTGCCGGCAATAACCATCGTGCTCGGGGCATCGACGATGGCGCTGGCGGGGTTTCCCTTGAAGTCCGTGCTCACCAGTTCCTCCTGGCAAAGCTCGAGGATCCCCTTCAGGGGACCATCGGCAGCTTCCTGGAAGGCCTGGTTCACCTCCTCAGCGCTGACCTCACGGCTCAGGTCGGCGACGCAGTCCACCAGGGAGACGGTGGGCACAGGCACTCGAAAAGCGACGCCGTGGATCCTGCCCACAAGCTCAGGGATAACTACAGTGACCGCCCTGGCAGCGCCGGTGGTGGTAGGGACGATGTTCATTGCCGCTGCCCGCGCTCTCCTCAGGTCTCTATGGTACATGTCCAGTATCCTCTGGTCGTTGGTGTAGGCATGGATGGTGGACATCAGCCCCTTCTCCACCCCAAAGGCTTCATGAAGCACCTTGACCACGGGGGCGATGCAATTGGTGGTGCAGGAGGCATTAGATAGGATGCGGTGCCTTGCCGGGTCGTAGTGGTCTTCATTAACGCCAAGAACGATGGTCACATCCTCCCCCCTCGCTGGAGCGGTGATGATCACCTTCTTGGCGCCACCCTCCAGGTGAGCAGCAGCCCTTGTGGCATCGGTGAACAGCCCCGTGGACTCCACCACCACCTCTACACCATAGTCTGCCCAGGCGATCTTGCCCGGGTCGCGCTCCGAAAGCACCTTCACCGCCTTTCCATCAACGACGATGGCATCCTCCCTCGCCTCCACCTTTCCCGGGTAGGCGCCGTAATTAGAGTCATACCTGAGAAGATGGGCGTTGGTCTTGGTATCGGTGAGGTCATTGACGGCAACCACCTCAAGCTTCCCCTCATAGTTTTCATTGACCGCCCTGAGAACCTGCCTCCCTATCCTTCCAAAGCCATTGATGCCAATTTTTGTTGCCATTTTTCTTTCACCCTCCTCCTTTTTCGAACTATCTGCTGTGATCTAGAGTTCTGTTACCGCTTTCGCTTCCTCGATCTATTGTTGCGCTTTCTTCAAATTATGGGCCTTTTTTTCGCTCTTATGGCTACAAACTCATTATTGCCTCCTGCTTTCAAGTGGGGGCACTCGAGTGCGGCGTCTCAACATATCCAGAAAGGCCTCGATCCTCGTTCGCAGGTGCTGAGTCAGAAGGTAATCGGTATTTCCCTCAAGGGTCAAAATGGGCAGGTTGATCTGGTGGCGAAAGATGATGTCGCCGATCCCCCGGTGGCAGAAGGCCTGAACATAGTGGATCATACCATCCACCCGGCGCTCTCGCAACTGAGGCAGGATGTCGTTGAGCCGGTCGAATATTGAATAGGGATATGTATAGCTTGTGTATTGCTGGGCAAGGGAGCTTCCCCCGTTGGGCATGGCGAACTGGCGCTGAATCTCGTTGAAAACCACCCTCGCCCCGTTGCTCTCCAGGTAACCGTATAGGTCCCTGGCGAAGACGGAGGGCACGCCAATATAGGCGAGGCGAAGCATGTCATCAGGGTAGGGCTTCCGCTCTCTGCTTTCCATCAAAAGCTGTCCTAGCTTCCGCTCATATTCATTGGGGTCGCCCATGAAATCGGAGCTTGAAACAAGCCAGTAGTGGTTCTCCCATCCGCCGACCAACCCCTCCCTCCAGGTGAGCTCATCCAGCTCATTGGCAAGCCGCCTTGCTCTTTCGAGTTTTTTTCGAGCTTCTTCAGCCACTTCAATGTTCGTATCCAAAGCCTCAGCCAGAGATTCTAAGCAATGTTGCATACGAAAAGGATCGGGATGGTCTGGGTAGGCGAAGGGGATGACATGAAGCCCCTTGAGCCTGAACACCTCCATGAGCATGATGGTGTTGGAGCAATCGCCAGTGGTGACGCAGAGAATAGTGTCGATTCCCCGCTCCATAACGACGCCATATATGCCCTTGATCCAGGTGCAGCAATTTATGGGGAAGCCCGCCCTCTCCGCGATATTCACCAGCCGATCGGGGTCAGGGTCGGAGATGAAGACATTGTTCAGGTCAACGGGCTTATACCCCGCCGCCAAGAGCACCTCTATAGGGACTGTGGTTGTGATGCCAACTATGCTACTCACCTTGTCGTTCAACCCAGGCTTTAGTCTCTTTAACGAACTTGCCCGCAGCCAACTTAAACTTTTCCAAGCTTTCCAACCACGTTGGCTCGTGTTCCTGTAATAAAGCATAAGTGAGTTCAGTAGATGCATGCAGGACTATTCCAGCTTCTTCGACTAAGTGTGTCTGAAAGATACGCAGCCGAGCAGGATCAAAAGTCCCACCGGCAGCAACAACATGCCGCTTCGTCGCGCCCTTTTGCTTCTTCTGAGTAGAAATTACCTGAAGTGCTAGGGCCCGTGCAGTAGTATGAGCCAAATCACTAAGCGTGTGATACCTTCCGCGCAGCATATCTACCATCTCACGCATGTCATCAAATTTTTCTAACCTTTTCCTCAGAGGCTCCTCTGTTCTATATTTGTTATGCCAAGCATCGGAGTTCCCCAAGTATAGCAAAGCCTCATCCGGAAACTTTCTGAAGAAATACATTCTCAAGGCGCACTCAATCCCTCTTCGCAGTAACAGGCTCACTTGGGCATAATAGCCATCGAGAAGCACTTTGTATGCAGCCCGTAAAGAGTTAAAGGCATCTATCATTAGGAGATGATGTGCCTCCAAAGCAGCCAGTCTACCTTCTTCTGAGGTTTTGATAGATACATGCTCATAGAAGAGCAGGAGTTTGGAGAACAGGCCCATTGCCTCATTAAATAGAGCGAAACCTTCCGGTGCCTCCGTACGAGAAAGCCCCCTGATACGCTCATCGTCAGCATCAAGCTCCTCATTTATACGGCTAGTGTTCATGTCGCAAAGCCATCTAGGTTCATCAGGTGCGGACTTGTCCTTACTACCCACTTAAGTTCCTTCAATTATCTGAGAATTTTGAGCGCGCCCATCCCTGCGTAGCACGCGCTTTCGCCAAGCTCCTCCTCGATGCGGAGCAGGCGGTTGTATTTAGCCACGCGCTCGCTGCGGCAGGGGGCGCCAGCCTTGATAAAGCCGGTGTTCATGGCAACGGAGAGGTCGGCGATAGTCGTATCCTCGGTCTCACCGGAGCGGTGGCTCACGATGGCGGTCCAGCCGGCTCGCTTCGCCATTTCGATGGCGGCAATGGTCTCGGTGAGGGTGCCCACCTGATTGGGCTTGATGAGGATGGAGTTGGAAGCCCTCTCGGCGATACC
The DNA here is from genome assembly GCA_004376075.1 of Dehalococcoidia bacterium. GTDB lineage: Bacteria > Chloroflexota > Dehalococcoidia > E44-bin15 > E44-bin15 > E44-bin26. Next base: position 13,475 of record SOJQ01000009.1, on the reverse strand, counting down.
CCGGGAAAGGCGATTCACATTGGTGACATAGAGGTCATCGCCAACGATCTGAACTTTTCGTCCCACCTTCTCCGTGAGGAGTCGCCACCCCTGCCAATCGTCCTCCGCCATCCCATCCTCGATGCTGATAATGGGGTAGGCGGAGGCCAGCTTCACATAATATTCCACCATCTCGGCACTGGTGAGGGTGATCCCCTCCCTGGCGAGGACATAGCTACCCTCTTTGAAGAACTCGCTCGCAGCGGGGTCGAGGGCGATGAAGCAATCCTTGCCCGCTTTATAGCCTGCGGCATCGATGGCAGCGACTATAAGCTCTACTGCCTCCTTGTTCGAATTCAGGGAAGGGGCAAAACCCCCCTCATCTCCCACATTGGTATTCAGTCCCTTACTTCTAAGAACCCTTTTCAGGGCTTGGTAAACCTCAGCGCCCATCTCGAGGGCCTGAGCAAAGCTTTTCGCCCCCAGAGGGAGCACCATGAACTCCTGGAAATCGGTGGCACCGGCGGCGTGCTTCCCGCCGTTGAGGATGTTCATCATGGGCACGGGCAGGGTGCATGCCTCCACTCCACCAAGATAGCGATACAAAGGAATTTCACGATAATTGGCTGCGGCGTGGATCACAGCAAGGGAAACCCCCAGGATTGCGTTGGCACCAAGCCTCGATTTATTATCGGTGCCATCAAGCTCGATCATTGCCTCATCGATGGCCGCCTGCTCCAAGGCGGACATGCCGATTATGGCAGGAGCGATCTGCTCATTGACATTTTCCACAGCCTTGAGCACGCCCAACCCCCCAAACCTGTCCCTATCCCCATCGCGAAGCTCCAGGGCCTCATGGGCGCCTGTAGAGGCCCCCGAGGGCACAGCAGCACGCCCCAGCGTGCCATCGAAGAGCTCCACATCAACCTCAATCGTGGGATTGCCACGGGAATCGAGGATCTCTCTGGCCTTCACTTCCTCAACGGTAACCACTTTTCCCTCCGATTGCGAGATTGGAATGGCTCTAAACCTTGGCCAAGGTCAAAGCCTTTTCCACCGCCTCAGCAGCGCTGTGAACCACGATTATGGAGCTATCCTCCACACCTCCCCTTGATAGCGACCAGGTGCCCAGGCCGATAACGGGGATGCCATTTTGCAACGCATAAGCGATCTCGGAGAGGGTGCCATGGCTGCCGCCAATGGCGATCACCGCCTGAGCCGACTTAGCGACGATGGCGTTACGGGCATAGCCCATGCCGGTGACGATGGGGATCTTGACATAAGGATTGGCATCACCAAGGCTGTTCCCGGGCAAAATGCCAACGGTGGTCCCCCCTTGAGAAGCAGCCCCTTTGCAGGCGGCCTCCATCACCCCACCCAGGCCGCCACATATCAATGTGGCGCCATGCCTCGCCAGCTCTCGCCCCACCTCCTCAGCGAGCCGTGCCTCCTTCTTGGAACAATCGCTGCTACCGATAACGGATATAAGAAGCTCCCTTTTCACCTTAAATCCTTTCCAAGTAAGCTGAAGGCAATTATAGCACCTTGGTCCGAATTGCGGCAAGCAAAAGGGATAACGAGAGCGGATAGATGGGGGAATGCCTTCAATTATAGCGGTTCATCGCCGCTTCCACCCCCTCGGCGAGGATGCAATAAATGGCATCGGCGACTTTGGAAATCGCCTCCTCGACCAGTTCCCTTTCCTCGGCAGTGAAATCGCTTAAAACGTAGGCTATCTCATCGCCATCAGGGCGACCGATGCCAACGCGAATTCGAGGAAAATCCTGGCTTCCCAGGGAGGCGATGATGGACTCGACGCCCCTGTGTCCCGCCGAGCCGCCGCGCTGGCGGATGCGCACCTTGCCCAGGGGCAGATCCAGGTCATCGTAGATCACCAGGAGGTCCTCCGGGGGCAGGCTGAATTGGTGCACCAAGCGGCTGACCGTCTGACCGCTCAGGTTCATGAATGTTCGGGGCTTGGCGAGAACCACCTTTTTTTCTGCCACCTCGCCAATACCTAGCTTCGCCCGTGCTTTTCGCTCCTTAATGGAAATACGATGCAATCGGGCGAAGTAATCGATGCACCGAAAGCCGACATTATGGCGGTTATTGAAATAAGCTTTTCCCGGATTGCCCAGGCCTACGATTAGTTTCATCAATAGAATTGGGGGCGATTTACTCCTCAAAGCTAAGGCGCACCCGCTTGCCGGGGTGCTCCCTCTTTGCTTTAGCGAAGGCCTTCCTTAACACCCTGGCAAACTCAGCAGCGGCAGTATCGATCTCACTCTCCTCCAAGGAGGGAAATTTCTCAGCGAACTCGCTGAGGGTGGGACGCCACTTTATCTCGATGTGAGCCTCCTTGAGCAGCCTGCGAAGGAAATCAACCAGCTCGTCATCGAGCACATTAACCAAAGAAGATAGCTGGCTGGTCTGCACCACCTTTATGAACTGGTCGATTCTCCTCTCTCCGCTTTGAGCCAGTATCCGCCCGATCGCCTCCGAGCTGAGGCGGCGGTGCTGCTCCTTCAGGGCCTGCTTAAGCTCATGCAGGAAGCGCTTCACCTCCCTTTGGGGCGGGTCAGCGGTGAGCAAAAGTCCGCAATGGGAGCAGGTTGGCTGCTCGTCCACGGAGACCTCTCCTGTGTCTATGATTGGGCAGAGGCTTAGCTTGGCAAGCAGTTGGTCATATTGACCGATCAGCTCTTCGCCCACCGGCTCGCCCAGCTCGGCGATAGAATTGAGACGCCATAAGGCATCGATCTCCAGCTTCGAGTCATCGAGGACGAGGCGAAGGGAGGCCACATCCCTATGGTAATCGTGATGATGGGCTAAGTAAATAGCTCGATAGCGAGACTTGAACCAGTCAAAGAGGGCTTTCACACTGGCCCAGAGATGGAGGCTTGGCAAGAGATTGTCCAGCCTCAGCTGCTCTAAGATGGAAACACGATCCATATCGAGCTCCCGCTCGCTCTCCCTGAGCGCTACGCTTTCAAGATAGGATTTAACGGCGAGTATCTCGACAGCCACCTCGCTCAGTTGGGAGAGGGGCCAGCACAGGGAGATGTCTTCACCAAGGGCCTCGGGCGATGCATATTTCTCCTGAACCAAAGCATAAAAATGGAGCCGATCGTTGCTCTGGGCAATTCGGGAAAGGCGCCCCAGTGTTCCAAGCACGCTTTGGGGAGGCTCCCCCAGCCTCTGCGACAGGAGATCGATGTCCCCCTGAATCTGGGCTATGGTTTTCTTTAGCTCCCCAAGCCTTCTAAGGAGCAAAGCCTCCTGCCTCTTTACCTCCTCAAGGTTTGCCGCAGGCTTCAATTCCTGGCAGATGAGGCAGGCATAGGGCAGGAGCTCGCTCCAGGATGGCTCCCCACGATAGCAAAGTCTATCGAAGGCCTCCTCAAGACCGCTTTGCCACCAAATTTGGGGAATAAGGTCGGCAGTCAAACTGGCCTCGGGGGGTGCTTTCCCGGAGCGAAGGAAAAATACATAATCAGGCTTCAATCGAAGCTCAACGGCAGGTTTTTTATGGCGGACAAAGCATAGGAGGTAAAGGGTGATCAGGGGCCAGGTTAAGCCATAGCTAGAGCCGAGTTCGCGGTAGAGGGGCAAGATCGGCAGGCTACCACCCTGCCCCTCAAGCCTTTCGGCGATGATGGGAAAAAGGGGGCAATTCTCGGGGTCAAACTTAAGGGGATCCCCAGGCTTAGCCAGTCCCAAGGCCACAGCGAAATTCTTCAAAGCATCTATTGCCTCTGGATTATCCCCCCTGCCAAAGAATCCGTCGAAGAGCTTGGCTACATCGCCCGGGGAGAGGGTTTTCTTAAGGGCTGAGGTATCTATGGGCAGGCGAGGGTAGGCATTGGAGAGGAGAGTAAAGGCGATGAGACGGAACCTCTTTTCGTTGTCTGGGGCGGAGAAAACCTCTCTGGCATCGATGGGCAGCCTTCCTTTAGTGCAGACCTGCCCTGCGGCGTAGATGCCCGCTTGCTCCCTCAAGAGTTCCTTGGCCTTCCTCCCAGTCCGATAGACCTCCCTTTCCTCCTTGAGGGCCCTGGCTGGGAGGCAAAGGGCAATGCGGCGGTCGGCAATAGAGGGAACCTGCCGATGCCTGGTGAGGACCACGATTCGAAAATGAATATCCTTGGCGATCTCGCCCAGCTCTGGTCGCCAGGTTTCAGTGACGAGGATCTCGCCAGGGTACTCGATCCCCTGATAAACCGCCCTAAAGGGCCTGGGGGCACCCGGTTTGAACTCGGCGAAAAGGCTAACTTGGGCACTCATGCTTTTTAGCAATTCTTACCAGTTTTAGAAGAAGTTTATTTATTTGCCTCCTCAAGGAGGTGGAGGAACTCTTCCTCGCTAAGCAGCCTTGTGCCCAGCGCCCGCGCCTTTTCCAGTTTGGAGCCCGGGTCCGCCCCCACCACCAAGAAGGTGGTCTTCCTGGTGACGCTGGAGACCACAGCGCCGCCAAGCTCTTTAATCCGCGCCTCGGTCTCACTCCTGGGGAAGTCCTCCAGCCTCCCCGTGACCACAAACTCCTGACCGACGAGGGGCAATTCCTTTGCTTTGGCGGCTTCCTCCTGGAGCCTGACCCCTGCCTTCCTCAGCTTCTCGATGACCTTGAGGTTTGCCTCCTCTCTAAAGAAGAGATGGATGCTGTCGGCAATCTTAGGTCCGATGGTAGGCACCGAGAGGAGCTCCTCTTCAGAGGCTTTCACCAGCCCATCCATGTCACCGAAGTGGCTGGCCAGAAGCTCCGCGGTCTCCGCGCCGACATGCCTGATGCCGAGGGCAAAGATCACCCTGAAGAGGGGACGATCCTTGCTCCTTTCGATGGCATTAATCACATTGGCGGCACTCTTCTCCCCCATCCTCTCAAGCGCGGCAAGATCGTGCTTGCGGAGAGGATAGAGGTCAGCAACATCTTTTATCAGCCCTGAGTTGAGCAAGGCTGCCGCTAGCTTTTCACCGATGCCATCGATGTCCATGGCAGGGCGGGAGACGAAGTGAGTGAGGAGCTCATAGATCTGGGCGGGACAGGAGGTGTTGATGCACCGAGCCACAGCTTCCCCTTGGGGCTTGACCACCTCGCCACCGCAAGCGGGACAGCGAGAGGGCATGACAAATATCCTTTCCTCTCCGCTGCGCTTCGAGACCACAGGCCCCACCACCTGGGGGATGACCTCGCCGGCGCGCTGCACGATGACGGTATCGCCAATGCGGATGTCTTTACGCCTGATATCCTCCTCGTTGTGGAGCGCCGCCTGCTTGATGGTCACCCCGCCAACGGAGACCGGCTCCAGGATGGCAAAGGGGTTGAGGCTGCCGGTTCGCCCCACGCTGATACCGATGTCTAAAAGGCGGGTGGTGGCCTGGATTGCGGGGAACTTATAGGCCACCGCCCAGCGGGGGTCATGCCCCACGACACCCAGTTGCCTCTGCAAATCGAGGGAATTGATCTTGATCACGATGCCATCGGTCTCAAATTCGATATTCTCCCTTTCCTCTAACCAATGCCGATGGTAATTCTCCACCTCGCCAATATCGGTCACGTAAGCGTTGTAGGGGCTCATCTTGAATCCCAGGGACTTGAGATATTCCAGGGTTTCCCAGTGGGTAGGGGGCACGTTTCCCTCAGCCCAGCCCAGGGCGTAGATATAGATGTCAAGGGGGCGCTTCACCGTGATCCTTGGATCTAGCTGGCGCACCGAGCCAGCGGCGGCGTTTCTGGGGTTGGCAAAAAGGGGCTGCCCTTCCCTCGCTCGCTCTTCGTTCAGCTTCTCAAAGCCCGCCTTGGAAAGATAGACCTCACCCCGAACCTCAAATTTTTTGGGGGCGTCTTTGCGAAGGGAAAGGGGTATGCTCCTGATGGTCCGCAGATTCTGGGTGATATCCTCGCCGCGATAGCCATCGCCCCTGGTAGCACCGGTGGCGAGGCGTCCATCGCTATAGGTCAAGGCTACGGCAAGCCCATCCAGTTTGAGCTCGCAGACGAAGTCCATGGAACGCCCGGGAATCAGGTTTGAGGCTCTGCGATGCCAGGCGAGAAGCTCATCGTAGGAAAAAACGTTGGCCAGACTGAGTAGAGGCACGAGGTGCTCCACGACACCGAAGGCCTCCACAGGGGCGGCGCCCACCCGCTGGGTGGGGGATTCAGGGGTGATAAGCTGCGGGTGCTCCTCCTCAAGCCTCCTCAGCTCCGCCATCAGCGCATCATACTCAGCATCGCTTATCTCAGGGCTGTCAAGCACATAATAGCGATAGTTATGGTAATTGATCTGCTCCCGCAGCTCCTCGATCCTCTTTTCGGTCTTTTCCATTTCCTCCAAGACCATCACCCCACTTGGTCACAGTTTCACTAGCTTAATGGTATAAATATCGGGGATAGCCAAGAGCTGCTCCCGCTGCTCATCGCCAATGGGCTCATCGAGGGCAAGCACCAGGAGCGCCGGCCCTCGAGGCTCGAGCCTGCCCAACTGCATCGAGCTGATATTGATGTCGACGTTGCCCAATATGGTGCCCACCGCCCCGATAAGCCCAGGGCGGTCGCGATGATCGCTGAAGATGAAATAGCCTCCCGTGGGCACCACATCGATCCAGTAGCTATTGACCCTGACGATGTGGGGCTCGCCCCTCATCACCGTGCCTGCCACCGTGGTCACCCCAACGCTGGTGGTGACCTCCAGGGTGATCAGATTGCCATAGATTTCACAGATTGGCTCCTTCTGCTCTCTGATCTTCAGCCCACGCTTTTGCGCAATGATGTTGGCATTGACTAGATTGACCCGCTCCTCACAGATCGCCTCCAGAAGGCCGCCGATGATCGCTGCCTTCAGCACCGCAGTATCGTAATTGGCGATTTCTCCTTCATACTTGATGGCGATGATGCTCATCTGCCCCTCGGCCAGCTGGCTCAAGAGCCTGCCCACCTGCTGAGCTACGCCCAGGAAGGGAGCCAGCACAGAGAGGGTTTCCGGCGGGATAAAGGGGGCATTGACCGCATATCTAGCGGGCTGACCTTTAAGCACGGCCACAATCTGCTCCGCCACGTCAAGGGCAACATTCGTCTGGGCCTCAGCGGTGGATGCCCCCAGATGGGGGGTGACCACGATCCTATCGCTCTTGAAGAGGATGCTCTCCCTTACTGGCTCCTCAACAAAGACATCGATGGCAGCTCCCGCTACCTTTCCCTTCTCAATAGCCTTAACCAGCGCCTCCTCATCGATGATCCCGCCCCGGGCACAATTGATTAAACGCACCGTTGGCTTGACCTTGGCTAGCTCCTTAGCGCCGATCAAACCCTTAGTCACCCCGGTGAGCGGAGTGTGCACGGTGATGAAGTCTGATTCCTTGAGCAGTTCCTCCAGAGAGACCAGCTCCACCCCCAGAGCGCGGGCATATTCCAGGGAGACGAAGGGATCGTGGGCAATGATGTGCATCTCCAATCCTTTGGCCCGCCTCGCCACCTCGGAGCCAACGTTGCCCAGGCCAATGATCCCCAGCGTCTTATTTCTTACCTCGATGCCGACGAACTCATGGCGGCGCCACTCCCCCGACCTCAAGAGGGCGTTCGCCTGAGGAATGTGGCGAGCCATAGCGAACATGAGGGCGATGGTGTGTTCCGCAGCGGCGATGGTATTCCCTGTGGGGGCGTTGACCACCACGATGCCCCGCCTTGTTGCCGCCTCAACATCGATATTGTCCACCCCTACCCCGGCACGCCCAATAACCTGAAGCCTCCTCCCGGCCTCAATGACCTCTTGCGAGACCTTGGTCTCGCTTCGCACCACCAAAGCATCGTAATCGCCGATCATGGCCACAAGCTCATCAGGACTCATTTTCAGCTTGACATCCACCTCACCATGAGCGCGGATAGCCTCGATGCCGTCTTGAGCAATGGGATCTGCAATCAAAACCTTCATCGGTTACTCCCCCAAAATCTTCTCAGCCAGGAACTTGTTCACCGCGTCCGAAACCTCCTCCTTGGAGCATTTCACCCGCCACATCCCCTCACGAAGGTCAAAAATGACTCATTTCCCCCTATCTACCTCGCTCTTGCGAAGCCCGCCTGAGGCAGGGCGACCCTGAGCGCCTCCATCACCGCATCGATGTCCTCCTCATTTACATAGCCGAGGTGACCGATGCGAAAGATCTTTCCCTCCAGCCTCTGCTGTCCCCCGGCAAGGATGGTGCCCTGCTCCTCCCTTAAAATCCCCAAAAGCCTCTTCACCTCAAGCCCCTCAGGGGCCTTGATCGCGGTCACCGTGTTTGAGGCATAGCTATCCTCAGGGAGAAGGGAGAGCCCCAGCGATTTCACCCCCTCCCTCGCCTTTGAGCCCACTCGGATGTGGCGGGCCACGATGTTGGCGAGCCCCTCTCGCTTAAACATCTCCAGGGCGGCAGCGAGAGCGTAGAAGACGGAAACGGCCGGGGTCCAGGGCGTATGCCCCTTCTCCTCCAGAAATCTCTTCGCCTTGGCGAAGTCCCAGTAAAATCGAGGCATCTTAGCCTCAGCATTTGCCTGCCATGCCCTCTGGCTAACGCTGACCATGGCCAGCCCCGGGGGAGCCATCCAACCCTTCTGCGAGGCGGTGACCACCACATCGCAACCCCACTCATCGGTGGGTAGGTCAATGGCGCCCAGGCTGCTTATGGCATCCACCAAAAGGAGCTTATCGAACTCCTTTACTACAGCACTGATAGAGGCCAGGTCGTTGGTTACCCCGGTGGAGGTCTCGTTGTGGGTCACCAGAACCGCCTTAATCCCAGTGTCACGGGATAGAGCCTGGCGCACCGCCTGGGGATCGGCAGGATAGCCCCATTCGAAGCGAAGCCGCTCGACTTGGACACCAAACTGCTCGGCAATGTCGGCAAAGCGCTCGCCAAAAAAACCATTTGACACCGCTAAAACCTTGTCTCCCGGCGAGAGGGTGTTGACGATAGCAGCCTCCATCCCCCCCGTGCCTGAGCCGGTGAGGATGAGAACATCCCCCCTGGTCTGAAACATCTCCTTAAGGGCGGCGGTCATACTCCGGATCATCTCAGCGAACTCAGGCCCCCGATGATTGATCATCTGCCTGCTCATCACCTGAAGGATCTCGGGGGGGATCGGGGTTGGACCAGGAACGCGCAACTGCATCTAAGCCTCCATATCTACGGACTTTTAGATATTATACAAGATAATAGTCTGTTAAGCTAGAGGGGGATACAAATCGACCGCAAAAAAGGGAGGGGGTGAGGGGAAACCTTAATCAGGTTTTCTTATCAGCATCAACGATCTTCACAAAGCGGCGCTTGCCCACTTTGATGATGACGCCGTCGTAAACTCCAAGTAAATTGTCTGTTAGCTTCTCACCGTCCACCTCTACAGCACCTTGTTCCAGAAGTCGTTTTGCCTCGCTCCGGCTCTTGGCCAAGCCTACTCTTGGTAGTATGAAAGCAACAGGCACTATCAGGGCTGGGAATTCTTGACCGTCTCTAATAACAGTCGCTTCAAGCATCATCGTGCTTCCGATGCGTTCCCTGTCGCTCATTGGCACCCCTTCGCTAGTTTGTCCTATTGCCTCTGCTTTCAGTTGTTGCAAGGACACAAGGAATATTGGTATCTCCTCCGGCGCCTCCCGCTTCTGAAAAACCCTCTCAAATTCCGCCTCAGCATCCTGTGCAGCATCCTGACCATGGAACTGGGCCACGATCTCGCGGGCAAGGCGCTTCTTTAACTCCATTGGGTTCACCGACTGTTGGGAAAGCCCGGCTCTGAATTCCTCCAGCTCCTCATCGGGAACATCGGTTAAAAGCTCGAAATAGTCCATCATGAGGTCGTCGGGGATGCTCATCACCTTGCCGTACATCCCCTTGAACTCGCGTGTGACCGGGTCTATATAGAAGGGGGGCTCGTCGATGGCGATGTAATTGCCCAGGCTCTTTGACATCTTCATGCTGCCCTCGGTGCCCAAAAGCAAGGGAACAAGGAAAACCTGCTGCGGCGGTTGACCCACCATCTTCTGAAGCTCCCGCCCCACCAAGCAGTTGAACTTCTGGTCGGTGCCCCCAAACTCCACATCGGCCTCGATAACTACGGAATCATAGGCCTGAAGCAGTGGATAAAGGAGCTCGGTGATGGCGATGGGGCGACCCGCGGCATACCTCTTTGAGAAGTCCTCCCTGGCCAGCATCTGAGCCACGGTGAACTTGCTGGCAAGGCTTATCACATCGCCGAGGTTGAACTTCCCAAACCACTCGCTCTGCCACACCACCCTGGCCCTCTCCCTATCAACCACCTTGAAGAACTGCTTCAGATAGGTTTCGGCGTTGGCTCGCACCTCTTCAGGGGAAAGCATGGGGCGGGTCTGCGACTCGCCGCTGGGGTCGCCGATCTGGGCGGTCCAGTCGCCAACGATGAGGATAACCTGATGCCCCAGCTCCTGAAACTGGCGCAGCTTCCTCAGCCCCACCACGTGCCCCAAGTGAATATCGGGGCAGCTTGGGTCAAAGCCCTGCTTGAGGCGAAGAGGCTTGCCCGCCTCGAGAAGCCTCACCAGCTCCTCCTCGACGATGATCTCGGCAACCCCTCTTCTTAAGATGGAAGAAAGCTTCTCACCAGTCATCATCCCACCTATAATTCCAATGACCTCGTCTGTTCCACGTCCCCCGTTATCTGAGCCTTAAGCTCATCGGCGCTGGCAAACCTGATCTCGCCACGGAGCCGCTCCACCAGCTCGATGTCAAGCTCTCGCCCATAAAGCTCCCCTTCAAAATCGAAGAGATGAACCTCAACGATGCGCTGGCCACCACCGAAGGTGGGGCGTATGCCAATGTTTGTCACCGCCTTATAAAGCGTTTCACTAAGGAAGGCACGCGTGGCATAAACGCCATCGGCAGGCATGGCTTGCTCAGGGTCAAGGATTAGATTCGCTGTAGGAAAGCCGAGGAGCTTGCCTCGCTCATCGCCCTTTGTCACCTGCCCCGCTAGTCTGAAGCGCCGTCCCAAAAGCTTGCTCACCTTTATCATATCGCCTTGGCTTAAAGCATGGCGAATCGCCGTGCTGCTCACCACCTCACCTTGCCACACCTTCGGTGGCACCACCTCTAAACTGAAATGAAGCTCCTGCTCCAGGGATTGAAGGGTGTGGGCATCCCCCTCCCTCCCCCTGCCCAGGGCGAAGTCCGGTCCAATCACCAGGCCTCGCATCCTGAGCTCTCTCTGCAGTAGAGCGATGAACTCTCGGGCACGAAGTTGAGCCAGCTCAGGGGTGAAGGAAAGGGGCACGATAAGCTCCACACCGAGGCTTGTTAAAAGCTTAATCCGTTCCTGAAGGCTGGTCAAGTAGGTAAGCTTATTCTCTGGAGAGAGCACCAGGCGGGGATGGCGATGAAAGGTTACCACGCCGCTAAGGAGGTCCTCCCTGGCCGCCTTTTCCCTAAGCTTCTCAATGAGATACTGGTGACCCAAATGAACGCCATCGAAAACGCCAATGGTGAGCGCAGTTTCACCCTTTGGCACCACCTTCGCCAGCTCCTCTTCAACCAGCATCTCTCCCCTCAGTCTTTAATTGCCAAAGGCACGGAGGAAGGCCTCTACCACATCGGGGTCCCACTGGGTCCCCGCCCCCTGCCTGAGGATCTCGATAGCCCGCTCACTGGTCATCGCAGGACGATAGGGGCGGGCTGAAGTCATCGCATCATAGGCATCGGCGACAGCGAGGATGCGTGCCCCCATCGGTGTCTCTTCCCCGTGAAGGCTGTTAGGATAGCCCCCACCGTTGTAGCGCTCATGGTGATGCTCGATAACAGGCAATGTTCCCTCGAGGAAGGCGAGGAAGCGCAGAAGCTCCACCGCCCTTGTCGGGTGGAGCTGGATCTCCACCCTCTCGCTGGGGGTGATAGCGCTTGGCTTGAGCAATATGCCATCGGGAATGCCGATCTTGCCCAAGTCATGAAGCCTTGCCGCCGTCTCTATATTCCTCATCTCCTCCTGGGAGAGCCCCATCTCGAAGGCGATCTGGCGGCTGATCTGAACCACCCTCTCCGAATGACCACGGGTGTAAGGATCGCGGGCCTCAAGGGTGAGAACCAGGGTTCGGGCCATCTTTAGATAGGCATCCTCAAGCTCTTGCTTTCCCCTCTCCAGGGCTGCGGCAGTCTCCACAAGCTGGTGATAGGCTACCTCCAACTCCTCCTTGCGCTGCTTTGCCTGGGCAAATAGCTTAGCGTTCTCTATAGCCACTGCTATCTGCCCCGCCACCTGGAGCAGGATCTCCTTCTCCCTCTCACCGTAGGCATTGGGGTGACGGCTGACGAGGTTAAAGGCGCCAAAGACCTCCCCCTTAGAGAAAAGGGGGACGCGGATCGCTGACCTCAGCCCCTCATTAAGAAAGGTCACGTCGATGGGGAATTGCCTCTCCCGGGCGAAATCCCTTTCGATGTTGACCTTTTTATTCTCCATAACCCATTCCATAACTGACTTCTCTAAGGGAATGGTGGCCCCCCTGCCCAGTTCCGTCTCCACCATTGAGGAGACGGCCAAGAAGCGGAGCCTATCCCCCTCCGCCAGGGCGATGCTGGCGTGGTCAAAATCCACCAGCCTCTTCACCCCGGCGGCAAAGACCTAGAAGACCTCCTCAATGTTAAAGCTGGAGACGATGATCTTGGTCAGATCAGCGGTCACGGCGAGCCGCTCTGCCTTATCTTTGATTTCCTGGTAGAGCAAAGCCCTCTCCTCCTCCGCCCTCTTTCTCTCGGTGATGTCACTGGCGATGCCCATGATCTCAACCTTGCCTCCCCTTTCCACAGGAATGCTCCTTATCTCAACGCTGACCCGAGAGCCATCCTTCCTGATCAATTCGAATTCATCAGGCCCTACTGGCTCACCTCTGACATTTTTCTCCAGTGCCTCTATAGCCTTTGGAATATATTCTTCCGGGAGAAGCCCAACCTCCAAGAAACTCCTGCCGATGAGCTCCTCCCTAGAGTAGCCAGTCATTTCCTCTGCCTTTTTGTTTCCATCTATGAATTTGGCCTCAAGGTCATGGACATAAATAGCATAAGGGGCATTTTCTATTAGAGCCCTTAGCCTTTCTTCGAATGTCCTCAGTTCCTCGGCCCTTGCCGCGGTCTGCTCAAAGAGCCTGGCGTTCTCTACAGCCACCGCTATCTGATTGCCGATGGCTTCCAGCAGCTCGATCTCCCGAGGCGAAATCTGGCGCTGAACATGGCTGATGACATTGAGCACACCAAGTACCCTATCCTTAGACTTCAGCGGCACGCTGGCAAAGGCCCTCATCCCCTCATCCCGGACCACACTTCGGGTCAGCCTGGGGTCACCGGAGATGTTTTCCAAAACGATGGGTTTGCCAGATTGGGCTACCTCTCCAGTGAGCCCCTCCCCTATCCTCACCCTCTCCACCCCGTGGACAAACTGAGGGGATAGACCACGATGGGCTTGCAGAGTCAACTCCTCCCCCTCTACTAAACGTATGCTGCCAGCCTCCATG
>SOJQ01000030.1 GCA_004376075.1 Dehalococcoidia bacterium | reverse complement strand
GCGCTGGGCGCTCTTGGGGCCGATGCCCGGCAGCTTGTGGAACTCCTCGATGAGCTTAGATACAGGCTGGGCAGTGGACGAAAAATCCAATTTAGGCCCTCCTTCTAGGTTAAACCGGGAATCTTAAGCCCACCGGTGATCTTACCAAGGCGGCTGGCGGCTAGCTCCTGCGATTTCCTCATCGCTTCGTTGACTGCGGCAAGCACCAGGTCCTCGAGGAGCTCAACATCCTCAGAGTCAACTACCTCCGGCGAGATCTTCACCGACACCACCCTCTGCTGCCCGGTGATGACCACCGTTACCGCGCCACCCCCGGAGCTTGCCTCCACCGTGGTTTTTTCCAGCTCCTCCTGTGCCTTTTCCAGTTTTGCCTGAAGCTGCTGGGCCTGACGAAGGAAAGCTCTATTCATTCCTCCTCCCCATCAACGATCTTGGCCCCCATCTCGAGCGCTGCCTCGATAAGGTGCCCCTGTTCTTTCTTCTTTCGCTCGGTGAGAATGCAGCGTATTTTGTAGGGGGCCCCGAAGACCTCGCTCACCTTCATTTCCACCATGTGGCGATACTTGGGGTCTTCGATCTTCTCTTTGTGCCAGTCCCAATAAAAGCCTAAAACTATGGTATCGCCCTCCAGGGCCACTGGCTCGCAGGCGCTTCTTAGATAGGCATCAAGGTTACCCCTTGACCCCATCCCCTTTACAGCCTCCACCACCTCGCGCCAGCGACTGCGGAAGTACTCGATGTCTTTTTCGCCCTGCTCCATTCCCTGCGCCGGGGGGGCGACAGGGGCTTCGATTTCCTTTGCCTTGGCTGGTGCAGGAGCGATAACGGGCTCTTCCTTCTTTGGGGTCACTAGACTGGGGGCTTCCTCCCCTTTGGGCAGGGCGCACTCCACGAAGGCTAGTTCCAGGGGTAGCGGGGAGAAGCCATCGAAGTCCACATCCACCCCTCGAAACAGCTTGACCGCTTTGGAGAGATGATCCATGGATGCCCTCTCGGCCAGGCTCCTCAGCTCCGCCACTGCCTCAGGTGCGAGGTCGATGGCCTCCTCAGCGCCAGCTTTCACCAGAAGTAACCCCCTCAAATATTCCACCAGCTCCCGATTGAATTGACGCAGGTCGAGGCCATCAAGGGTAACGCTATTTATCGTTTGAAGGCCCGCAGTGATATCCCTATTGACGATGTGTCTTGCCAATTCTCGAGCTCGAGCGTCACCGGTGATCCCGAGGAGCGCTTGAACCTGATGAAGCTCGATTTCAGGGCCATAGTAGGCGACCAATTGCTCCAGCAGGTTCTCGGCGTCTCTCATCGAGCCTGTGGCGCTCCTGGCGATGAGCTTCAAAGACGAGGGCTCGATGCGAATGCCCTCCCGGTCGCAGATGCCCATTAGCCTTGATACCATGGCAGCCTGAGGGATGCGCCGAAAATCGAACCTCTGGCACCGTGAAAGGATGGTGGGCAGGACCTTATGGGGCTCGGTGGTCGCCAGCACGAAGAGCACATGGGGAGGAGGCTCCTCCAGGGTCTTAAGCAGGGCATTGGATGCTGGCTCGGTGAGCATGTGGACCTCATCGATGATGTAGACCTTATATCTTGCCATATTTGGGGCAAATCTTACCCTCTCCCTGAGTTCGCGGATCTCGTCGATGCCCCGATTGCTTGCTGCATCGATCTCCACCACATCCATAGCGCGCCCCTCGGTGATCGCCTGACAAAGGGCGCAGGCGTTGCAGGGCTCCCCCTGGCCACCATTTAAGCAATTCACCGCCTTCGCCAGGATGCGACCGGTGCTGGTCTTCCCCGTTCCCCGAGGGCCGCAGAAGAGGTAGGCATGGGCCACCCGCCCCGTCTTAAGGGCATTGGAGAGGGTTTTGGTCACATGCTCTTGCCCCACCACCTCGGCCAAGGTCTGGGGACGCCACTTGCGATAGAATACCTGCGATGTCATTATTTCGCCCTTATACTAACTCGGCAAACTTCTCCACGGTTATTTCTGCTTGTTTCAGTATGGGTATTGGTTCACCATCGGCCTGAAGGCTCTCAAGGTAGAGCTCGATGGCCTCCTTGACATTGGCTAGGGCCTCCTCCTTCGTATCGCCTTCGCTGACACATCCAGGCAATATAGGGACTGTTACAGTATATCCTCCCAATTCATTTAGCTCCAGAATCACTCGAAACTGCCTTTGCATAATACCCTCTCCAGCATAGCGTCTATAGTTCCAAGCATCCGTTCCTTATCCTGGGGAAGTTTGCCATCTATCTCCCACATATAATGGTTGGCTGAAAAATCGCTGACCACAAGCTGCGATGTCACCTCGAGATCCTCGATCAGGGTGCGCACCTCGATGAGGAGCCCTTCCAAGGACTGCAAGGTGAACTCCCCTCGCTGGTTCTTTTCATAGAGGGGGGTGTTTGGGGCCAGCCCCAAGGTTCTGAGGCGAATGAAATCGGGGTTTATCTCATTTAGAACCCTTGCCGTTCCCCGAGCGTGCTGCTCCCATCGCTCCCTCCCCCCCAGTCCGGGCATCACATACTCCGAGAGCTCAAATCCCGCCTCGATAGCCTTCCTCCCCCCGATGATCATCTCCTCGGCGGTGGCACCCTTCCTCACATATCTCAAGAGTTCATCGTCGCCCGTTTCCAGTCCTACATGCAGCCTGGTGAGGCCAGCCTCCCTGAGCGTTCTCAGCTCCTCCGGCCTTTTCTTGACCACGGTTTTTGCCCGCGCGTAGCTGGTAACCCTCTCCAGGGTGGGGAAGGCTTCATAAAGGAACCCGATGATCTCAGCAAAGTCCTCCGTTTTCATGATGATGCTATTGGAGTCCCCGATGAAGACGTTTTTAACCACCTCTTCATCAAGCCAAAGGATTCCATTGGCTCTGGCTACCATACCCACCCGGTCGCCATAGCCAATCCTCGAGGCCCATTCCTTTATCTCATCAGCAATCATCTTCATAGTTCTTATATCTTCCTTCACCTCTTCCACCGCTCTTATCTCCAATTTGGAACCCTTATACATGCTGCAAAACTCGCAGTTATTCCAGGAGCAATTTCTGGTTGCCCTGATCAGCAGGCTATAAGCCTCGGTGGGAGGTCTGAAGGGGGGTAACTCATAGTAGCCTATCATATTTCAGCTCACCCAATATCCTTTCCTCCCTGGCCCTCATCTTCGCTTCAGCCTCAGGCTCTTCATCATCATGACCCAAAAGATGAAGCACACCATGGATCACCAGGAGGGCAAGCTCCCGCTCAATGGGATGGTGGTGCTCCTCTGCCTGAAGTGACGCCTGGGGATAGCAGAGGATCACCTCGCCAAGATGAAGCACGCCATCGGGAGGGTTTATAAAGGGGGTGGGCTCTAAGTCTTCGAGGAGGGCAAAGGAGAGCACATCGGTGGCCTCATCCCTACCCCGGTAGCTTTTGTTGAGCTGGCGTATCGTCTCAGTGTCGGTAATCACCAATCCCAGCTCAACACGCGAGCTCACCCCCTCCCTGGCGAGGGTCTCCTCAACCACTCGCCTTAGCCACTCGCCATCGACGCATCCCTGGAAGGGCTGATCGATTTGAACAGAAAGCTCGCACTCTAGCATATCTCAAGGCATCATAGCACAGCGGGGGCAATTGTTCAAGGAGCCTTGGCGCTTTTTCGCTCTTGACGCCAACTTGGCTGAGCGGTATTATCGCCATGGGACGATGAACTTTTTAGAGAAGCTACTTCAGGCCGCCCGCACCAATAGGAGCCTCCTTTGCATTGGACTCGACCCCGACCCGGAGCTAATGCCCAAGGTGGATTTCTTCCAGTTTAACAGGGCGATCATCGATGCCACCTCGGACCTGGTATGCGCCTATAAGCCCAACCTTGCCTTTTACGAGGCCCTGGGAATCGAGGGGCTCAAGGCGCTGGAGAGGACGGTGGCTTATATTCCGAAGGGGATCCCGATCATTGGGGATGCCAAGCGGGGCGATATCGGCAGCACCGCTCGGGCCTATGCTAGGGCTCTCTTTGAAACCTTTGGCTTTGATGCGGCAACAGTAAACCCCTATCTGGGCTACGACTCCCTGGAGCCCTTCATGGAGTACAAGGAAAAGGGGGTTTTCATTCTTTGCCGCACCTCCAATGTGGGCTCGGCTCACTTTCAAGCGCTTCCTTTGATGGAGACCTCTCGCCCCCTCTTTGAGCTGGTTGCCCAGAGGGCCAGGGAGTGGAACCTTTATGGAAATCTGGGGTTGGTGGTTGGTGCCACCTATCCAGAGGAACTGAGGCGGGTGCGCCAGATCTGCCCTGAGATGCCCCTGTTGATTCCAGGCATTGGCGCTCAGGGGGGCGATTTAGCCAGCGCCGTTCGCTATGGTGTGGACGATAAGGGCGAAAAAGCGATTATCAGCTCCTCAAGGCAGATCATCTATGCCTCCAAGGGGGAAGATTTCGCTGCGGCGGCAAGGGAGGCTGCACTGAATCTACGGGATCAGATCAACCTCTACCTGGCTGCCTCCCAAGGGGAGGCTCCTTAGGCTGTGGAGATAAAGATTGGCGACATAGTGAGGCTCAAGAAGAAGCACCCCTGTGGCAGCGACCAGTGGCAGGTGATCAGGGTGGGCGCCGACATCGGGATCAAGTGCCAGAAGTGCCAGCGACGCGTATTTTTGGAGCGGGGCGTTTTTGAGCGCAGGGTGAAGGGCTTTCAATCTAGGGGCTGTAGCATACTTTGAAAGCTGAATAAAGAATCAGGTGCTAGTAAAGTTGGCAGGGGTTACCGCTTAGTCTAATTTAGTCTAATATAGTAGCTAGGTCGGGGTTGCAAATGGAAATCGCCGCCCTAGTAATTGGCATCCTAGGCATAGTCTACGAACGTCGCACCAGGGACTCGCTGGGGCTAGTTGGCGTGGTTATCGACATGGTGACTATTATGATCGCCGTTAACCTATTTACCACTGGTCAAATGCTAGACGCTATTAGAGAGGCGAGCGACCTTATCCTCGACCGTCTCCCCTAAGTTGAAAGGGCAGCCCCTGTTGACATTGGCAATCATATAAGCTAGAATAATGCTAGCTGAGAAGCGACAGGGAGGTAGCAATGATTGAGATGATAATTGACAGCATTCGAATGAGCCTGATGAACTATCAGCGTGTGGTGATCCTTAAGGAGAAGGATGCGGAGCGCTACCTCCCTATTTGGATCGGCCCTGCGGAGGCGGATTCTATAGCGGTAAAGTTGCAGGATGTCACCGTCCCCCGACCGTTGACCCATGACCTGCTGCGCAACGTCATCGATACCCTGGGGGCTACGGTCACCTCCATCGTTGTCTGTGACCTGCGAAACGACACCTTCTATGCTAAGATCATTCTCTGGGCTAATGACGAGAATATGGAGATCGATTCCCGTCCCAGCGATGCCATCGCCCTTGCGGTGAGGGCCAAGGTGCCGATCTACACCGAGGAGTCGGTATTGGATAAAGCGGGGATATTGCTTGATAAGGAGAGTGGCAAGCCGCTCCCTTCCGGGGGTGAAGGCCGTGGCAAGGGGAAGGTCGATGAGGAGGAGATGAGGAGGATGTCCGCCTTCGTCGATTTCATCGATACCCTGAACATGGAGGATCTGGATAAGGGGAAATAGTAACGGGGGCAGCCTCTTTGGAGGTGGGCAATGGACGAGCAATTCATCAAGAGGTTGATAACGACAATAAAGTGTGGGATATGTGGTCATCCCTACGAGGGGAGCAACGTAAGAATCCTTGGTCACCGTGATGACCTCTGGTTCCTTAGCGTCTTTTGCCCTGCTTGTCATAGTCAGGGTTTAATGGCTGCCGTGATTAAGGAGGGGAGCCTCCCCGAGTTGGTTACCGATCTTACTGAAGAGGAGTATGCTAGGTTCTACCCCCTTGCCGTAGTGGGCGCCGATGACGTGCTGGACATCCATAACTTCCTTAGAGACTTCGATGGAGACTTCTCCCGCCTTTTCTCCAAGGAATAGGCAGTAGAGCCAGTTTTCGGAAGATCGAAGGTAGAATTTGACATAACCCCCCGACATGTCGGGGGGTTTTATTGTTTGGGGCAGGGTTGCCCAAGGGGAGCGTCGTATGATATACTGGGCTGGCAAATATTGCAGGGGGTTAGTGGTGAA
>SOJQ01000122.1 GCA_004376075.1 Dehalococcoidia bacterium | reverse complement strand
TTAGGGAGATAGCGGAATTGGTAAAGGAAGCTGGGGCTATCTTCCATACCGACGCGGTAGCAACCGCAGGCACTATTCCGGTGGATGTCAGGGAGTTGAGGCTGGACGCACTGAGTTTGGCTGGTAACCAGTTTTACGGACCCAAAGGAGTTGGGGCTCTCTGGCTCAAGAAGGGGGTGCGCATTATCCCCTTCCTTGACGGTGGGGTGCAAGAGGGAGGGAAAAGGCCTGGGACTGAGAATGTACCTGCGGTCGTGGGCCTAGGAAAGGCTGCCGAACTGGCCAAAGCAGAGCTGGAGTCCAGAATAGACCACCTCTCAGCTCTGCGCCACAGGTTAATCGAGGGCATACCGTCCCGAATCGAGCATGTAATCCTCACCGGACATCCCACCCAGCGCCTCCCTAATAATGCCAGCTTCTGCGTTGAGTTCATTGAAGGGGAGGCGATGCTCATGCTGTTAAATCACCAAGGGATAGCAGCCTCCAGCGGCTCAGCCTGCACCTCCAGGGCGCTCAAAGCCTCTCATGTCCTCATCGCTATGGGGATTGCTCCCGAAGTAGCTCAGGGGTCGCTTCTCTTCAGCTTTGGTCTGGAGAATACCAAGGAGGATGTTGACTATGTATTAGAGACGCTGCCGCCCATTGTGGACAGGCTGCGGCAGATGTCACCACTATATGCCAAATTCTTAAAAGGTCAGAGAGGAGGGAGATAAGATGCCTATTTACAGCGACAAAGTGATGGAGCACTTCATGAACCCCCGCAATGTGGGCGAGATAGAGGATGCTGACGGCATCGGAGAGGTGGGTAACCCCGTCTGCGGGGACATGATGACCTTCTACATCAAGGTCGATGATGACCACCTCAGCGATGTCAAGTTCAAGACCTTCGGCTGCGGGGCTGCCATTGCCGTTTCCAGTATTGTAAGCGAGATGGCTAAGGGGAAGACCTTGGAAAAGGCAAAAAAGATAACCCCAGCGCTGGTAGCCGAGGAGCTGGAGGGGTTGCCCAAGAACAAGTATCACTGCTCCAACCTCGGCGCCCAAGCCCTGAATAAGGCTATCGATGACTACCTGAAGAAGCAGGGCAAGGAGGGGAAAAGCAAAAGGGGGAGAAAGATAAAAATGAGTAACAACCCGAAGAGCAAGGAGGGGAAGTGTTTTTGCCCCTACTGTGAAGAGGAGCTGGTTATATCTGCTCTACCTTACTGCCAGCCTTGTGGTGTGACCCTGCGCTACTGTAGCAGGTGCCAGATAGCGGTGGCGAGGGAGGCGGAAGTCTGTCCCCAGTGTGGGGGCAAGCTAGAAGGAAAGTAAGGGGGCTACCATGCCAGAAAAGATTACTCTGGTGGTATTCAGTGGAGAGATGGACAAGGCACTGGCCGCCTTCAACATAGCTATCGGAGCCGCCTCTATGGGGATGGAGGTGAGCATGTTCTTCACCTTCTGGGGGCTAAATATCATCAAGAGAAATGAGGGCTCAATCAAAAGTCGGGGGATAATGAGGAAGATGCTCAATTTTATGAACCGGGGCGGCTCCGAGAGACTGCCGTTATCCAAATTTCATATGCTCGGCCTGGGCAAGTGGATGATGGGGAAGTTAATGCGGGATGCCAAGTTTCTCTCCCTAGATGAGTTGATAGCTACGGCCCGGGAGGCGGGGGTTAAATTTATAGCCTGCACCACCTCTATGGGGATTATGGGAATCTCCAAG
>SOJQ01000112.1 GCA_004376075.1 Dehalococcoidia bacterium | reverse complement strand
AGCTCGCCTTTCTCCTTGGAGAAAAGCTGGGTATAGGGGGCGCCCTCCTCAGCTTGAGGGGGGGGGGTAAGACTATGGGAAAGCCAGAGAGGCAGCGTTTCCTCCAAAAGCTGGGCCGCAACCTGGGCAAGCTTCTTGGTAAGCGACTCCGTGGTGTCCTCGGGCTCGATGGCCACTCTACGTTGGGAGAGGATGGCACCGCTATCAACACCCTCATCCATGAGCATGAGGGTGACCCCTGTCCAGTCATCTCCAGCTAGGATGGCCCCCTGGACCGGGGAGGGACCACGATGCCTGGGAAGCAGGGAGGGGTGAAGGTTGATACATCCAAAGGGAGGGATGGCAAGCACCTCCCTGGCCAAGATCCTGCCGAAGGCAGCGACCACGATAACATCGGGGCGTAACCGAGCCAAAAATTCGATGGCACCAGGCTCCTTGAAACTGGCCGGTTGGAGCACCTTTAGCCCGCGCTCTAACGCCACCTTTTTCACCGCAGAGAAGGCGAGGGCACGCCCCCTCCCCGCAGGCCTATCGGGCTGGGTGTAGACAGCGACCAGCTCATGCTCGCCAAGCAAAAGCCGCTCTAGAATTGGCACGCTAAACTCGGGTGCCCCCATAAAAACGATGCGCATCACCCCTCCCAAAGACATTCTATCATGGAAGAAAGGCCTCTGGGAGCTTTTTGCCAAAATAACATAAAATTAGAAAAAAATGGATTTTGAAAATTAGTACTAAAGTTGTGCAAAAACCCCTTGACCAGGGGCGCTGTTTTTGTTAGGTTTTAGTATCCGCCGCGCTCATCCCCAAAAAACCTTTTAAGACCGCTGATATACTTCAGCCCTCGATATCAGGGTGCCTCGACCAATCGGGGACACTACTGATCACAAGATCCTGACGAGCGCTGAGGACAAAAGAAGAGGGCGTTCTCTAAAATCTAGAGTGGCTTCGTTTCTTCCCCTTGCCACCTGCCAAGGGCAGTCTCAGGATGGAAACATCCTGGGTGAAACACCAAAGCTCGGAGGACTGTGTGAAAGAGAGGTCAGCTACAGAAATTTGGGAGGCGGTGCTTGGGGAGCTTCAACTGCAAGTGACAAAGACAAATTACGACACCTGGCTTGGAGATACCGTCGGGCTGAGTTGCCAGGGCGATCAGTTCGTAGTTGGCGTGTTATCTCCCTTTGCTATAGAGTGGCTGGAGAGGCGCCTCTACTCCCTGATCAAGAAGACCCTTATCGGGATCACAGGCCAAAACCTAGATGTCCACTTTCAAATCCACCAAGGGGAACATAGCAAAGCAGCGAAGCCCAAAGGAAGATCTTCCCGTTCAGCCAGCCTCGCCACTAGCAACGGGAAGACAAATCCTTCCACCTTTAATGCTAAGTATACCTTTGACTCCTTCATCGTTGGAAATTTTAATCGCCTCGCCCACGCTGCCGCCTTAGGGGTGGCGGAAAAGCCCGGTCGTGTCTATAACCCACTATTTATTTACGGTGGCGTGGGGCTGGGAAAGACGCACCTTCTACATGCTATAGGGCACTTCGTTTCGGCAAGCAAACTCCGTGTTCTCTATGTAAGCACGGAGCAGTTTACTAACGAGTTCATAAAAGCGATCCGGGAGAGGAAGACCGAGGAATTTCGCCTGAAATATAGGAGCGTGGATGTCCTCTTGGTGGATGACATCCACTTTATTATCGGGAAGGAGCAGACTCAGGAGGGCTTCTTCCACACCTTTAACGATCTTCACAATGCCAACCGTCAGATCGTGATCACCAGCGATCGCCCCCCAAACTCTATGCCCTTACTGGAAGACAGGTTACGCTCCCGTTTCGGATGGGGGCTCATCGCTGATATTCAACCCCCTGACCTTGAGACTCGCCTTGCCATCCTTCAAGCCAAGGCGGAGGAAAAGAGGGTAGAAATACCTCAAGAGGTTCTCGACATTATCGCTCGCAGGGCGCGGCGGAGCATCCGTGAGCTAGAGGGCTCGCTAAATCGGGTCATTGCCTTTGCCAGGCTTACCAAGGCATCGCTCACTATAGAACTTGCCACCGAGGCCCTCACAGAGTTCCCCAATCCTGGGCCCCGCCGTACCCTGACCTCTAGATCGATCATAACCACTGTGGCCAAATATTTCGACATCGAGCCGGAGGCTCTGGAAGGGAAGAGGCGCGAAAAGCAGATCACCCTGGCACGCCACATTGCTGTATACCTCATCAGGGAGGAGATAGGGCGTCCCTTCACCGAGATCGGTCACGAGCTGGGGGGCAGAGACCACTCAGCCATTATTCGCGGCTATGCGAAAATCGCCTTAGAGATCAATACCAGCCCCCGATTGCGCGGCGATATCCTCGAGATCAGGGAGATCCTTTACTCCAAAAGCGCCTCTTAACCCCATTTTGCACCCTCCCCAAAGAGAAATGAACATAAAACGGTGCATAAGTGGCTCGATTCTGTGCATAAACGCCCCCAGTTGTGCATAAAGGGGCCTTTCTTATGTCAAAGCCCTTTGTTCAATTTCTTGAAACCCGTTCTGGCTTTTGATTCGCCTAAACTGCACTTTTGCTTCACTCCCTGTGCACACCGCTCTCCCTACTAACCATCCCCTCACTCTAGCGAGGGTTTCAACTTAGTCACTTCCTCACTGCATTATTATTATTGATACCCTCAGATAAAGGTTACAAATTCTTCTATATATCCTTTATAATAACAGTGGTGATGAGCTATGGTGGATAGAGTGGAGATTTATGTTAAAGCAGGGGATGGGGGTAACGGGGTGGTGAGCTTTCGTCGGGAGAAGTTTGTCCCCTTGGGGGGTCCTGACGGGGGCGATGGCGGCAATGGGGGTAGCGTTTTCAGTGGCGCGGATCGCAGAGGGAGCCCGCTGCGCTGGGTCGCGAGGAGAAGGCATTTCACGGCGCAACGGGGAGGAAATGGTGCTGGGAAGAGGATGCATGGTAGAAATGGCGAGGATCTCTTGATAAGGGTTCCCTTAGGCACAGTGGTTAACGCTAAGGATAGTGCTGGGCAAAAGCTTTTTGTTGCCGATCTAGGAGAGGAGGAGCAAAGGGTGATGGTGGCCCGAGGGGGCCGTGGCGGCTTTGGAAATGCCCACTTCGCTACCTCTACCAATCAGGCGCCGCGTATTGCACAGCGGGGGGAGGCAGGGGAGGAGGTTACTCTGATCCTCGATCTAAAGCTTATCGCCGATGTAGGGATAATAGGTTATCCTAGTGTAGGCAAATCCACCCTGCTTGCCTCAGCATCGGCGGCAAGGCCGAAGATAGCCAACTACCCCTTCACTACCCAGGAGCCCATCTTGGGGGTGGTCGATGTAGGGAACCGCTCCTTCGTTCTTGCCGAGATCCCGGGACTCATCGAGGGGGCTCATCGTGGTCTGGGATTGGGGCACGATTTCTTGCGCCATGCCGAGCGCACCAAGGTGCTCATCCACCTGCTTGATGGCACCTCGAAGAGCCCGCTTAGCGATATGAAAAATGTAAATCAGGAGCTTTCCTTGTTTAATCCCCTTCTTTCGCAAAAAGCTCAAATCGTGGTGCTGAACAAGATCGACTTACCGGAGGTAGAATCTCATATTCCCGCCCTGAAGAGGGAGCTTGGCTCCCTTGAGGCACCCCTCTTCTTTATCTCGGCGGCAACAAGGCGTGGCGTTCCTCAGTTGATGGCCAAGGCTTTGGAGATGCTCGATAGACTTCCAGCTCAAGCGCCAAGGCAGGAGGCGCTGGCGGTGTTTCGTCCCCAGCCCAAAGATGAGAGGATCACGGTGACAAAGGAGGGGGAGATCTTTGTGGTCTCGGCGCCAAGAGTGGAGAGGCTCTTAGCTAGAATGGACCTTCAAAACCCGGAGGCGCGCTCCTATGTTAGGAGGCAGTTCACCAGGATGGGGGTCAGCGCTGCCCTGAGAAGGGCGGGGGCAAAACCCGGGGATGTGGTTCGCTTTGGCAAAATAGAATTGGAGTGGGAATAGCATGAATATCGGCGTACTGGGGGGAACCTTCGACCCCATTCACATTGGGCACCTCATCGTAGCTGAGGAGGCCAGGCTCAGGCTGGGGCTCTCCCAGGTGATCTTCGTTCCCGCAGGCGAGCCCTGGCTTAAGGA
Source organism: Dehalococcoidia bacterium (assembly GCA_004376075.1). Taxonomy (GTDB): domain Bacteria; phylum Chloroflexota; class Dehalococcoidia; order E44-bin15; family E44-bin15; genus E44-bin26. The sequence goes on along the minus strand of SOJQ01000112.1, from coordinate 2,061 downwards.
GCATCGGATTATCTCCCTTGGGGAGCATCGGCTGGAGATGATCCGGCTCGCTATCGTCTCCAACCCCTCTTTTCGAGCTTCCACCGTAGATTTAGAGCGTCCTAGTCCTTCCTACACAGTGGATACCCTTACCGATTTGAAGCGTGAGCTGGGGGAGGAGGCGGATTTTTACTTTATCCTCGGCTTGGATGCTTTGGCGGAGTTTTCGACATGGAGGGAGCCGGAGAGGATTTTGGAGATGTGCCGCTTGGTGGCGGTGAAGCGCCCCGAAGTGAGGGATTTGGATTTGGAGTCCCTGGAGCGAAGCATCCCCGGCATCTCCCGGCGCGCCATCATTCTCGACAACACCCAGATTGGGATCAGCTCCTCAGAGATCAGGGAGCGCCTTGCCAATGGCCTCCCCATCCGCTATCTTGTCCCCGATGCGGTGGAGCGCTACATAAGGGAGCAGGGGCTGTACGCGAGCCTTTAGAAACCCGCTGTTTGTCTCTACGTCGCACCTGCACCTCTCCTGAGACGAAGGAAAGCTAGGTAACTTGTGAGTTCTTGCCTTTCATCCTCTGTAATGTTTTGCAGAGGATCCTCTGGTACATCGGCAGGCGATGTAATGGCGCTAAGCAGGTTAAATTGCAGCTGAGGTACGTGGGCTAGAAGATACTCAGGCTCTTTCTTACAGGCACGTGCGAAACCGGTTAAAAGCACAGCATCTGGTGGCCGCTCGCTTGTTTCCATTTTGCAAATGTAGCTTTTTGATCTGCCCATTGCTCTCGCCACATCTTCAAGAGTTAGGCCCTGCTCGACTCGCAAGCTAGTCATGAAGTTTCCCAAAAATGAAGCCCGTGGTTTCCTAAAATAACCTTTCCGCTGACCCATTATTGTCTCCTCCCTGTATATAGCAAGTAAACAAATAGGCGCATTACAAAAATAGAAGTTACCATATAGTTTCCTTTTTGTCAATAGAAGCTCAGTAATCAGCTTGCGATGCAAGTTAATAGTTGACAAATCGTTAACTTTGTGTTAAAGTATAACCAATTTAGGGCTTGACATTTAGCGCGTCGTGCGTTAATTTTTGGCTGCTTTCTTGCGGAAACAGTGAGATTTAGAAACAAGAAAGGGGGGCAAATGGAAACCACAAAAAGCATGCGTCAGAAGCGTGTTGCAGACGATGTGATCGCTGCAATGCTCTCGTTTGTCAAGGCTGGGTCTTTCAAGGGCGATCCTAAGCTCATCCACGAGACAATCTTTGACCTGAAAAAACGGTATCCTGAGTTGTTGGAAGACTTTGCTTTTTCCGATCCTGAACATGATGTTTACCCCCTCTCCCCGCTTCTTGAAAGGGTGCTATCCAGACTCCAGCTCTCAAGGATAATCAGGATGGAAAATCCCGATTTTGAAACTTATATACTTAAATTGAGAGCCAAGAACTATGCCCGAAAGAACATACTAAGCCGTTTTAATGAAGAAGAGCAGCGCCAGCTAGAGGCGATGGCCAAAGAGTTTGAAAAAGAAGTCAGGCTGTCTAAATAGTTATCCAGCTCCAAAGTTGGACTGAAGCGCAGCGTTTTGAGATGAACCTTGAGGACAGAATAGCCCATTATGTGGCACGTATTTTTGAAGAATATCAGCTAAGGCTCATTAAGGCTCCTAAAGCTATTCATGAGCCACTGTTGGGGACTAACCTTTTCTATCCGCATGAGGTTGCGGTTCTTGATACCCCGTTGCTTCAACGCTTACGGCATATTCATCAGACAGGCCTTGCTTTTTTAACGTTCCCTTCCGCTACTCACTCCCGCTTTGAACATACGCTAGGTGTAACAGTACTGGCTACCCGCTTTGCCCATAGAATTAACGAATCAATTGGTCGCAGAACTGGGGCGAATGAGGTAAATGTTCCTGCGCCGATTACTGGGGATCCTGAGAAAGACGAATTAGCTGAGATTCGCATGGCAGCCCTTCTTCATGATTGTGGACATGCCATTTTGTCCCACACCTCGGAAGACATCTACGGATTGCGCGATGACATCAGCGAACTACAGAAGAAGGATCCACGATTTACAAAAT
>SOJQ01000084.1 GCA_004376075.1 Dehalococcoidia bacterium | reverse complement strand
AGGAGACAGCGCCCTCTGACCTCAACAATAAAATCGAACTTCGATTTTAGGCTGTCGAGGCAAGACATCAGGTAGTTTCCCATACGGTGGCAATTTTCAACGATATCATGCTCCAAAATATACTTCAAGGTGGCATAGCCCACAGCGCAAGTCAGGGGATTGCCGCCAAAGGTGGAGCCATGATCCCCAGGCTCAAAGACGGAGGCCCTCTCCTTTGCCAGGAGGGCGCCAATAGGAACGCCACCCGCAAGCCCCTTGGCCAGGGTCATGATGTCAGGCTCAATACCAGACTGCTGGTAAGCAAAGAGGGTCCCAGTTCTCCCCATCCCCGTTTGAATCTCATCGAGGATAAGCAGGATGCCCTTTTCGTCGCACCAGGAGCGCACCTCCTTCAGGTAATCCTCCTTGGGGATGTTCACCCCTCCCTCGCCCTGGATCACCTCCAGCATCACGGCGCAGGTCTTCTTCCCTGTGGCTGCCTTGATGGCATCAATACTATCGTACTCCACATTGATGAAGCCGCTGGGGAGCGGGGTGTAAGGCTGTTGAAACTTCGGCTGTCCCGTGGCGGCGACCATAGCCAGGGTGCGACCATGAAAGGAGTTCATTGCGGTGATGACCTCATAGGCGCCATTCAAATGAAGCTTGCCATACTTGCGGGCGAGCTTCACCGCCCCCTCGTTGGCCTCCGCTCCGCTATTACAGAAGAAGACCTTATCAAAGCAGCTATTTTGGATAAGCAGCTCCGCCAGGCGTATCTGGGGCACACTATAAACTAGATTCGATGTCTGGATCAGGGTGCGAGCCTGCTTGGCCAAGGCATTGGCTACTTCAGGATGGCAATGGCCCAAGACATTCACCGCTAAGCCACCCACAAAGTCCAGATACTCCTTACCCTTGTCATCCCAAACCCTTGCCCCCTCCCCTCGAACCAGGGTCACTGGCAAACGCTTAAAGGTATTCATCAGGTATTTCTCTTCCAACTCCTGCCAATCGGTCATCCCCTTCTCCTCTTCTCAGGCGATCGTTGTGCCACTTCCTTTCCCAGCGATGGCCTCAATTAGTGCGTGGCGCTCTCTACCATCGACGATCTGAGTCATGGTAACCGTGGAAAGGGCGCGAAGGCATGCCTCCACCTTGGGGATCATCCCCCCGGAAACAACGCCGGAGGCGATGAGCGAGCTTGCCTCGCCGGGCGATAGGCGGGGCAACAATTTCCCTAAACCATCCATAACGCCAGCGACGTCGGTGAGCAAAATAAGCCTCTCCGCCTCAAGGGCGGCGGCGATCTCACCAGCGGCAGTGTCGGCATTGATATTGAGGGGCATCGCTTTTTCGCCTTTTTCGCCCTTGGCCTCCAAACCTAAAGGAGCGATTATGGGAATATAGCCTTCTTTTACAAGCATCTCTATAGGCTCTGGGTTAATTTTCACCACCTCCCCTATATAGCCAAGCTCGGCATCCTTAATCTTTGCCTCGATGAAGCCCCCATCAATGCCGCTTAAGCCCATGGCTCGCCCCCCCCGCGACTGGATGGCGGCAACAAGCTCCTTATTAACCAGCCCAGCGAGCACAGCCACCACAACCCGAAGGGTCTCATCATCGGTCACCCTGAGCCCATTTTCGAACCTGGTGGAAATGCCCCACCTATCCAGCCAATCTGATATCACCATGCCGCCGCCGTGGACCACCACCAGGGCTTTGCTCTCTTTCTGGAGGGCGACCA
>SOJQ01000024.1 GCA_004376075.1 Dehalococcoidia bacterium | reverse complement strand
CCTTCCTTTGCCCACTTGCTTCCTGATCCTCTCCACGCTCTCGGCAATAAAGCTACCCGGGGTCCAATTGCCACTGCAGCCACAGATATGGTAAAGGAAGTTTTTCAGGATCTCCTTTCCTTGAGGGGTATGGGCTACTTCAGGGTGAAACTGCAGTCCAATAATCCCATACTTATTGCCCATGACGGCGATAGGGGAGTTTTCCGTGTAGCCAAGGGTGGTGAAGCCCGGGGGCATCTCTATGATCTGGTCTCCGTGACTCATCCAAACAGGCATGGAGGGGGGCAAGTCAGCGAAGATGGGCGATTCCACATCCCCCTGATGGATGATGGCATGACCATACTCATGCCTCGTTCCCAGGGCAACCCTTCCTCCGAGCTGGTGGGCGAGCACCTGCATCCCATAACAAATGCCTAATATGGGGAGATGGCTTTCATAGACATAGGCGGGGGCTAGAGGAGCCCCAGGTTCGTAGACGCTGGCTGGTCCTCCGGAGAAGATGAATCCTCTGGGCTTGAGAGAGGCAACCCTTTGCCAGGCGGCATCGTAGGGCAATATCTCGCAATAGACCTGGCAATCCCGCACCCTCCTCGCGATAAGCCTGCTGTATTGCGAGCCGAAGTCGATAACGATCACCGTCTCGCGATCTACCTCGGGCGCCTTCTCGAGGATGGGCTTCTCGCCACCCAACTCTTTGGCGATCTCCAGATAGGTGGAGACCTCCAGGTCGTCGCTTGTGGTAACTCTAAAGCTGTCCTCTTTCCTCTCCATGGCTGAATCCTCGACCAAAGCTTATCACTGTGGTATACTGGCGTCAAGATGGAGGAGCGGATTCGGCAGGCCGTCGATATCCTGAAAAGGGGGGGCATAGTGGCCTTCCCCACCGATACTGTATATGGGCTGGGCGCCAGTGCCCTTGATGAGGAGGCGGTGGCAAGGGTCTATGAAGCGAAAGGACGACCTCGCCATCTCGCCCTTCCCCTGCTCCTTGCCGATATCTCCCAGATAGCGGCTGTGGCCCGGCCTGTGCCCGAGATTGCGTGGCGGTTGGCGGAGCGTTTTTTGCCCGGGGGCTTAACCCTGGTTTTACATAAAGCATCATCAGTATCGAGCGTGGTCAGCGGCGGGGGCGAAAAAATTGCGGTGAGGGTGCCGAATCACCCCGTCCCCATCGCCCTGATCGAGGGGCTTGGCGTCCCGATCACGGGGACGAGCGCCAACCTAACAGGCAGCCCCAGCCCGGCCACCGCCGAGGAGGTTCGTCAGCAAATGGGGGACAGGGTCGACCTCGTTATCGACGGTGGAAGGTGTCCTGGAGGTATGGATTCCACGGTGCTCGACCTAACCGGCGAAACCCCAAGGATTCTGAGAGAGGGGGCGATAAGCCGGGGGGAGATCGAGAGGGTGTGCCAACTAGAGTAGAGGGAGAGATGGCAATGCGGATCGCTATCGGCTGCGACCATAGAGGGCTGAATCTTAAGAGGGAAATAATCGACCTCCTTTCCCAGTTGAGGCACGAGTACGAGGACTTCGGCTGCTATGACCCTGGCTCGGTGGACTATCCCGATATTGGAGGGAGGGTTGCTGAGGCGGTGGCAGAGGGTCGCTTCGATCACGGCATCCTGGTTTGTAGCACGGGGATCGGCATGAGCATGGTAGCCAATAAGGTGCCGGGGGTGCGTGCCGCCCTTTGTCATGATACCTTCAGCGCCCGTCGCAGCCGAGAGCATAACGATGCCAATGTGCTCTGCCTGGGGGAGAGGGTCATAGGGGAAGGTCTAGCTAAAGAGATCGTCCAAGCCTATCTTAGCGCTGAGTTTGAGGGGGGCAGGCATGCCCAGCGCCTGGAGAAGGTGCGGGCACTGGAGCACCGCAGCCTTTCTTGACAAGTCTCAGCCCCCGCTGCTAAGATGATTTTTGGAAGGGGAAAGCACTGTGCCTAGGATATTGGATAGGGTTAATGAGCCTGCCGACCTAAAGGGACTCACCCTTTCCCAGTTGGAGCAGCTTGCTGCTGAAATTCGTGGTGAGATCCTTGCCATAGTGACCGCCAACGGCGGCCATCTCGCCTCCAGCCTAGGTGTGGTGGAGCTCACCATAGCCTTGCACAGATCCTTCGACAGTCCTCGAGACAAGATCGTTTGGGATGTAGGTCATCAAACCTACGCCCATAAGCTGCTCACCGGGCGTAAGGCGCTTTTCCCTACCATCCGCCAGTACGGGGGGCTTAGCGGATTTACCGAGCGCAGCGAAAGCCCTCATGACCCCTTTGGTGCCGGACATGCTTCAACCTCGATCTCTGCAGCACTGGGTATGGCGATTGCCCGCGATCTGGCGCTGGAAAGCAATCATGTGGTTGCTGTTATCGGAGACGGCGCTATGACAGGGGGGATGGCTTTTGAGGCGTTGAATCAGGCGGGGCATCTGGGCACCAGCTTCATCGTGGTTCTCAATGATAATGGGATGACGATCTCGCCCAGCGTGGGCGCCCTCTCCAGCTTTTTCTATAAGCTAAGGTTGTACCGCCGATACTATCGAGCCAAGGAGGAGGCGGAGCAGGTGGTCACCAGGCTGCCCATGGGGCCCAGGGTTTGGAAATTGGGGGCAAGGGTGAAGAAGAGCTTCAAGGGATTGATCATTCCCTCCGCCTTTTGGGAGGAGCTTGGCTTCGTCTATATCGGGCCCATCGATGGGCATGACATCGCTGAGCTGGAAGCGGCTTTTGTCCAGGCAAGAGAATACTCTCGCCGGCCAACCCTCGTCCATGTGATCACTAGGAAAGGCAAGGGGCATAGCCCTGCCGAGGAGGATGCAGTTAGCTTTCACGGTGTACCCCCAAACCAGGGCCCAAAAGAGGGCTCCCCCTCCTATAGCGAGGTCTTTGGCAAAACCGTCCTCCGCCTCGCCAGGGAGAATCCCAGAATAGTAGCGATCATTGCGGCTATGCGGGAGGGCACGGGGCTGAGCATGGTCGCTGACAAGTTCCCGAAGCGGGTCTTCGATGTCGGCATCTGCGAGCAACACGCTGTTACCTTGGCTGCAGGTTTGGCGACTCAGGGGTTTATCCCTATCGTCGCTATATATTCCACCTTCCTGCAACGCGCCCTGGATCAGATCATCCACGATGTTTGCCTCCAAAATCTACCGGTGATCCTGGCCATCGATCGAGGGGGAATTGTGGGCGAGGATGGCAAGACCCACCAGGGTGCCTTTGACCTTTCCTATCTTAGTTTTATCCCCAACATGGTTGTCGCCTCCCCAAAGAATGAAAATGAACTCCAGCACCTGGTCTATACCGCGGTGAGGGCAAATCGCCCCTTTGCCCTTCGCTACCCCAGGGGCTCTGGATTGGGCGTGCCACTGGATGCGGAACTGCGGGAACTCCCCATAGGTAAGGGGGAGGTGCTCAGAGTGGGGAAGGATATAGCAATTCTAGCTATCGGGGTTACTGTAGCTCCTTCCCTTGAGGCATCCCAGCGGCTTGCTGAGAAGGGGATAGAAGCCACTGTGGTTAATGCCCGCTTTGCCAAGCCTTTAGATTCGTCACTGATCTTGGACCTGGCTCGTCAGACCAGAAGGCTGGTTACTGTTGAGGAGAATGCCCTCGCCGGCGGTTTTGGCAGCGCAGTGCTTGGGCTTTTGGAAAGCTCCACTATCCCCGACCTTCGGGTGGAGCGTATCGGGCTGCCCGATGAGTTCGTGGAGCAGGGGCCTCAGGGACTGCTCCGTGCCAAGTATAATCTGGATGCTGATGGGATCGAGAGGCGGGTTCTTGCCGCTTTTTCCGAACTCTGCGCTCATCCAGTAATGGAAGCAGGGAATTAGGTTAAGCCGCGCTTATGGTGGGGTGCTACATAGCGGTGAGAGGAGGAAATGAGCGATGAGCTTTAGGGAAAGGTGGGCGGAGCTTCTTTATCAGGCGTCGAAATGGCCTCGAAGGCGGAGGGCTCTGTTTACGCCCGCAGGAGTTATATTTTGGCTTGGCGTCACCGCCCTGCTTGTCTTTGCCTCCCTTTGGGTGGATGGCGCGGCCCATTTCCCGAAATTTGTCTCCCCGCCGCTCAGTCTCATTATAGGCTTGATTCTCCTCGCCTTGTGGGCCTTTGTAGGTGTATGGCCTGTCGTGCGCTTCTTCAAGGCCAGGGGGTCACCGGTGCCACTTAATCCGCCACAGGAGCTTGTTACCACCGGCCTCTATGCCTATTGCAGGAACCCCATGGTCAGCGGATGGCTCAGCGGCATGTTCGGCCTCGGCGTCTTGCTGGGGTCAGTCACCTTTACCTTCATCGCCACCCCGATTTTTGCCATCCTGAATGTGCTCTATCTCAAGGGCATCGAGGAGAGGGAGATGGAGAAGAAGTTTGGGGAGGAATATCTCAGATATAAGGAAAAAGTTCCTATGTTCATCCCCAGACTGAGAAAGCGATAGAATGAAGGCAAAGGCCATGAGGGCGATAATCGAGGATTTGGCTTCCAAATCTGGAATCGAACTAAAATTGAGGAAGAAAAATGCCTGAGTTGGTCTGGCTTTGGGTGCTCTTGTTTTCGCTTTTTCTGTCCTCACTGATTCTCTGGAGGTACGTAAAGGGTAGGCAAGTAAATCTATCCCTCATACGCGTAGCGATTGGCGCCACACTGGCACGCACCCTCGCACTCTTTGCAGTTATCTATTTGCCACTGATTAATCAACCCAGAATATCAAACACCATCGCCTTGCCTGTTATAGGAATAATCCTTGCGCTATCGGGAGTAATCCTCATGGTGGTTGCACTCAGGGAGCTTATGAAAATAGAGTTTCGGGGATGGAAAGGCATTCCATCTACGCTCATTACAACGGGACCATATAAGGTTTTAAGGAACCCGATAAACGCTGGGTTTATTAGTATCTGGGTAGGTTGGTCTTTGACCTGGGGTGCCCTTTATTGTCTTTATCTGGCTCCAATCCTAATCATTGGCTTAGTGCTGGAAACCCTTTGGGAGGAAAGAAACCTGGAGAAAGCACTTGGCGATGAATATAAAGAATACAAAGGCAGAGTAGGAATGTATTTGCCGAAGATCGAGAGGCCGAAGGAAAAATGAAACTAGCGATCACAGGAAAAGGAGGCGTGGGCAAAACAACCCTGGCGAGCCTACTGGCGCGACTTTACGCCGCTGAGGGAAAAAGCGTAATTGCTATCGATGCCAATCCCGATGCCAATCTCGCCTCAGCCCTTGGTCTCCCTCTGGAGCAGGCGCGCCAGATCATCCCTATCGCTGAAATGAAGGAGTTGATCGAGGAGCGCACCGGGGCCAAGCCGGGCACGCCAGCCCCCTTCTTCAAGCTCAACCCCAGGGTCGATGACATCCCGGAGAGGTTCTCCGCTACCATAGATGGGGTGAAACTGCTTATAATGGGCACGGTGAAGAAGGGAGGTGGCGGTTGCATGTGCCCAGAGAGCGCCCTACTCAGAAACCTGATAAATCACCTGCTGCTCAGGGAGTCGGAGGTGGTGATCCTGGACATGGACGCCGGGGTGGAGCACCTCGGTCGGGGGACTGCTCGGTCGGTGGATGCCTTTATCATCGTCGTCGAGCCGGGGAGAAGGAGCATCCAGACGGCGGAGGCAATCAGGGAACTGGCCCAAGACCTGGGCATTAAGAGGAGCTATGTCGTTGGCTCCAAGACCACTAGCGATGCCGATCGCCGCTTTATCATCGATAACATGACCGATTTGGAGGTTCTTGGCTTCATAAACTATAGCTCAAAGATCATCGAGGCGGATCTGAAGGGGATAAGCGTTTTTGACTCTGACCCAGGAGCGGTGGAGGAGGCGAGGAAAATAAAGGAAAAGTTAGAGCATGTCTGTAAGGAGGGAAAATGAATAAGAAAACCGTCAGGGACATCGATGTCAGCGGTAAGAGGGTTTTGGTCAGGGTTGACCTCAATGTTCCCCAGGACGAAGAGGGCGCCATCACCGATGATACCCGTATTCGGGCGGTGCTCCCCACCATTAGATATCTCATCGACAAGAAAGTGAAGGTGATCCTCTGTTCCCATTTGGGGCGCCCTGAGGGGAAGGTGCTCGATAAGCTGAGGCTTACCCCGGTCGCCGAGCGCCTCTCTCAACTGCTCAGTTCGCATGTGGAGATGGCAACCGATTGTATCGGCCCCGAGGTCGAAAAAGCAGTAGGGAGGCTCAAAGAAGGGGATGTCCTGCTGCTGGAAAACCTTCGCTTTCACCCCGAGGAGGAGAGTAACGACCCAGCCTTTGCCCAGGCGCTCGCTCGACTGGCTGACATCAATCATAAATATG
>SOJQ01000098.1 GCA_004376075.1 Dehalococcoidia bacterium | reverse complement strand
GGGTGGTTGACCCTGAGATGAAGCGCCGCGTGGTGGGAGAGGAGTTCATTCAGGTATTCGAGGAGGAGGCAGCTAAGATAGGGCAAGTGGATTTTCTAGCTCAGGGAACCCTTTACCCCGATGTTATCGAAAGCACCACCCCGGAGAGCAGGGCATCGGCAAAGATAAAAACCCACCACAATGTAGGTGGTCTGCCCACAAAGATGACCTTTTACCTGATCGAGCCCCTGCGCTATCTCTTCAAGGATGAGGTGAGGGAGGTGGGTCTCGCTTTAGGCCTTCCTGAGGAGATGGTATGGCGGCAGCCCTTCCCCGGACCTGGGCTTGCCATCCGCATCATCGGTGAGGTGACCAAGGAGCGCTTGGAGATACTGCGGGCTGCCGACTGGATCGTGATGAACGAGATCAAGAAGGCAAAGCTATATCGCCAACTTTGGCAGAGCTTCGCCGTGCTCACCGACACCAGGAGCGTGGGAGTAATGGGAGATTTTCGAACTTACGGTCACCTCGTGGCAGTGCGCGCCGTAACCTCAGAGGATGCAATGACCGCCGACTGGGCCCGCCTCCCCTATGACCTTTTGGCCCGCATATCAAATCGCATCGTCAACGAGGTGCCCGGGGTGAACAGGGTAGTCTACGACATCTCCTCAAAGCCCCCTTCAACCATAGAGTGGGAATAAAAAAAGGAGGAACTGGTGACCTACGATTCCGATTATGAAAGCGAAGAAGCCCCAGAGATAGATCTGGAGATGCTGCGCGAGGACCTCATCGGGGAGCTCCAGGCGATCAATCAGTATCAGGACCATATCGATACCATAGGCGATGAAGAGGCAATGGAGGTTCTGGAGCACATCCGCGACGATGAGAAGGAGCACCTTGCTGAGCTCACCAAACTGATTCAAAAGCTCGATGCCACCCAAGCCGAGAAGTTCAAGAAAGAGGGATTATAGCTGCTTGCCCCTTATAGCTTAACGGAGAGGACAAAGCTTTGAAGTTGCTGGTCATCGGTGGTGGAGCCCGAGAGCACAGCCTGGTGTGGAAGCTTAGCCAGAGCCCTAAGGTCGGAGAGATATACGTCGCCCCGGGGAATGCGGGAACTGGGCTTATCGCCAAAAACATAGACATTGGAGCCACCGATATAGAGGCTCTTGCCCAGGCAGCAAAAGATAATGGCATTGATCTAGCCATTATTGGGCCCGAAGCCCCCCTTGCCACCGGCATAGTCGATCTTTTCCAGAATCATGGCATCCCTACCTTCGGTCCCAATAAAGAAGCAACCAGGATAGAATCGAGCAAGGTTTTCGCCAAGGAGCTGATGCAGAAATATGGCATCCCCTGCGCTAAAAGCCGAAGCTTCTCCTCCTTTGAGGAGGCAAGAGCCTACGTCCAGGCTCAGCAGTCCCCTATCGTGGTCAAGGCAGACGGGCTGGCGGCGGGCAAGGGGAGCATAGTGGCTGAGTCCATCGAAGAGGCGCTGAAGGCCCTCTCCGAGATCATGGAGGAGCGCGTCTTCGGCAGCGCCGGCGACCAGGTTCTGGTTGAAGAGTGTTTGGCAGGGAAGGAGGTAAGCCTGCTCGCCTTCACCGATGGCAAGACTGTCGTCCCCATGGTGCCTGCCTGCGACTACAAAAGGGTCTTCGATGGCGATCAGGGACCCAACACCGGCGGCATGGGCAGTTATAGCCCCCCGGGCTTCTTCGATGATGAGCTCACCAATCGGGTGAGGGATACCATCCTCGAACCTACGGTGCGGGCGATGGCCAGAGAGGGGAAGCCCTATAAAG
>SOJQ01000107.1 GCA_004376075.1 Dehalococcoidia bacterium | reverse complement strand
CTCAGCGGCCGGCGCGCCCAAGACCACGGCTGACCAGGACAGATTGAGCGATGCCCTGGCAAAGTTGGCTGAGGAGGATCCCACCTTCATCATCCGCTACGATGGGGAAATGGGGCAGACGATTATCTCAGGGATGGGCGAGCTTCACCTTGAGGTCATCGTGGAAAGGATGCTCCGCGAGTTCAGGGTGGGGGCAAACGTGGGCAAGCCCCAGGTCGCCTATAAAGAGACCATCACCCTGCCTGTAAGAGCTGAAGGGAGGTTCATCAGGCAGTCTGGCGGCCGGGGGCAATACGGGCATGTCTGGATCGAGCTTTGCCCCGGTGAGCGAGGGAGTGGCTTTGAGTTTGTGAATGAAGTTAAGGGTGGTGCTATTCGCAAACAATACATCCCCTATGTGGAGAACGGGGTCAAAGAGGCTATGGAGAGCGGCGTTTTGGCGGGCTACCCTGTGGTTGATCTGCGGGCCACCCTTTATGATGGTAGCTTTCATGAGGTTGATTCCTCGGAGATGGCCTTCAAGATCGCTGCCTCGATGGCGCTAAAGGATGGGGTGCGCCGCGCCCATCCCGCCCTCCTTGAACCGATCATGAAGATAGAGGTGTCCACCCCCGAGGAGTTCCTTGGCGACATCCTTGGCGACCTCAATTCAAGGAGAGGGCAGATCACCAGCATCGACTCCCTGGGCGCGATGAAGATAATCCGTTGCCTCGTCCCCCTTGCCGAGACCTTCGGCTATGCTACCGACCTCAGGTCGATGAGCCAGGGGAGGGCCACCCATTCCATGGAATTTCATCGCTATGAGGAGCTGCCCCAGTCTTTAGCGGAGCAGCTCATTGCCAAAGTGAGGGGAGCTCTCTGATGCCTAAGCAGAAGATTCGCATTAAACTGAAGGCCTTCGATCACAGGATATTGGACCAGTCGGCGGAGCAGATCGTGGAGGCGGCGGAGCAGACGGGGGCTAAGGTGGTAGGGCCAGTGCCACTGCCCACGCACATTAAGAAGTTCTGCGTCATCCGCTCCCCCCATGTGGATAAGGACTCCAGGGAGCAGTTTGAGATTCGCACCCATAAGCGGCTCATCGATATCCTCGATCCCACCGCAAAGACTGTCGATGCCTTGACCAGGCTGAACCTGCCGGCGGGGGTTGACATAGAGATAAAGTTATAGAGGGTAGGGATTAGATCGAGCGATAGATACCCCAGGGAGTTGGGGAGGAGCACAAAGGCTTAGTTCGAAAAGGGTTTGGAAAGATGGTGGAAGGAATTATAGGTCGAAAGATTGGGATGACCCAGGTATTTGGGGAGGATGGCAGGGTGGAGCCGGTTACCGCCATCGAGGCTGGGCCCTGCTTTGTGACCCAGATTAAAAGGGTGAAACAGGAGGGCTACGATGCCGTCCAGCTTGGCTTTGGCACGGCAAAGCGGCTCAACCTCCCGGAGAAGGGTCACCTCAAGAAGGTGGGCATGCTTAAGCACCTGCGCGAGTTTGAGGCGTCGGACATCGACTCCATCGAGGTGGGGCAGAGGGTGGATGTAAGCATCTTTAAGGCTGGCGATCTGGTCGATATCGTCGGCATATCCAAGGGGAAGGGCTTTGCCGGGGTGGTGAAGCGCTACCACTTTGCCGGCGGTCCCAAGACCCACGGTCAATCCGACCGCCATCGCGCCCCGGGCTCCATTGGGGGTACAACTACCCCGGGGAAGGTTTTCAAGGGGCAGCGCATGGCAGGTCATATGGGAAACGAAAGGGTTACAGTGCGCAAGCTAAAGGTGGTGGCGGCCGACCTCGAGCGCAACCTGCT
>SOJQ01000004.1 GCA_004376075.1 Dehalococcoidia bacterium | reverse complement strand
GCCCATCCAGGATCTCCTTGAAGCCGCGCACCGTCTCCTTCACCGGCACATACCTGCCGGATCTGCCGGTGAAGGCCTCGGCAACGAACATCGGCTGAGAGAGAAAGCGCTGGATCTTGCGGGCTCGGGCTACGGTGAGCTTGTCCTCCTCGCTCAGCTCCTCAATGCCCAATATGGCGATGATGTCCTGGAGGTCTTTGTAGCGCTGGAGCACCCTCTGCACCCCGCGTGCCACGTCGTAATGCTCCTCGCCAACAACTCGGGGGTCGAGGATGCGGGAGGTGGAGGCCAGGGGGTCGACGGCGGGATATAGCCCCTGCTCGGCGATGGAACGCTCCAGGGCGATCACGGCGTCGAGGTGAGCGAAGACCGTAGCCACACCGGGGTCGGTGTAGTCATCGGCGGGGACATAAATGGCCTGGAAGGAGGTGATGGAGCCCCTCTTGGTGGAGGTGATCCTCTCCTGAAGGTCGCCCATCTCGGTAGCCAGGGTGGGCTGATAGCCCACCGCCGAGGGCATGCGCCCCAGGAGCGCCGAAACCTCCATGCCCGCCATAATATAACGATAGATGTTATCGATGAAAAGGAGGACATCCTGTCCTTCGGTGTCGCGGAAGTATTCCGCCATGGTAAGCCCGGTGAGTCCCACGCGTATCCTCACCCCAGGGGGCTCATTCATCTGCCCGAAAACAAGAACCGTCTTATCGATGACCCCAGAGGCCTTCATTTCATACCAAAGGTCGTTTCCCTCTCGGGAGCGCTCCCCGATCCCCGCAAAGACCGAGAAGCCGCCATGCACCGTGGCGATATTGTGAATGAGCTCCATGATGATGATGGTCTTACCCACCCCGGCGCCACCAAAGGCGCCCACCTTCCCTCCCCTAGTGAAGGGGGTGATAAGGTCGATGACCTTGAGCCCGGTCTCCAGCATCTGGGTGGAGGTCTCCTGCTCCAAGAAGGAGGGAGGGGGACGATGTATTGGCCAGCGCTCCTCGGCTTCAACGGGTCCCAGATTGTCCAAAGGCTCCCCCATGATATTGAAAAGCCTGCCCAGGGTGGCTCTCCCCACAGGGACGCTGAGCGGTGCCCCGGTGTCAATAGCCTCAGCGCCTCGCTCCAGCCCATCGGTGGAGGAGAGGGCGAGGCAGCGAACCCAGTTGTTCCCCACATGCTGCTGCACCTCAAGCACGATCTTTCCCTCATCAAGGGGGATCTCGATGGCATTATGGAGCGCCGGCAATTCATCGGGGGGAAACTCTATATCAACCACCGTGCCGATCACCTGGGCTACTTTTCCCTTTGCCATGATAGCCTCCTTATGCCAAGGCTGCCGCTCCTCCGGTGATGTCGAGGAGCTCCTTGGTGATCATCTCCTGTCGCACCTTGTTATAGGTGAGGGTGAGGTCCTCGATGAGCTCGTTGGCGTTATCAGTGGCGTTGCGCATCGCCACCATCCTTGCCGACTGCTCGCTGGCAATGGACTCGAGAACTGCATGGTAGATCTCCATCTCAACGAAGCGAGGGAGAAGCTCAGCCAAAACCTCATCCGGGGAGGGCTCATAGATATACTCCACGTTTAGCCTCGCCTCGATCGTCGCCGGCTCGATGGGGAGCAGCCGCCATAGCACCGGCCTCTGGGTCATGGTGGTCACAAACTGGTTATACGATAGATATACCTCATCGATGAGTCCATCGGTATAATCATCGATGACCACGCGGGCGATGGGGAGAATATCGAGTATCGATGGCCGGTCGCCAAGGCGGGTGAACTCAGCACGAACCTCCTGCCCATAGCGCACCATGAAATCCCTCCCCTTACGACCGACAGCGACCAAAGTCACGGGGACGCTTTGCTCCAGAACAAAGCTTACCGTCCTTCGATTGACATTGGCATTAAGCCCGCCACATAAGCCACGGTCAGCGCTGATATGGACTACAGCGATCCTGTTCACCGGCCTTTGAATCAGCAAAGGGTGAATCTCATCGCCAGCCTGGCGCTGGGCGGCGAGGTCTGCCAAAACCTGCCCCATCCTCTCGGCGTAGGGGCGTGCAGCGATGGTGCGCTCCTGAGCCCGCCTCATCTTTGAGGCAGCGACCATCTCCATGGCCCTGGTGACCTTAGCCGTGCTCTGAACGCTTCTGATGCGACGCCGGATCTCACGAATGGTGGCCATATCACAACAGCGACTGCATATATTTGTCCAAGTCGTCCAAGAAACTGCGGTGGACTGCCAATACCGCTTCAATGTTCTCGGCGGCGCGAATAGATTCAGCAGCTGAGTCTACCTTGTGCTCCATGTACTTTACGTATGCGGCGCGGTGCGCCTTGAGCCTAGGGTTAGGGGTCACCGCAAACGCCATTAAGCCCGTGCTGTATAGCTCCCGTATAAGCCCCATCGCCAATTGTTGCGCCACATGTAGCGCATTCGCGTATAACACCCCACCGAGGCTATCCACATACTGCCGAACGTCTTTCAATTCTGCCCAAATCGCATCAATCTCTTCCCTGCTCGGTGTTGTCACATACCACCCCCTAGTATGGCACGCTCTCCTTGAACTCGGCTATCGCCTTCTTCAGCGCCTCCTCGGTCTCATCGCTGAGCGCCTTATCTTTGGCGATGCGCTCGCCGATTTCGGGATGGCTCATCTCCATGAAGCGGTGGAAATCCCTCTCAAAGGCCCTCACCCTCTCTATGGGGACGTCATCGAGGTAGCCATTGATCACGGCGTAGAGGATGATCACCTCTTTTCCCATAGGCATGGGGACATACTGAGGCTGCTTCAGCACCTCGGTGATTCGCTGTCCCCTCTCCAATTGGGCCCTGGTTGTCTTATCCAGTTCGGCGGCGCCAAATTGGGCAAAGGCAGCCAGCTCTCGATACTGAGCAAGGTCCAGCCTCAGCTTGCCAGCCACACGCTTCATCGCTTCGGTCTGAGCGGCACCCCCCACCCGAGAGACGGAAAGCCCCACATTCAGCGCCGGCCGAATCCCGGCATTGAAGAGGTCGCTCTCCAGGTAGATCTGACCATCGGTGATGGAGATCACGTTGGTGGGGATATAGGCTGATATGTCTGCGGCCTGGGTTTCGATAATAGGCAGGGCGGTGAGAGAGCCGCCGCCGTATTCCGGCGCCATCTTTGCCGCCCGCTCCAGGAGGCGGCTGTGGAGATAGAATATATCCCCGGGATAGGCCTCGCGACCTGGAGGGCGGCGCAGCAGCAACGAGAGCTGACGATAGGCCCAGGCATGCTTGGAGAGGTCGTCGTAGATAATCAGGGCATCCCGCCCCTGTTCCATAAACTCCTCGCCCATGGCGCAGCCGGCGTAGGGGGCAAGATACTGCAGGGCGGCGGGGTCGGAGGCGTGGGCGGAAACCACGATGGTATGCTCCATAGCTCCGTAGTTCTCCAGAATGGCCACCGCCTGCGCCACCTTGGAGGACTTCTGTCCGATAGCAACATAGATACAGATGAGGTCGCCTCCCCTTTGGCTGATGATGGTATCGAGGGCGATGGCGGTCTTTCCCGTGGAGCGATCGCCGATGATCAGCTCCCGCTGTCCCCGCCCGATGGGGATCATGCTGTCGATAGCCTTGATCCCGGTATGAACCGGGGTATCCACAGACTTGCGCAGCACCACATTAGGGGCGACTCGCTCTACAGGACGGGTCTTTTCATACCTTATCGAGCCCTTGCCATCGAGGGGCTCACCTAGGGGGTTTACCACCCTCCCCACAAGGGCATCCCCTACGGGGACTTCGGCGATCCTTCCCGTACAGCGCACCTCATCCCCCTCCTTGATCTCGGCGTAGTCACCGAGGATCACCACACCAACGCTATCCTCCTCCAGGTTAAGGGCGATACCTATGACGCCATTGGGAAACTGAATTAACTCGTTATACTTGGCCCCAGCCAGCCCATGAATGCGAGCAATGCCATCGCCCACCTCAACCACAGTGCCCACATCCACCATGGTTACCATAGTACCAAACTGCTCGATTTGCTGTCTGATGATAGAAGCGATGTCTTCACCACGAGCCATCCGCTTTACCTCCGGTCTATCTACCGATCAGGCTCTCCCTGAGGGAGAGAAGCCTGCTCTTAGTGCTTCCATCGATGAGCTTATCGCCAACCCTGGCGACGAGGCCACCGATGAGGGAGGGGGCAACCCTTGCGGTGAGCACGATCTCCTTGCCCACTATGTCACCGAGTCGGTGAATCACCTTATCCTTTTCCTCCTCATCGAGGGGGACTGCCGTAGCCACCTCGGCATGGGCAATGCCCCGATGATCATCGACCAGGCGCTCGTACTCACTAACTATGTCCTCCACAATCCTCAGTCTTCCCTTGGCCACCAGGAGGTAGGCCAGGTTCATTGCCAGCGGGGATACCCCCTCCAGTCGCTGGCTCAAGATCCTCGCCTTTTCGCTGAAGGGAATCTTGGGGCTCTCCAGCAAGGGGTAAAGAAGGGGGTCTCTTATGGCTTTGGCAATCCTCTCCAGGTCCCCTCGCCATAACTCTAATTCTTTTCGCTCCAAAGCGATCTGAAACGCTGCTTGAGCATGCCTTCTCGCCGAAGCCCTAGCCATCTCTAGCCTCTCCCTTTGGGACCCTCCTCAAGAACCTCGTCAATAAGCCTTCGATGCTTCTCTTTATCCAGGGTCTCGCTGATCACCTTCTCCGCAGCGGTTATCGCCAAGTCAACAAACTGGCGGCGCAGCTCCTCGATAGCCTCATCCCTCTCCCTATCGATCTCAATGCGAGACCTTGCCATGATCGATTCTGCCTCCCGACGAGCCTCCAGGCGCGCCTCCTCCTTAACTCGCTCCCCCATCTGCCCCGCTTGAGCCACTATATTCTGCCCCTCCCTGCGGGCGGCCTCCACCTGCTCTCTAACCCGCTCTTCCGTCTCAGCCATCCTCACCTTGATCTGCTCCGCCTGGTCCATACTCTCCTTTATCCTGTTGGAACGCTCATCAAGTATCCTCCGAACAGGCTTATAGAGCAAGAAGGTGAGAAGGCCAAACAGAATAGCGAAGCTTACAAGCTGCGCTATCAAACCCTGCCAAGCAATGCCAATTCCCTCCATATCGGCTCCTCTTCCCAGACTCGAATCCGGCAATCAGGCTATGAAGATCAGCATAATGGCCACGATGAGGGCATAGATGGCGATGGCTTCAGCGAAGGCGATGGCCAGGATCATGTTGGTCATGATAGGACCCCGGGCCTCTGGATTGCGCCCCAGTGCCTGCATCGCCCCATAGCCCAACATCCCAATCCCTAACCCAGGTCCCAAGGCACCCGCGCCAATGGCAATTGCTGCGGCGAGTAACTTAATCGATTCGGGCTCCATGCTTCATCCCCCTTTCTTATTCATGCTCCTCCCGAGGGGTAACGGCCATGACCAGGAAAACCAGGGTCAACGCTCCAAAGATCAGAGCCTGAACGAAACCGATAAATAGCTCCAGCCCATAGAAGGGTATTACCGCCACCCAGGGGATGAGAAAGAGCATCATTAAGATCAAAAGCTCCCCTGCGGTCATATTGCCGAAGAGTCGGATGGTAAGACTGACGATACGCACCAGTTCGCTTATTATCTCGATAAAGCCAGCGAAGGCCTCAATAACCCCGGTCAAGATGGCGCTAAGGCCACCTCTGATCTTGCCCCTAAATAGCTGACCAATACCTCTAAGCAACCCACCCACATTAAAAAACTTTCTCACATAGCGGAAGAAGCCCTGGGACCTGAGACCCCAGTACTCCACAAAGACAAAGGAGATCAGTGCCAGAGCAAGGGGAAAATTGATATCGGTATTTGCCCCCCTTAACAGGGGCACATGCTCTTCACCAATCCCTATGAACATGAAACCGGGGAGCAGTGCCAGCCAGGCATTGGCGATGACAAAGATAAAGATGGTGGCGATCACGGGGAAGAACTTGCGCCCGTAGTCCTTTCCCGCGGTATCCTCCACAAAATTGATCAGCATCCCCAGGAGAGCCTCCACAATGTTTTGCAGCCCCTTGGGCACAATTTTCATCTTACGGGTGGCAGCGTAGGAGATGCCCCCCAGCACCAGGATGGTGAGCCAGGCTGCAAGCATGGTATTGGTGATGGGAAAGCCAAAGATGGAGAAGACCCCCTCCGCAGCGAGTTCTATATGGGGCATCTCAGGGAGCGGGAAGAGGAGGCGCCCTACTATGAGGAGGGCAAAGAGAACAAGGATTATGATCCCTATCCTTCCCCACAAGCCAATTCTAGCCACTAGCTATCCCCCTTGCCTTTCCCTCGCCCTAGGGTTGAGAGAAGCATGCGGTAGGTGCCAAAGAAGGCGGCAAAGAGCCCAATACCGAGACCCAATAGGGTGAATAGGGGGCTGATGCCAAACTTGCTGTCAAGCCAGACCCCCAAAAAAACCCCGAGAGCAATGCAGCCCCCGATCCAAAAGCCGATACCACTAAGCCTCAGCGCCGCCGCCCAGCGATTCACCACTAACCCCCT
>SOJQ01000011.1 GCA_004376075.1 Dehalococcoidia bacterium | reverse complement strand
CAGAGGAAGCCCTTAAGCCCAGCGCGCTAGCCAGCCAGCGCAGCGATAAGGATTATTTTTATTTCCGCGAAAGAAAAGACCCGGGGTCTATCCCTCCCCCCAGCCTCTCGGCGCTTCAGTCTCTGATGTGGGACAAGGTAGGGATGGTGCGCTCAGGAGAGGGGTTGGAGGAGGCGACATCGGTCCTCGCCTCATGGCAAAAGACCATAGAGAAGCCCTCCGATCGGCCCTCCTATGAGCTGAGCAACCTGATTTTGGTGGGGCGCCTGATGGCTGAGGCGGCGCTGATCAGGGAGGAGAGCCGCGGCGCCCACTTCCGCTCCGACTTCCCCGAGCCATCGCCCCAGTGGCAGCGCCACATCGTCTTCAGGAAGGCAGATTGACGGGCGCAAAATTTGAGCCTATAGTTTAGCTCAAGCGAAGTCAGATTAGGCGAACCCAGAGTTCGCACATTAAGTAATATTAGTCAGGAGGTTGCTATGGTGACTTTATTTGGCCCCAACCCGTTTGAAGAAGTATGGACGGTCATCAAATCTTGGAAACCAAGGGGATGCAAGACCGAAAAAGCCTATGAGAAGTCCCTACAGCGGGAACTTGAGAAGAAATTGAAGAATCGAACGATTCAAAGCCAATATGGCGCTGCTCGACAACGCGTTGATATTTGTGTTGATGGCAAAGTCCCCATCGAGCTCAAGCATAATCTCAGGAGCACAGCGGATTATCAGAAGACTAAGGGGCAACTTGACGACTATCTAAAAAAATGGGATGGGGTGTTCTTAGTTCTATGCGGCGAGACTGACCCTGATATACTGAAATCCTTGCAGGAATATGCCCGTAAGAGGGCTAGCGCTCTCACTGGTGACAGGATAAAAATTTGGAAGGTATGAATAATACGATGTAGCATAACTGGCGTTAGACGCGGTGAGCACCTCTCCTCAGATGGGCAAATCAAGGAGGAATATTATGGCTAGGAACGTATACGTTTTGTTGAATTTCACAAGGAAGGAGAGATACTACGGGACTACGGAAAAGCCCGTTAGGCAACGTGTGAAGGAGCAGCGCTCTGGTGGTACAATAGCGATTAGACATTGGAATTGGGCTAGAGACGACATCAGGTACCGAACGCTCGCTACCGGTCTTCCTGATAGCAAAGCTATCGAGAAAGCGCATAAGCTGGAGTCTCGCAAGCCTCCAAAAGGCTGGAAAACTATTCAGACTGGTGGCAGGTAGACAGAGCAAGAGAAAGCCCTACTCGCCCAAATGCTTCGCACTTGGCAAAACCGGAAGTGTCGTATTATCATTGATTGGGGGTTAGGATCATGTTAAAAAGCTATACTGCGAAATACACAAAAATAAGCTCTGGCTACATGGGGCAATTGGTGGAATGGCCTGAGGTGATAACAGAGGGGAAGACCTTAGAGGAATGCAGGGAAATGCTTAAGGATGCTTTGCACGAAATGGTTTTAGCTTATCAACAACAAGGGAAAGAGGTCCCTGTTGGAGGATGCCTTTTAGAGCAATTGCCGGTAGAGCTATAAATGTCTGTCAAGCGCCGTGACCTGATAAAATACTTTGAGGAGAACGGATTTTACCTATTGCGTGAGGGAGGGAAGCACTCTATCTACACAAATGGCACAAAGATGATTCCAATTAAAAGACATCACACGCTTGATAGAATAACTGCCAACGAATTGTGTAAACAAGCTGGATTGGAGCCCAAATATTAATCAATACTTTAAATGGAACCAGGTTGAGCAGATCACCGACTGCGCCCTGGCCGAGGACCAGGTCACGAGCGATGTCACCACGGAGGCGCTCATCCCATCGGACCTTGAGGGGAGGGCATCTATTCTGGTCAAGGGTGATGGCGTGCTGGCCGGGGTGGAGGTGGCCAAGGCCGTCTTTCTGCATGTTGACCCTTCTTTGCGGGTAGAGGTTCGGATTCAAGATGGCGCTAAAGTTCGAAAAGGGGATGTGGTAGCTATTATCCAAGGGAGGGTGGCAAGCATTTTAAAGGCGGAGCGGGTTGCCCTAAACTTTCTCACCAGGCTCAGTGGCATCGCCTCGGAGACGGCTCGCTATGTTGAGGCCACGAAGGGCCTCAAGGCGCGGATCACCGATACCAGAAAGACCACCCCGGGGATAAGGCTTTTGGAGAAGTACGCGGTGCGCGTTGGAGGGGGGAGGAGCCATCGTCAGCACCTCGGCGATGGCATCCTTATTAAGGACAATCACCTGGCGGCGCTTCGCTCTCTTGGCCTCGGACTCAAGGAAGCGATTGAGAGGGCCCGCCAAAGCTCAACCCTGAAGATTGAGGTTGAGGTGGAGAGCATTGACGGGGCGAGGCAGGCGCTGGAGGCCGGCGCCGACATCATCATGCTTGACAACATGGCTATCGAGGATATGCGTCAGGTGGTTGAGATAGCTCGTGGGGGCGCTTTAATCGAGGCCTCCGGTGGCATCACATTGGATAATGTGCGCTCCGTTGCCGAAAGCGGCGTCGACCTCATCTCCGTTGGCGCTATCACCCATTCGGCAAAGGCCCTTGACCTGAGCCTTGAGCTTGAACCCCGTTGATCCTGGGTGGGGCCAGGCCATGTGCCTGAAGAAGGGGAGTGTTTGACATAATGCGATGGGTGGAATCATCGGCTATCACTCTCCCCTCATCGAGGACGATGGTGCGCTCACATAGGGCCTTAACTAGCTCCAGGTCATGGGAGGCCACTATCTTGGTCATCTCAAGCCTCTTAAGCAGTTCGATGAGTTCCCATTTGGCTCGGGGGTCAAGGTTACTGGTAGGCTCATCGATGATCAGGATCTCAGGGCTCATGGAGAGGACGGTGGCGATGGCGATGCGCTTCTTCTCGCCCACGCTGAGATGGTGGGGCGAACGCCCCTCATAACCCTCCATTCCCACCCACTTAAGGGCCTGTGCTACCCGCCCTCTCACCTCGTCAGCGGAGTATCCCATATTTATAGGGCCGAAGGCGACATCGTCGAAAACTGTGGGCGAAAAGAGCTGGTCATCGGGGTCCTGGAACACAAGACCTACCTTGCTCCTCACCCATTTCAGGCTCCTATCTTCCAGGGGCACACCGAAAACTTTTACCGTACCATCGCTCCTGAGGATGCCGTTTAGGTGAAGGAGCAGGGTTGACTTTCCCGCCCCATTGGGTCCAATGAGGGCCATGGTCTCGCCGATCCCGATGGCGAGGTTGACATCGCTCAACGCCTGCTTCCCATCGGGATAGCTATAGGATAGGTTTTCAATCTCTATGATCTTATCCAAGGCGCGCTCCTTATAAATATAAAAGAGTGCTTAAGCCGATCATAGCAAGGCACACAAGGAATCCGATTCCGAAGTATAGGTCTGCCCTCTCAAAGCGTAGGTTTGAGAGGGTTCGGGTCTCGCCATCGAAGCCACGAGCGACCATCGCCCCATAGACCCGCTCCCCCCGCTCATAGCTGCGAAGGAAAAGGGTGCCTACCATGTTGCCGATGGTCTTGAGTTGCCACATCCGCTTGCCACCGAAGTTGCGGCTGTCCCTCGCCTGCTTCATTCGAATCACCTCGGCAACTAGGACGAAGATATAGCGATACATGAAGGAGAGGATCATCACCATCACTTTTGGCATGCGAAGTTGCTCCAGCCCCTTGAGGAGCTCAGAGAATTTCGTCGTTGAGGAGAGCACGATAAGGCTCAGGATGGAGAGCCAGGCCTTGACAATGACGTTCCACAAGATGAGCAAGCCGCTGTAGGTGACCGTTACCTCCCAGAGCCAGATGTTATAGCTACCAACCACCTCCCCTGGCCTGAAGAAGGGGATGAAGATGGCGATCATTAACACGAAGGGCACGATCACCAACGACCTCTTTAAAACATATAGGGGAGGCAGTTTGGAAAGGAGGATCAGGCTGGCGAGGAGGGCGAAATAGAGGGCGAAGGCCTGCCAACGGGTGGGTGGGGTAAGCACCACCACTAGGATGAAAGCAAAGGTAGTGATGACCTTGGTGCGCGGATCGAGCTTATGAATAAAGCTGTCAAGGTCGCTATAGCGGTCAAGAAAGCCATGCTTCACGGCGATTCTCTCCTCCCCCGTTTCAGTAGCCAAGCCATGCTGTAGACCACGCCGAAGAGGATAAGGGTGCCAATTATCCCTGCTAGTATCGTCGCCAGGGCTTCATTCTCTATGCCTGGGAAGAGATAGTCGGCAATAAGCTGGTAAGGCGCCTCAAGGGCGCTTTCGATAAACCCTTTATCTTTAGCGACCCTCTCCAGGCCATCGGGGGAGATAGAGGCCAGCGGTGCTAACAGGGCCACTGCCAGACAAATAAGCAAACCGATATGCCACCATTTCAGCCTCATTTTCCCCTCCTATATCTTTTGCAACTCCAGCAGGTCTTTCCTGGTTGCGATCACCAGGCTGAGCACTGCCACTGTAATCAACCCCTCACCGATGCCAATGAGGGCGTGCCAGCCCGCCATCGCCGGTAGAGCGACCTGGATAGGCAACACGCCCGAGACCCACAGCTCTATGGCGCAGGCGATGGCGGCCAGAAATACCGAGCCCCAGGCAGCGATGAAGGCGCCGAAGAGTTTGCCCCGCCTACTCATTCCCATGAGGCGGGTGGTGAACCGGTAGAGGTAGTAGCCGGCGAAGCTGGCGATGATGCCCATGTTGAAGACATTGGCCCCCAGGGCGAGGAGCCCCCCATCCTGAAAGATGAGACTCTGGGCAATGAGGACACAGGCCATGATCAGCACCGCAGCCCAGGGTCCGAGGAGGATTGCGGCCAGGGCGGCGCCGATAAGGTGCCCTGAGGTGCCACCAATTATGGGGAAATTGAGCATCTGGGCAGCGAAGATGAAGGCGGCCATTATGCCCATCAGGGGCACATGCCTTTCGGCCAGCTTTTTCCTCGCCTCCCTGAGCCCATAGCCCACACCGCCCGCCGAGACTGCATAGGTGGTTGCTATCGTCGTTATGTTCAGAATACCGTCTGGAATATGCACCTTGATCCTCCTATCCTTTATCTTAATGCATTTGGTCGTAAATGCAATCAATTGCAATAACCGACCAAATAAAAAATCATCCCTGGCATTTTGTGCAGCGGCCGAAGATGGCGAAATGGTTGATACTGGCCCTAAATTGGTACTCCTTGAGCAGGGTTCTCTTCAAGGGTAAAAACAAGGGTTCATCTACCTCTGTGGTGGCGCCACAGTTCTCGCAGATGAGATGGTGGTGGTGACCCTTGTCGGCGGAGTGGTAGCGAACCCGTCCTTCACCTAGGTCTGTCTCCGTCACCAGACCCAGGCTCTTTAGAAGCTCTAGGGTGCGATAGACTGTGGAGATGTTCACATGGGGATATTTAGCGCAAACCCGAGTGTGGATCTCTTCAGCGCTAATATGGTCATCGCTGTCTCGAAGCGCGGCCAGGATCAATATTCGTTGCGGGGTTAGCCGGTACCCCAGTTCTCTTAAAGTGTCGTTTATCCCCTGGGCTCGCTTCCTTTTTCCCACCCTTGGCCTCCTTGAATATTATATCATGCTCTTGAGGTAATTGCAACAAGTTGTAAGTGCAACCAGATGCAAAAAACTTAAAGTGGCTTTTATGGGGATCGGGGCTCAGGGTATTTATCTTTGCTATCTAGTAGAATGGTGACCGGTCCCTCATTATGGATTTCCACGAGCATATGCTGCTGGAAGCGGCCGGTCTCCACCTTGAGCCCGCTGGTGCGGAGAAAGGCCAAAAATCGCTCAAAGAGGGCCTCAGCCTCACCCGGTGGCGCTGCCTCGGTGAAGCTAGGGCGTCGCCCCTTTTTGGCATCGGCGAGGAGGGTGAACTGGCTCACCACCAGAAGGTCGCCCCGGGTATCCAGGGCGGAGAGGTTGAATTTACCTTCCCTGTCGGAGAAGAGGCGCAAATTGACCGTTTTCTCCGCCAGATATTGGGCATCCCTTTCCCTGTCCTGCCTGGATATGCCCACAAAAACCACCAGTCCGCGACCGATGTGCCCCACAACCTGGCCCTCAACGGTCACCGAAGCTTTGCTCACCCTTTGCAGTAGTGCTTTCACTATTCCCTACTTTTCCACTTATCCTTGACCATAATCTCTGGAGAAGGGAAGATGCGGTATGCTTTGCCTTGGCACTTGGGGCAAACGCTCACCGGCTCCTGGTCAAACCTCCCTTTGCGTTCGAAGCGGAAATGGCAGGCATTACATTCATACTCGTAGATGGGCATGCGATACCTCGCCTGTGATTTTAGCGCTTCTTTCGCTCTGGGGCAAGTTTTTAGGCCATAAGCCTTTATCTTGCAAATCTGGGAGAATAGTGATACAATGGCACCGTTCGAAGAGACGGGGTGTGGCGCAGCCCGGTTAGCGCACCTGCATGGGGTGCAGGGGGTCGGAGGTTCAAATCCTCTCACCCCGACCATAGATAGGGAGACCCGGTTCATGACAACCTGCATGGGCCGAGGAAATAGATAGAGTTCAAAGCTGGTCTAAACGACCTGCACCGGGCGGGCTCCCCAAGACGTCATGGTGCGAAACGGATCATGGGAATGGCTGCTGGAAGGGTTCAAGTTCGATCTGGAGACAGAGGTCAAGCCGAGGACAGTCGAGTACTACTACGACCATGCCCGGCTTTTCGTCCGGTGGGCACAAGACGAGGCCCAAATAGCTGACCCCCAACTTGTCAACAAGCGCGACATCCAGAAGTTTCGCCCCCCC
>SOJQ01000027.1 GCA_004376075.1 Dehalococcoidia bacterium | reverse complement strand
CTATCGGGTGGCTTGGATGCAAAACAAGGGCCTGATCCCTATCATGGAGGCCTCTATGTCCAAGCTATATGGCACCGAGCTGGTGAAACGCCTGGGTGACATCGGGATGCAGATCATGGGACTCTACTCTCAGCTGGAGAGGGGCTCTAAATGGGTGCCCCTCAGGGGGAGGATCGAGCGCGCTTATCTTTTCTCCCTTGGCGCCACCATTGCTATGGGCACCTCGGAGATTATGAAGAATATCATCGCCATTAGAGGCCTCGAACTCCCCAGAGCCTGACCACTGGAGCTCTTAGAGAAGGGAGATAAGAAAGCGAATAGCCTTTCCACCTGTCACAGCAACTGGTTCAAAAAGGGATTAGTGGGAAAGCCAAAAAGCGTTAATATTTACCACAGCAAATTGTTCGAAAAGAAGAAAGGAACAGATTATGGACCTAGGTTTTACCGAGGAGCAGGAAATGCTGAGAAAAACGGCGCGCGATTTTCTCACCAATGAATGTCCCAAGTCCCTGGTAAGGGAGATGGTCGAGGATGAGAAGGGCTATACCCCGGAGCTATGGCGAAAGATGGCCGAGCTGGGTTGGATGGGTCTGGCGTTCCCTGAGGAATGCGATGGCATGGGGATGAGTTTCCTCGATCTGGTAGTTCTCCTCGAGGAGATGGGGCGAGCCTGCCTTCCCGGTCCCTTCTTCTCCACGGTGGTTCTCGGTGGTTTCACCATCCTGGACGCAGGAAATGAGGAGCAGAAAAAGGAGTTCCTCCCCAAGATAGCCAACGGGGATCTGATCCTCACCCTAGCGCTCACCGAGCCCAGCGCCAGGTATGACGCCGCCTCCATCAGCGTTGAAGCGACCCCCGAAAAGGATGATTTTTTAATCAGTGGCACCAAGCTTTTTGTTCCCGATGCCAATATCGCTGACTACATGGTCTGCGTCGCCAGAACCAGGGACGGGGCTACCCCTGAAGAGGGGATCACCCTCTTCCTCGTGGACGCCAAGAACCCAGGGGTCACCACCACCCTTCTCAAGACCATCGCTGGCGACAAGCAATGCGAGGTCATCTTTGACAATGTTAGGGTTCCCAAGAGTAACATGCTAGGGGAGCCGGACAAGGGCTGGCCGGTGGTGGAGAGGATAATCCAGAAGGCCACGGTGGCGCTTTGTGCCCAGATGATCGGTGGTGCTCAAGCGGCCCTGGAGATGAGCGTCGCTTATGCTAAGGAGAGGGTGCAGTTTGGCAGACCCATTGGCAGCTTCCAGGCGATCCAGCACTACTGCGCCAATATGGTGACCGATGTCGATGGATCGAGATTTATCACCTATGAGGCTGCGTGGAAGGTCTCAGAGGGGCTCCCCGCCACCATGGAGGTCTCCATGGCAAAGGCCTGGGTGAGCGAGGCCTACCGTAGGGTAACCCTCCTCGGCCACCAGATTCACGGGGGCATCGGCTTCTGCATGGACCACGATATGCCCCTCTACTTCAAGAGAGCCAAGGCAGCGGAGCCCACCTTCGGCGATGCCGATTGGCATCGCGAGATCGTGGCCAGGGAGCTAGGACTTTAGTTTTTGCAATGGCCCTCCTTCATTAACCGACAACTAGTTCGAAAAAGGGCGAAGGCAATCAGAAAGCGAGTGGCCTCCTTTGTATTCGGCGAAGAGGTCGAAAAAATGGATTGTATCTTTTGTCGCATCGTAAGCGGCGAGGTCGAAAGCGAAATCCTCTATCAGGATGAGGATGTCGTTGCACTACGCGACATCAACCCCCAGGCACCAACCCACCTCCTCATCATGCCCCGAGCCCACATTTCATCGCTTGCCGAGGTCGGCGCCGCCCAGAAATGGCTTTTGGGGCCCCTCATCCCTCTAGCGGGAGAGGTGGCGAAAAGG
>SOJQ01000069.1 GCA_004376075.1 Dehalococcoidia bacterium | reverse complement strand
AGGTGCTTGAGCAATTCTTTATCTTACCCTAAAATCATCCCCTTGTCAAGGGATTGTCACGCTCAACACCCTCTCCCTTCCGGCAAGATCCCGTGCCAGCTCCACCCTTGCCTTAGGGAAAAGATCTTTTGCCAACGAGACTACTGCTCGCCCCTGACCTGCCCCAATCTCTAGAAGGATCAAACCGCCGGGGCGCAGCTTCCCCCTCGCTTCCTCCAGAAGTTGTCGCACCTTATCCAGTCCCTGCCGACCCCCAGCCAGCGCCTCCATAGGCTCAAACATCCTTATCTCAGCGCTAAGCTCGCTCAACTCTTCATCCCTGATATAGGGGAGATTGGCAAGGATGATGTCCACAGCCTCAGGGAGGGGGTCAAGGAGATCGCCCTCAAGGAGATAGACTCGATCTTGAACCCCGTGTTTCTCACAATTAACCCTCGCTATGTTGAGGGCGCGAGGGGAGATGTCGGTGGCATAGATCTTGGCATTCGGTAGGAGTAAAGCGAGGGAGATGGCGATGGCACCGCTACCCGTACCTATTTCAGCGATGACGGGGTCCCGGTAGGGAAACTCGCTTTTCACGAAATCGAGGGCTTTCTCCACCAGGAGCTCACTTTCCGGTCTGGGGATGAGCACCCCGGGGGCAACATAGAAATCGTGGCCAAAGAACTCGCGGTGCCCGAGGATGTAGGCTATGGGCTCATGAGAGAGGCGACGCTTAAGGAGCTGAGCAAAAGCCTGGGCATCGCCAGGCGAGAGTTCATCCTCAAGACGAGCATATAGCTTGGCGCGGTCGATGCCCAAAAGGTGCATCAGAAGTAGCTCTGCTTCAAGAGGGGCGTCTTCTATAGAGCCAGAGGCGAGGGTCTTTGAGGCTTGGCGCAGCGCCTCCTTTATGGTCAAACTTCCTCCAACCGCTTCGTCTGAGCGTCAGTGGCAAGAGCGTCAATGAGGGGGTCCAGTTCCCCTTCAAGGATGCTTTCAAGCTTATGGAGGGTGAGCCCAATGCGGTGGTCGGAAACGCGACCCTGGGGGAAATTATAGGTGCGGATCTTCTCCGAGCGCTCCCCGGTGCCAACCTGAGAGCGGCGCTCTCTGGCTAATTTCTCCTCTTGCCTTCTTTGCTCTCGATCGAGGAGACGAGCCCTGAGCACCGCCATCGCCCTCGTCCTGTTTCTTAGCTGGGAGCGCTCGTCCTGACAGGTGGCCACGATACCCGTGGGCAGATGGGTGATGCGCACCGCGGTGGCCACCTTGTTCACGCTTTGCCCTCCGTGACCACTGCTTCGAAAGGTATCCACCCTCAGGTCATCGGGGGTGATCTCCACCTCCACCTCCTCAGCCTCGGGGAGAACGGCCACGGTAGCGGTGGAGGTGTGGATGCGACCACCTGCCTCAGTGATGGGAACCCGCTGCACCCGGTGCACCCCTCTCTCATACTTCAGCCTGCTATAGGCACCCCTTCCCTTGACCTCAAAGATGATCTCCTTAAATCCTCCGATGCCGCTCTGGCTACTGTCGATAACATCCACCTGCCACCCTTTAGCCTCAGCGTAGCGGGTATACATGCGAAAGAGGTCGGCGGCAAAGAGAGCCGCTTCATCGCCGCCGGCGCCAGCCCGAATCTCCACAATGACATCCCTCTCCTCAGTGGCATCCCTGGGCAATAGGGCTTTTTCGATCTCTTTCATCAGGCTCTGAAGGCGCGCATTAAGGGTTTCTATTTCCTCCTTCACCAGCGCCGCCATCTCATCGTCCAGGCCCTTCCCCAGCATGGCGCGCGTCTCCTCAAGGGACTGCGATGTCTTCTTGTACTCCCGATATTTGGCTACCAGGTCGCTGATCCCCGCCTGCTCCCTGGCCAGGCTCTCTAGCCGCTCAAACTCAGCGGCAACCTCGGGCTGGGCCATGAGCTGGTTCAGCTCCTCGTAGCGTTTTTCCAACAATTCCAGCTTCTCCTGCATGATTCGCCCTCAGCATAAAAAGCCCCGCAAGGGGCTATATCATTATACCACAGGCCACCCTTTTTTCGAACCTAGGCGCTTTTTGAACTGGGCGTCAATCTCAAGTGTTCCCCTTGTCCAAGATGCTAACCACACCATCCATCGAAACCCTCTTTTGTTCCCCCCTTGCCATGTCCCTGAGCATCACGGTGCCGCTTGCTACCTCCTCTTCGCCAAGGATAAGGGCGTAGGCTGCCCCCAGGGCGTTCGCCTGCCTGAGCTGCGCCCTCAAGCTTCTATCGCCTAAGCTGGAGATGGCCGAAATGCCGGTGCGGCGCAGCGCCGCAGTCATCTTTACTGCCTCGTCCTTCGCCCCTTCACCCAAATAGGCCACGAATACCGTGGAGCTTGAGGGGGCAGCCGTGGCAATCCCCTGCATCCTAATGCTGAGCACGATCCTCTCCATACCCGCAGCGAAGCCGATGGCAGGGGTGGGCCTGCCTCCCAGCTCTTCGATGAGGTCATCGTAGCGTCCCCCACCACCCAGGGCGGTCTGCGCCCCCTCCTCGCCCTGGGGCTGGATCTCAAAAACGGTCCTCTTATAGTAGTCCAGTCCCCGCACCAGGCGGTGGTTTTTTTCGAAAGGTATCCCCAGAAGGAAGAGATACCTCATAACGCTTTCGAAGTGTTCTTTACAATGGGGGCATAGGTGCTCTGTGCTTCTGGGCGCCGACTGGGCGACACCCTGACAAGAAGGCTTCTTACAGTCAAGCAGGCGCAGCGGATTCCTCACCAGCCGACCCTTGCAATCCTGACACAGGTGATAGACATGCTCCGAATAATACCCCTTTAGTCTCTCCAGATAATTCGGTCGGCATAGCTTGCAACCAATGCTGTTTAGGAGAAGGGAAAGGCCGCCTAAACCCAGGAAAGCAAAGAATTGCCAGGCCATGTCGATCACCTCAGCGTCCAGGGCAGGGTCGTCGTCTCCCAGGGCTTCGAAGCCAAACTGCTGATGCTGCCGGTACCTCCCCTTCTGGGGTCGCTCGTATCTGAAGATGGAGGCGAAGTAGTAAAGCCTTACCGGCTGGGGAAGGTTATGCATGCCATGCTCTATATAGGCGCGACAGATGGGGGCAGTGCCCTCAGGGCGCAGAGTCATTTCCTGGCCGCTGCGATCCTCAAAGGAGTAGGTCTGCTTCTCCACAATGTCCGTGCCGGGACCAATGGTGCGAATAAAAAGGCGGGCATCCTCGAAGACAGGGGTATCGATGCGCTCATAGCCGTAAAGCTGACAAAGCGAAGATGCCTTCTCCTCGATATATCTCCAGTAGCCCTGCTCCCTGGGCAGAATGTCCGATGTCCCCCGCGGTGCCTTGTACAAAGGAAGCCTCCTTTTTCAAGCCTAGCATACATTATGAAAAGAGGGTTTGTAAAGAAGGCGATTGCAGAACCGCCATCCTTGCGGTATACTGAAAATATGGGGAGCCTTATGGGAAAGAGCATTGATATCAGGGCTCTAATCGATAAGACGCAGGAGTATCTGCCCAGCGAGACCCTGGCTCTGATCGAGGATGCCTACGAATTCGCCTCCGAGGCATACGAAAGGAAAAGGGGCAAAGCGGCCGAGGGAGAACTGGGGCATGCCCTCCAAACCGCTATCCTCGTTGCCGAGCTTCAGCTCGATGCTAGCTGCATTGCCGCTGCTTTACTTCATGAATTGCCAGAGAAATGTGAAGTGAGCTTTTCAGAGATCAAGAAGAGGTTTGGCGCTGAGACATGTAAGCTAGTGGAAGGATTGGCGAAACTGGAAAAGGTCTCCCTGCTCGCCCCTGAGGAGGTAAAGCCAAAAAAGGCCATCGACATTGAAACCCGAGCGGAGAGCCTGCGCAGGATGCTCATGGCTCTCTCTGAGGACATCAGGGTGGTCTTTATCAGGCTTGCTGATAGGCTCCACCACATGCGCACCCTGAAGACCTTGCCCCCTTCAAAGCGGCGCGCTATCGCTGAAGAGACCATGGAGATATACGCCCCTGTGGCCCATCGCTTGGGTATATTGCAAATAAAGTGGCAGCTTGAAGACCTAGCCTTCCGCTATCTTGAGCCTGAGCAATATCGCCACATTGTTCGCTTCGTTGCTGCTGGAAGGGAGGAGCGGGAGAAGTATATTGCTCAGGTTACCAAAATCCTGAAGGAGGAGCTGGGGAAGGCGGGGATTAGGGCTGAGATTAGGGGAAGACCGAAGCATATTTTTAGCATAAATAGAAAGATGGAGAAATATGCCTCCCAGGGCAAGGAGCTCAGCGAGATCTATGACCTTTTGGGCTTTCGCCTCCTGGTAGATCAGGTGCCGGATTGCTATAGCGCCCTGGGGGTGATCCATAGCCTTTGGCGCCCCCTCCCCGATAAATTCGACGATTACATCGCCAATCCCAGGGAGGGGGTGTATCAATCGCTGCATACCACGGTGATGTGTATGGGCACAACCCCCTTAGAGATACAGATTCGCACCCATGGGATGCACCGTGTTGCCGAATACGGCATCGCCGCCCACTGGCGCTATGAGGAGGGGGCAAGAAGGGACGCCCAATTTGAGGAGAAGCTCGCCGTGCTGCGCCAGCTCTTAGAATGGTATCAGGAGCTCGGCGGCGCTGAATTCGTGGAGTCCATAAAGATGGATATCTTTGGCGACCGCGTCTACGTATACACGCCGAAAGGGGAGATAAAGGATTTGCCCGCAGGCTCCACCCCCCTCGATTTCGCATATCGCATCCATACCGACTTAGGTCATCGCTGCATCGGAGCTAAGGTGAATAGGAGAATGGTGCCCCTAAGCTACCAGCTTAAAAGCGGCGATACCGTTGAGATCCTGGCCACCAAGGGAGAGAAAGGCCCCAGCCGCGATTGGCTTAACCCCAGCCTGGGCTACATCAAGACCTCCCACGCCAGGGAGAAGGTTCGCCAGTGGTTTAGGAAGCAGGAGCGTGAGGAGAACATCCAGCGGGGCAGGGAGCTCCTGGAAAAGGAACTGAGGCGCCTGGGGATATCTCTTTCCGAGGAGGAACTCGCCGACCTCTTCAAGCGTGAAAGCGTGGACGACTTTCTTGCCGCCATCGGTTATGGCGATATTAGCACCCACAAGATTGCACCAAAGCTTGCCGTCCAACAGGAACGCCCCTTTGTTCTTCCCGAGCTCGTCCCCCGCCGGCCAAAGGTATCCTCAGCGGTTCAGGTGATGGGGGTGGGGGATCTGTTGACCCATCTTGCCCCCTGCTGCAACCCTATGCCCGGCGATGAGATCATGGGCTATGTTACCCGCACCAAGGGGGTAACCGTCCACCGCAAAGATTGCCCCAACATCGTCCATACAGATGAGAAGGAGCGACTGATTAAGGTGGAGTGGGGGCGCACTGACCAATTTTATTCTGTCCCGGTTCGCATCGAGGCCTGGGATCGGGTGGGGCTGCTTCGGGACATCAGCGCCATTGTCGCTGAGGAGAAGGTGAATATCGCTTCTGTTAACGCCACTAACCACGATGATCAGACAACCTCGATATTCCTCAGCCTGGAGACCAAGGGTATAGAGCAGTTAAGCCGGCTCCTCTCCAAGCTGGAGGGGGTGCGCGGCATAATCAGCGTTACACGCCATATGTAGGAGGTAAAGCTTGACAAGTAAAAAGTCGGCCCAAAAGGCGGCGCGCGTGTCGCAAAGAAAAGCACAGCGCAATAAATCCATCCACAGCTCGGTGAAAACCGCCGTCACCAAAGCAAGAAAGTTGATCCTCCAAAATGATCTCGATGCCGCCCAGGAGGCGGTGAAGCAGGCGGTGAAGGCTCTGGATAAGGCGGCTCAAAAAGGGGTGATCCACCCCAACAATGCCGCACGGCGCAAATCCCGCCTCATGAAGCGGCTCAACCAGACGCTAGCCGCCAGCCAGAGGCAGGAAGAGTAAGAAGGGCACAAATTGGTCGGTATTTGGGGCGCCGCTCTTCGAGCGGTGCTTTTTAATGGAATTCCCCCAGGGGATTGACAAATCCCCCTTCTTATGCTATACGTTATTAGAACAAGCGTTCGAAAGGGGGAAAGGTGAAAGAGCTCTCAACTAAGCAGTCTCGCATCCTCAGCTTCCTCCACCAGTTCCTCGATAACAAGGGCTACCCTCCCACCATCAGGGACATCGTTAAGGGATGCAAAATCAGCTCCACCTCGGTTGTGGAGTACAACCTGAGGGCTTTGGAACAGGAGGGGCATATCAGAAGGGATCGGGAGGTATCCCGAGGAATTGAGCTCAGCGGCGGCCGACGCATCGTGCGGGTGCCCATTATCGGCTCCATCGCCGCCGGCGAACCGATACCTGTGCCCACCTCAGATACCTGGGGCTTAGAGGCAATGGAGTCCCTGGAGCTCACCGAGGAGCTGACCAGGGGCAAAAAAGAGGTCTACGCCTTGAAGGTGAAAGGGACATCGATGGTCGATGCCCTGATCAATGATGGCGACCTGGTGCTGATGCAGCAGGTGGCGACCGCAGAAAATGGGGACATGGTTGCGGTGTGGCTAAAGAGGGAGAAGGAAGCGACCCTGAAGAGGTTCTATCTGGAGCCGGGGCGGGTTCGCCTTCAGCCTGACAACGAGGAGATGAAACCCATCTATGTCGACCCAGAGGATGTGGAGATTCAAGGCAAGGTCATCGGTGTCATCAGAAAAGTGGAATAAGGATGTGGCCTGTATGACAACAGATGATACGATTTGGGCTATAGAGCCACATACTGAAGCCAAACATAAGATACTAAGATATTATCTCAGTGCTTGGTTCCCTATCTTAGCAACTACACAGAATAGGCTGCTCTATGTCGATGGCTTTGCTGGGCCAGGTGAGTTCTACAAAAAGGATGGTTCCTTAGTTGATGGTTCCCCTATTATAGCTCTTAAGGTTGCTCGAGATCATA
>SOJQ01000031.1 GCA_004376075.1 Dehalococcoidia bacterium | reverse complement strand
CGCCACCCACCACGCCAACGCCTTCCGTCACCTCCCCTCCTCCCACCCCGACCCCAACCGTCACCCCGACCCCGTACCCAACGGTGGTACCAAGCCTGGATACAACGTGGCTGCTGAGAGGGGATGGAACCTGGAGTGATGGCAACTCCGTACCCCTTCCAACACCTACACCAACTCCAGTGCCAGAGGTCAAGGAGAAAACAAAAGACGAAGATCCAGATCTCGTCATCTCAGCTGGTGCGACAGAGCACAGCACCGTTTACTTTCCCCGCTCGGATGACCTTGTAATAACCTCAGTAGATGTTTACGTTGAAATTACCCACCCCAATAATTGCCAGCTTGTGGTCTCGGTGTTGCATCCCGATGGAACAACATCCACTGCACTGCACCCCCCGCCAGGGCCATGCACCCCCGCGGCTGACATCTTCGGGTGGTATTATGATAGAGCGGAGTTCGATACCAAGCGTTCCGAAGGAACCTGGGGATTATACGTTCAAAATAATGGGGTCAGTGATGCAAGAATTCTTACTTGGACGCTGAGAGTATACGGCACCGAGCCGCCAAAGACAGTCACTCTGGAGTACACCCAGGGTGGGGATGTCACCATCCCTGACGGCGGGGTGGCTGAAAGTACCATAACCATTCCCACCGCCGATGACCTCATAATAACCGAGGTGGATGTATATGTTGGCATCGACCACACTGATATTGGCGACCTGACAGTCACGCTGTTGCATCCCGATGGAATAACAAATGAGGTACTGCATAGCGGGGCAGGGGGGTGTGTCGGGCCGGCTGACCTCTACAAGTGGTATCGGGATATAACGGCTTTCAATGGTAACAAACACTCCGAAGGAACCTGGAGGCTGCGGGTTCAAGATGCTGCGGGGTGTGGTAGTGGAGAAATCGATTACTGGATTCTAGAAATTGAGGGCACCCCGAGGCCGGTGGTCGTTGCCAGCGCCGTGGTCGGTGATGAGCCGGTTATCGCCTGGGCCACAAGCGTCACCTCTGGTGGCTTCAACATACAACTGATAAATAAAGATGGCGGCAATCCCGGTGCATCATCGGTGCAGTGGATTGCGGTAGCGGTGGAACGCAGCGTCGGCGTACTTGCCCCTGATTCCCGCCTGGCGATTCAAACCGAGCACCTCGAACGCAGGAATGCGATTTGGGTGGATTTCCCCATACATTTCGATCCCGGCATCACGGCCGTCGTCAACAACGCCTATTCCGGGTCTACCTTTGAACCGTATATTACCTGCCCCCGAAGCGTTGGACCCGCCCGCTTTATAAGCGCATTTATAGACGATACTGGGGGCTCTCCAGACTGGGCATGGTTGCAGACCATCGCCGTTGGCGAGGGAGCGCCCGACACAAACCTGCTGATCCAGGCGGGGAGCAGTGCCTACAGCGCCACCACCTATAGCGACGGCGACTTCATATTCTTCCCCACCTCCTTCGCCGGCACGCCGGTGGTAGTTGCCAACGCCTACGACGGGGCCAATCCTGTGATCGCCAGCGCCAGGGGCAACGCAACCAGCGGCTTCTTCATATCCCTCATGTACTGGACCGGGGCCAACTGGGTCCCCGTTCCCGCAGCAGCACCGGTAGATGTGCAGTGGATAGCGGTGGGGCCTAGGCCCTAACTGGAGGGTAAGTGCAGGGGAAAGTGGACCTCAATTGGGACGACGATGGGGTAGTGCCGGAAAAGGTTTATCCCGACACCGCCTTCATCTTTACCAGGATGGCCGAGGCAACCTGGGAGATGGTTGCCCCCAGCCAAGGAGAGAGGGTTTTAGATATTGGGTGTGGCAGAGCTGTGGACGCCCTGGAACTGGCAAGGAGGGGTGGAAAGGCTGTGGGGCTTGATCCCTCGGGGAAGATGATCAGGGAGGCGAAAGGCTATATCAGCGATGGCAAGGTCGCCTTAGTGCGAGGGGTTGGCGAGGCTTTGCCCTTTAAGAAGCACTGCATGGATAAGGTTATGTGTAAAGGCGCCCTAGACCACTTCCTCGACCCTGCGATGACCATGGAGGAAATGGCTAGGGTTCTTAAGCCTGAGGGGGAGGCAATAATCGCCATCGCCAATTTCGAAAGCCTCAGTTGCCGGTTGGGGAGGTTGTGGTATCTGATAGCGAAAAGGTTCAACAGGGCAAAAGATGAAAGGACACCATGGCAGATCCCTCCCGACCACACCTGCAAGTTTGATTATCGGCTGCTGACACACCTGGCGGATCGACATTTTCAGGTGAAGGAAACGATAGGCATCTCTTTGCTCTGGACAGCGCCCTACTGGGGAAAGACCCTCGCCCTCCTCCCTCAAAGGGTTTCAGCAACCATCTTAGCTCTTCTGGATAGGATTGCCCGCAGCTTCCCTTCGCTAAGCGATGTGATTATTATCAAGGGCAGCCCTAAAGGCTAGGCCCGATCGACGCTCGATAGAACCTCTTCATATACTTGGAGAATTTGCCTCGCTGCCTCCCCCCAGGAGAAGCACCTCTCCACCCTCTTCCTCCCCTCCCCACCCATCCTCCTGCGCAAAGGCTCGTCTCCCAGTAGCCGCTTGATGGCCCCTGCCAAGGCATGGGGATTCTGGGGAGGCACTAAAATCCCGGTTTCTCCCTCCTTCACCACCTCGGGGAGTGCCCCGGCCTTAGTGGCGATCACCGGAACCTCGCAGGCCATCGCTTCCGCCACAGCAAGGCCAAAGCCCTCATAAACCGAAGGGCTAATGGCGATCTCCGCTGTTGAATACTGGCTCACCAACTCCTCACTGGTTATCGTCCCGGTAAAGGTGACCATATCCCCAAGCTCGTATTTTTCAACCAACTTCAAGGCAAAGCTGTCGCCAGGGGTTACCTTATCCACAATGGTCAATTTTAGATCGACATCATCCCCCTTTAGTAGCTTTAGGGCCTGAAGCAGGTAAAGAATGCCCTTCTTTCGATCTCCCGTTCTGCCTACCATGATCAGGCGACCCTGCTCCTTTCGATGCCCATCCAACCTCTTAAAAACATTGGTATCGACCCCAGGGTAGACCATTCTTATTTTGCTCTGGGGCACCTTGAACAGCCTGCTCACCTCATGTGCCGAGCTCCTGGAGTCGGTGATTATCCCATCCAGCCTCCTGGCAACAATGCCCTGCATCATGGGAGGGTAGAAGAGGATTCGCTTGATCTTCTCCCACTCGTTTCGCGCCTGAGCCAGGTCAGCCTTGGTATCGATAGGCAGGGGGTGATGGATGGTGGCGACCAGGGGCACCCCCAAGGTCCTCATCGGAAGCAAGCCATAGGCCAGGCACTGATTATCATGGATGACATCGAAGCGATGATGGGGCAGAAGCTCTCGCACCTTCAAATAGGCCCTGATGCTGAAGGTAACCATTTCAGGGAACATTCCCAGCTTTGTTCCGGCGAGCTCAAAGAAATTAACGGGGGTAAAGATGCGCAGGGGATTCCCCCTGGGGAGAAAACTGCCTCCCTCATTCTTCCGATCGTAGAGGTTCAGGCTTTCCAACTTATGCACCCTGATCCCATCGACAATATCGGGATAGGGCGGGCCTACCATTACATCGACCTCGTGACCGAGCCTCTGAAACTCCCGAGATAAGTAATAGAGGTAAACCCCCTGACCACCACAATACTTATTCCCCCGATAGCAAAGGAGACATATCTTCACCCCCTGGCTCCCTCCTTTTGCTAAATCTTCCTTGTATAGATGACCATGCTCTTAGGGAAGAAAAAATTTAAG
Source organism: Dehalococcoidia bacterium (assembly GCA_004376075.1). Taxonomy (GTDB): domain Bacteria; phylum Chloroflexota; class Dehalococcoidia; order E44-bin15; family E44-bin15; genus E44-bin26. Next base: position 3,165 of record SOJQ01000031.1, on the reverse strand, counting down.
ATTCGTTCCATGCGGTGAACAAACCTAGACCTGGTGACTATCTGCATCTCCAAGAATTTGTAGTAAAGAGACGGAATCGAGGCATCCTCATTCCTAAGCCCGAACACACAACGAAGGAACCAATAGATGGAATGGAAGGCATGCTCGTAGCGGATGGCATATACTGCCAGATTGTTGCGGCGCAGGGAATTCATCAACTCCTGGGCTTTATACTTCCTGACATGGCCACCGGGATGGTTATAATAGTCCCTATCTAGCGCCCAGCAGACGGTCTCCGAGAGGTAGGTGGGCACAGTAACTGCCATTGCCCCACCCTGCTTCAATATCCTTACCAGCTCCCTGATCCCTCGCTCATCGTCGGCCAAATGCTCCAGAACCTCGGCGCAGATTATCTTATCGAAAGAGGCATCCTTAAAGGGGAGGTTTAGGGCGTCAGCGCGCATCACATTCCACCTCCCCTTGGAAACCCGCTGCGTGTCCATATAGTGCAAAACGTAGTGGGTCTTTCTCAGGCTCAGGTCATCCATATCCAGGGCACATACCGTACAATGATTGAGTCGGCATGCTTCAAAGCTATGCCTTCCCTCGCCGCAGCCCACATCCAAAAATCTATCGCCGCTTTCTATGGGAAAGAGATCGAAATTCACGGTGAGCACTTAAAGGACCTCCTGGTATACATCCAGGGTTTTCCTCGCCGCCTCCTCCCAGGTAAAGTGCCTTTCCACCCTCCTCCTCCCCTCTTCCCCCATCGCCCGCCTAAGTGGTTCATCCCCAAGTAGCCGCTCGATGGCCTCAGCCAGGGCATATGGGTCCCTCGGTGGCACTAAAATACCACTTTTGCCACCCTCCACCACCTCGGGGAGTGCCCCGGCAGTGGTCGCCACCACCGGAAGGCCGCAGGCCATCGCCTCGGCAGCGGGAATACCGAAGCCCTCATAAAGGGAAGGGAACACCGCCACCTCCGCCGTGCTGTAACACCTGACCAGCTCCTCCACATCCACCCTCCCGGTAAAGGTGACCCTTTCCTCAAGCCCATATCTCCTCACCAATGCCGGGGTATACTCATTGTCGGGAGCCCCACGGTCAACTATGGTCAATTTCACATCGATCTTTTCCTTTAAAAGCTGAAGGGCTCTCAGCAAATAGATGACTCCCTTTTTGCGATCCAGGGTGTTGGCAACGATGATGAGGCGACCCTGCTCCTTCCTCTCCCCATCCAACCTCCTAAACATATTTATATCGATGCCATTGTGAACCACCCTCAGTTTGCTCTGAGGAACCTTGAAGGTATTCTTTGTCTCCTCGGCAGCACTCGCGGAGACGGCGATCACCCGATCCATCCTTTTAGTCACCAGATGCTGCATCAAGAAGGGATAGAACATTATCCGGCCGAACCTCTCCCACGCCCTGTCCAGATGGGCAAGATCGGTCCTTCTATCGATGGGTAAGGGGTGGTGCACCGTGGCCACGATAGGGATTTCGAAGGCCTTCATCAACAGTATTCCATAGCCCAGGGTCTGATTGTCATGAATGATGTCGAAGCGGTTATCGGGAAGGAGCTGGCGCAATTTCTGATAGGCCCTGATACTGAAGGAGAACATCTCGGTGAACATCCCAAGCCTTGTCGCCGCCAGCTCGTAGAGGTTGAGGGGGGTAAAGACCTTAAAGGGGGCTTCTTTGGGGAAGCCGAACTCAAAGAAGTTCAGGTTTTCAACCCTATGTTCCGCTATCCCCTCAGCGATATAGGGATAGGGAGGACCGACAATTACATGAACCTCATGACCCAGTCTCTGCAACTCCCGAGATAAGTAATAAAGGTAAACCCCCTGACCACCGCAGTACATGTTACCCCTGTTGCAAAGGAGGCATATCCTCACCGTCTTTCCTTTCTACGCCCCTTTTATGCAAAGGGATTCGCCCCGCGATACCTGAGGAGGGCGAAAAAGCCAGCGATGCTCTTGGCATCGCAAATCTCGCCCGATGAGATAAGATTTGCGATCTCTGCCAGAGGGATGGGCACCACCTCGATAATCTCATCCTCCTTGGCACCACGCCTACCCTGCTGAAGCTCCGTCGCCAAGAACAGATACAAATATTCGGTGCAAAAGCCGGGACTACTGTAGAAACCACCGAGCCTCTCCAGCTTCCCAGCAATATATCCTGTCTCCTCCTCCAGCTCTCTAAGGGCGCACTGGATAGGCTGTTCACCAGGCTCGATGCCCCCAGCGGGGATCTCCAGTAGCACCCTCTCCGCAGGCTTACGAAACTGACGCACCAGGAGAACATTATCCTCTGAATCTATGGCAACAACAGCGACACAATCGACATGCTCCACCACCTCCCGCGTTGTCTTCCTCCCTGAGGGAAGCACCACCGTATCCAGGCGAAGCTTGACCTGGCGCCCCTCGTATATTCGCTTGCTCTCTAAGGTTCGCTCCTCCCTCAACTGCTAACGCTCCAATCGATAAACCAAGGCCACCTCATCGCAGTCGGGGAACTTGGGACATTTCAGGCACTCCCCCCAAATCTTGCGCGGCAGCTCCATCTTGTCCACCTGACGAAAGCCAAGCCGGGCAAAGAAATCGGGTTTATAGGTGAGACAGAATATGGTGTCGATGCCCAGGCTTCTCGCCTCCTCAAGGCAAGCCTGGACAAGCAAGGCACCAGCCCCTTTATCCTGTATCTCCTCGGCCACAGCAACGGCCCTGATCTCGGCCAGGTCCGACCAGAATACATGGAGGGCAGCACAGGCAACCACCTCATCGCCATCCCTGACCACAAAGAGGTCCCTGATGTTCTCATAGAGCTCGCTCAAGGCGCGGGGCAACATCTCCCCCTTATCGGCGAAGTAATTAACCAGCCTTTGTATCTGAGGTATGTCGCCAATGCGTGCCTTCTCCACTTTCATCTCTGCCCCAATCTCTGCATCAAACTACTATAGAAAAAGGTCGCTGGCTGAGCCCTTAGAAAACGGGTAACATGGGGACTAAGCATGACCCTGATGCTGTCGCCGCTCTCCAGGGCAAGGTCGATCTGCCCATCGATGCTGAGCATCGCCTGGTGGTCGGTGGCCACCGTCAACTCCACGATGGCCGTGGGGGGAAGCACCAAGGCATTGGCAAAGGTGGGGTGAGGGGCTATAGGGTTCAAGATAATCTCCCTGGA
>SOJQ01000089.1 GCA_004376075.1 Dehalococcoidia bacterium | reverse complement strand
ATCCTCTGAGCGGTCTCCCGGGAGAGGATAGGGCTCTCCTCGCCGCGGATGATCAGGGTGGGGCAAGTGATCTGCTCAAAGAAGAGCCAGAGGTCGCTCACCCCATAGCCCGCTCGCTCCGATTGCTCCCTCATCCTGAGGTCGTATTTGGGGCAAAATTTGCCGTCGGCCATCTCCCTCAGACCATGGCTGGCCAGATGACGGGACATCTCCAGGGAGAGGTAAGGGTAGAGCTGTACCAGCTCCGTGGCAAGCTCATCGATGGAGCCTATCTCCTCCGGGATATTGATCAAGAGCCGCCTCAATGCCTCCGAGGCTACTGGGTCGTTATCGGGGCGGCTATCCACCAGGATGAGGCGTGCCACCCTATCAGCAAAGCAGCCAGTATACATTATTGCGTTTCTACCGCCCATGGAATGGCCCACCAGAACAAATTTTTCCAGATTCAGGGCATCGACGAAGCCGGCGATGTCCACCAGATGATCCTCAGTGGTGTAGGTGGCATTCTTTGACCACTGGCTTTCACCGTGACCCCGCTGATCCAGTGCCAGGACATGATAGCGGTCCTGAAAGGTGGGGGCAAAGAAATCCCAGGCGTGGGCCAGGGTGGTGAAGCCATGTAAGAGCAGCATTGCTTGCTCGCCCTCGCTGCCCCAATCGAGATAGTGAAGCCTTAGGCCGTTGACAAGAAGATATTTATCCTGGGGTTTCACCATCCTAGAGCCTCTCCACCTGAAGGAAGTCGAGCTCCACAGGGATCTCCCGGCCGAAGAAGGAGATGAGAACCTTTACCTTGCCCTTCTCAGGGTTGATGTCATCGACAACGCCGATGAAATCGATAAAGGGACCATCGATCACCCTGATGCTCTCCCCCTTGCTGAAACCAACCTTGATGCGGGGCGTCTCCGCCCTCATGTGGTTGAAGATGACCCTGACCTCCCCCTCCTCCAGAGGGACAGGCTTGGTTCCAAGGCCCACAAAACCGGTAACCCCAGGGGTGTTTCTGACCACATTCCAGCTCTCGTCCGTCATCACCATCTCGACGAGCATGTAGCCAGGGAAGACCTTCTTAGCCACGGTGCGCCGTTGCCCATCCCTGATCTCGATCTCATCCTCAGTAGGTATCACCACCTGGAAGATCTTGTCCTCGGCATCCATAGATTTTATCCGATGCTCCAGGTTGGTCTTGACCCGCTGCTCATATCCAGAGTAGGTATGAACCACATACCACTGCTTGTCCTCGTCTCCCATGCTTTCCCCCCTCAAAAGGAAAACCCCGCTAGGGGGTTTCTAGCCCACTTCTCCCACCGATTTAGCCCTCATCCTCCTAGAAACAGATTAACCAGGTGAGTGAAACCCAGATCGATGGCACCCAGAAAAAGCCCTACCACAGCAGCGACGATGATCACCATTATGGTTAGCCGCCTTGTCTCCTCTCTGGTAGGCCAAACCACCTTCTTTAGCTCACCTATAACCTCGCGAAAGTAACTGCTGAGCCTTGAGATAATGGGAACTTTCGCTGCGTCCTGGCGTCTCATGAAGCCTACCTAACCTCCCTATGAATCCTGTGAGTGCGACAGCGAGGGCAATACTTCCTGAGCTCCAGTCGCTCTGGGTCATTCTTCTTATTCTTCGTCGTCGTATATGTTCTCTCCTTGCACTCGGTGCAGGCCAGATGAATGATAATCCTGGGACTCCCCTTCTTTGCCAATTGACATCCACCTAGTCGAGGGTCCTGGTGAAAACACCAGCCCCGATGGTCCTGCCACCCTCACGAATGGCGAACCTGAGCCCCTCCTCTAAGGCTACCGGCTCGACGAGCTTCACCGTCATCCTTACGTTATCGCCGGGCATGACCATCTCCACCCCCTCAGGCAACTGGATGATCCCGGTGACATCGGTGGTTCTGATATAGAACTGGGGCCTGTAGCCGCTGAAGAAGGGAGTATGCCTGCCCCCTTCCTCCTTGGTCAATACATATACCTCAGCCTGGGCCTCGGAATGGGGCTTCATTGACCCCCGCGCTGCCAATACCATGCCCCGCGTCACATCATCCCTCTCTACCCCCCTGAGCAAGCAACCGATGGCCTCGCCAGGCTCGCCATCGGCCAGGATTTTGTGGAACATCTCAATGCTGGTTACCACCGTCTTCCTCAGCTCCCTTATGCCCACGATGTCCACTTCGTCTCCGGGCTTGACAATGCCCCGCTCCACCCTACCGGTGACCACCGTGCCTCGCCCCTTAATGCTGAAGACGTCCTCGATAGGCATCAAGAAGGGCTTGTCCTTGGCGCGCTCCGGGGTTGGTATGTAATCGTCTATAGCATCAAGGAGCTTCCATACGCCGCCGCACCACTGACAATCCCTCTTCGCGCAGCCGCACTCCAAGGCCTTGAGGGCGCTCACCCGCACGATGGGGGTCTCCTCTCCGGGGAATCCATACTTGGTGAGCAGCTCCCCCATCTCTATCTCCACCAGCTCCAGTAGCTCCTCGTCCTCCATGGCATCCACCTTATTAAGGCAGACCAAAACAGAGGGCACCTCTACCTGGCGCGCTAAAAGGAGGTGCTCCCTTGTCTGAGGCATGGGGCCGTCGGGGGCGCTCACCACTAATATGGCACCATCCATCTGCGCCGCCCCGGTGATCATATTCTTGATATAGTCGGCATGACCGGGGCAATCGATGTGGGCATAGTGGCGCTTATCTGTCTCATACTCGATATGGGCGATGGCGATGGTGAGTCCCCTCGACTTCTCCTCAGGGGCGTTATCGATGGAGTCGAAGTGTCGAAACTGGGTGGGGCCCACTTTGGAAAGCACCAAAGTCATCGCCGATGTCAGCGTGGTCTTGCCGTGGTCCACGTGCCCGATGGTGCCCACATTGCAATGGGGTTTCTTTCTTTCAAACACCTTCTTTGCCATTTTCCCTCCTCTATTGAGCCCACAGCCAGATTCGAACTGGCGACCCCGTTCTTACCAAGAACGTGCTCTACCACTGAGCTATGTGGGCCTTTTTTCGAACCTTTTCGTACTGATTATAAAGCCGCACCTCAACTGATGCCGCTATTGATATGTAAACGCCTATCCTTGGAAGAGCCCTGAGACCATATGGTGGCGGGGGTAGGATTCGAACCTACGTAGCCCTTTTAGGCGGCAGATTTACAGTCTGCTGGTATTAGCCACTCACCCACCCCGCCTTTTTTCGAATTTCACCCAATATCTTGGCGAAGGGTATTACCGCTATCATAGGCACTGCCCATCGCTGCCCTTTCCCCAGCCCGAGAGCGGATTCGAACCGCTACCCTACCGATTACAAGTCGGTTGCGCTACCATTGCGCCACTCGGGCTTTTTCAAACTGGGTTCCTTTTTCAGATAATCGCTATTATCTGAAAAAACTACGTAGTTTTTTAAAGTAGCTAGATAAAGTTATCATCTTTCGTCAAGCTTGTCAATATTCATTTTCGCCCCCCTTATCAAATAGCGCCCCATCTGGTATACTTTGAAGCTGGGGAACAAAATAGCAGAACTTATTAGCTTTTGCAATAGGAGGATCAGATGCCAGCAATCGCTGTTATTGGCGCTCAATGGGGAGACGAGGGGAAGGGGAAGATCGTTGACCTGCTTGCGGAGAAGGCGAACATGGTGGTGCGTTTCTCCGGGGGGAACAACGCCGGCCACACCGTACTTAACCCCTGTGGTGAGTTCAGGATGCATCTCGTCCCCTCGGGTATATTTCACCCTGAGGTTACCTGCATTGTCGGCAATGGCGTGGTCATCGACCCCGCGGTGCTCCTTGAGGAAATCGGTGAGCTCAAAAAGCGCGGCGTGGAGGTGAATAGGCTCTTTATTAGCGACCGTGCTCATCTGATCATGCCCTATCACACCCTTCTCGATGGCCTGGAGGAGGAATCGCGGGGCGGTGGCGCTTTAGGGACGACGAGGAAGGGGATAGGTCCCTGCTATATGGATAAGGCAGCTCGGCTGGGAATTCGCACCGGAGACCTCCTGGAGAAGGAGGCCTTTTATGAGAGACTTCGCTTTGTCCTGGACCTTAAGAACCGCATCCTGACCAGAGTCTATGAGGCTCAGCCTCTATCTTTGGAGGAAATCTATGATAATTACTGCCACTATGGGCAACTCCTTGCCCCCTTCATCAGGGAAACCAATTTGATGGTGGAGCAGGCACTGGAAAAGGGGGAAATAGTCTTGCTAGAAGGGGCGCAGGGGACAATGCTGGACATCGACTTTGGCACCTACCCCTATGTTACCTCCACCTCCTCCATGGCAGGGGGCGCTTGCTCCGGACTGGGGCTGAGCCCGGTGAAAATCGAGAGGGTCATCGGTGTGTTTAAGGCCTACACTACCAGGGTGGGGAGCGGCCCCCTGCCCACAGAGCTCTTCGATGAGACCGGGGAGCTTATCAGGGAGCGAGCCCACGAGTATGGCACCACCACAGGACGCCCACGCCGCTGTGGCTGGTTCGACGCTGTGATCGGTCGGTTCAGTGCCCGAATCAATGGCTTCTCCGGGGCTGCCCTCACCCGCCTTGACATCCTCGATGCCTTGCCCTCGCTCAAGATTTGCACCGCGTACAAACTGGATGGGAATACCTTGCAAAATCCCCCCTCAAACTCTGGCCTTCTGGCGAGGTGCGAACCGATCTACGAGGAGCTTCCCGGCTGGCAAAGCGACATAAACATGCTTCGTCGCTTTGAGGATTTGCCTCCGGAGGCTCGCTCCTATGTGAGGAGGCTGGAGGAGCTTATCGCCTGCCCCATCGACCTCATCTCCGTGGGTCCGAGGCGGGAGCAGACCATCGTGGTGAGGGAAGTTATATAATGAGCCTCCAGGTCCCCTTTTCAACCTCATGCCATCCCTTCTCCCGCAAGAAGACGCGGATGAACCTGTGGAGGTAGCTGGGAGAATAGGGGAAGTTGATCCTCAGCGCTTCTTTTAGCGCAGGGTGGTCGCTCTCCCTCAGCCTCCCCAGGCAGTGGTCCACGCTCACCCTGTCTTTGCCCGCAACCACCTCCTCCAGCCCAGAGAGGAGCACCCTCTCCTTTTCCTCGTAGTCCGATATATAATCGATGATCTTTTGCTTGCCCTCTATGGGAAGGAAATGACCTCCCCCCAGGTAATCGATCCCCTCCACCGTCACCAGGGCTTTGAGCTTGGCTATGCTCTGGAGCAATGAATCGATGCTGCCCTCCATCTGATTGGGGTTCACATACCACACTAGATCGCCAGGGAAGACCGCTTTTTCGCCCTTTAGGTATATGGATAAGGAGTCCGGCGAGTGTCCCGGTGTGGACAGCAAATATGCTCCCTCCACCTTCCAGCCCGTAAAAGGTATGCCACCAAGATCGAATTCCTCCCTATCAGCCTCCCCGAGCCATTCCGCTCTCCCAAGCCCCATGTCTACATCGACAGAGGCATCGGAGCTTTCCATGAAACGCTGCATATCCTCTTTCGCCATCTCAGGGATGCAATAGTGAACTTCGGGGAATCTAAGGTCCAATTCCCCCAGGATCATGCCATTGCCCGTGTGATCGAGGTGCCAGTGGGTACTGAGCAGATAGACCCTTTGGGCATCCCGAAACTTTGTGATCGCTTTCAAGAGCCCGGTGCGATGAAGGGAGCCAATCCCGGAATCTACGATGTATAGGGTGTGCCCTTGCAGCACTAGATAGGAATTTGAGCACCAGCTATTTTCCGTCTGCCACCAGTTTACATTTGGAGTCTGGATCCCAGGAACAAATTCTATCTTCGCCATTTTTCGAACTGGATGCCCTATCTCGGCAATCCTATTGTGGCTGTCTCATCGTTGCGATTTTTTGCAGCGCCTAGTTTGAATCAAGGCTTTGCCGCTAAAGGTAGATCGATGCGATAGTTCTTAAGCGTCGCCTCTATCAGCGCCGCCGACTTCTCATCGAGCTCGGTGAGGGGCAGGCGAGGCTTGCCCACCCGAAAGCCTACATGGTTCAGAGCGTATTTAACAGGGATGGGGTTGGAGACAACGAAGAGGGCGTTAATTAGGGGGAGCAAGCTGCGGTGGATCTCGGCAGCCTCGCTTGCCTTGCCGGCGAGGAACTTCTCCATCATCTCCCTGATCTGGGCACCGACAAGATGGGAGGCAACGCTGATCACCCCATAGCCTCCCAAAGCCAAAATGGGCAATGTATCGCTGTCATTGCCACTATAGAGGAGGAAGTCTTTGCCCCCGCCAGCGATGATCTTGGCGATCTGATCCAGATTGCCGCTGGCCTCCTTTATGCCCACGATGTTATCGATCTCGCTCAGCCTGATCACAGTCTCGGCGGCGAGGTTGGTCACCGTTCGACTGGGCACATTATAGAGGATGCAGGGCAGGCTTGTGCCCTGGGCGATGGCCTTGAAGTGCTCGAAGAGCCCCTCCTGGGGCGGCTTGTTATAATAAGGAACGACGAGCAGGATGGCGTCGACACCTATCCCCTCCGCCTCCTTGGTCAGCTCCACGCTTTCAGCGGTGCTATGGCTGCCGGTGCCTGCCATCACCGCTCCACGGTTGCCCACCGCCGCCTTCACCTCAGCGAAGAGACGTAGCTTCTCCTCCTTAGTGAGCGTAGGGGACTCCCCTGTGGTTCCTGAAACCACCAATCCATCGCTACCTGAGTCCAACAGAGCCAGGGAGAGCCTCTTTGCCTGCTCATAATCCACCCCGCCCTCCTCATCGAAGGGGGTTACCATGGCAGTAAACAGTCGGCCAATCTTTACCACTATATCCAGCCCCTTTCGATCATGGTCTCAGCGATCTGAATGGCATTGAGGGCTGCTCCCTTTCTGAGGTTATCGGCAACCACCCACATCGCTAGTCCGCAGCTATGTGATGCGTCGCGGCGGATGCGCCCCACGAAGACCTCGTCAGAGCCGGACACCGACCAGGGTTGAGGATAGAGTCTTATATTGGGTTCATCCAGCACCTC
>SOJQ01000014.1 GCA_004376075.1 Dehalococcoidia bacterium | reverse complement strand
ATGGCGCCAGCGGCCTTTATCGCCAGGGGGAGCTGGGCGCAGCCATACCCCTCGAGTGATGAGGCTCCGAAGTGGCTAAGTAGAAGCTGGCGAGCGGTCTCCAGTTCGAAACACTGCTCATCGAGAGGGGTCACTGGAGAGGGAAGCGACGATTCGGCGAAATCGGAGCCGCGGGGGAGAAGAATCTCGGAGGGGCGCAGGCGCTCTAGCTCAGATGTGGCACGCTGATGGTGAACCTGAGTGGTAGCGAACTCGCTTGTTGTTATGTCAACATAAGCGATGCCCACCTCCTCCCCCTCAGCAACTATGGCAGCGAGGTAGTTGTTTGCCTTCCCCTCCAGAAGCTCGGGCTCAACAACGGTGCCCGGCGTTACCACCCGAATGACATCACGCTCCACCAGCCCTTTGGCTTTGGGCTCGCTCAGTTGCTCGCAGATGGCAACCTTATAGCCCTTATTTATCAGTTTAGCGAGGTAGTTATCCAGGGCATGGAAAGGGATGCCTGCCATGGGGACGCGCTTTCCCTTGCCCATCTCCCTGGAGGTGAGCACGATCTCCAGCTCCTTGGAGGCAACCTTGGCATCCTGGTCAAAGGTCTCGTAAAAGTCCCCGAGGCGGAAGAAGACGATGGCTTCGGGGTACTTTTGTTTGATCCTGAGGTATTGCTGTCTTAGAGGTGTCATTTTTTCAACCTTTGGCTTATTCTACTAAAAAATGCCCTCAATAACAACGGAAAGCCCCGCCACGCTGGCGGGGCTTTCCTCGCTCTTTGTTTGACCTTATTTGATTAGCCTCTCAGGCTCGCATCAATGGAGGCGGCTGCCCTTTTGCCAGCCCCCATGGCGCTGATCACGGTAGCAGCCCCAGTGACCACATCGCCCCCCGCCCACACCCAGGGCTTCTTTGTCATTCCTGTCTCCTCATCGGCAACCACTGTGCCCTGCCTGGTGACCTCCAAACCTTTGGTAGTGGTGGGCACTAGAGGATTGGGGGTGGTGCCCAAGGCCACCACTACGATGTCAACATCGATGATGAACTCGCTCCCCGGCTTGACAATGGGACGGCGCCTGCCGCTCTCGTCGGGCTCCCCCAACTCCATCTCGTAGCATTCCGCGCCCACCACCCAACCCTGATCATTGCCCAAAAATCTCTTGGGGTTGGTGAGAAGCTTAAAGATAATGCCCTCCTCCTGGGCGTTTTCCACCTCCTCCCGCCGCGCCGGCATCTCAGCCTCGGAACGCCGATAGACGATATAGACCTCCTCGGCGCCAAGCCTGAGGGCGCATCTTGCGGCATCCATGGCAACATTGCCGCCACCTACCACCGCCACCCTCCGCCCCACCTTGAGAGGGGTGTCGTATTCGGGGAAGAGATAGGCCTTCATCAGGTTGGTTCTGGTGAGGAATTCATTGGCGGAATAGACACCGTTGAGGTTCTCACCGGGGATATTTAGGAACATGGGCAGTCCCGCCCCCGTGCCCAGAAAGACGGCGCTGTAGCCATCCCCCAGGATTTCGTCGACGGTGAAGGTCTTGCCCATCACGGAGTCCAGCCTGATCTCCACACCCAGGGATTTCACATAGTCCACCTCAACCTGGACGATGTCCTTGGGCAGCCTGAACTCGGGGATGCCATACATCAGTACGCCACCGGCGATATGGAGAGCCTCAAAGATGGTGACCTCATACCCCAACTTGGCCAGGTCGGCGGCTGCGGTAAGCCCCGCCGGTCCCGACCCCACAATGGCGATCCTCTTTCCCGTTGGCCTGGCAAGTTCAGGCTTTTCCATTTCTCCCTGGCTAAGCTCCCAGTCGGCGATAAAGCGCTCCAGGCGACCGATAGCTATTGGGGCGCCCTTCTTGGCCAGGGAGCAAGTGGCCTCACATTGTGTCTCCTGGGGACAGACCCGCCCACAGATGCCGGGAAGGCTATTTTTGTCCTTCAGGATTCGCACCGCCTCGGGCATGTTTCC
>SOJQ01000061.1 GCA_004376075.1 Dehalococcoidia bacterium | reverse complement strand
GGGTGCACCAGATCGGCGCGTGCCGCATCTGCGTGGTGGAGATCGAGGGGGCGCCCCCTATGCCTCCCCAGGAGAATCCCGCCGCGTTCGAGCAAGGGGTGCGAAGCTTTTTGGAAAGGTGATCAAGGAGAAAGAGATTGGCAAAGAAGATCAAGACGGTGATTAAGCTTCAGCTTCCCGCGGGGCAGGCAAGCCCCGCCCCTCCGGTGGGTCCGGTCCTGGGGCAGTATGGCGTCAACATAATGGCTTTTTGCAAGGATTATAATGAGCGCACCGCCTCCCAGGCGGGCTCCATCGTCCCCGCGGAGATCACCATATATGAGGATCGTTCCTTCACCTTTGTTCTCAAGTCCCCGCCCGTCGCCGACCTCCTGCGAAGGGCGCTCGGTGTGGAGAAGGGGAGCAGCATCCCAAACGTGCAAAAGATCGGGAAGCTCCCCCGGGAGAGGGTTCGCCAGATCGCAGAGTTTAAGATGAAGGACCTCAATGCCGCCGACGTCGAGGGGGCGATGAGGATGGTCGAGGGCACGGCACGAAGCATGGGGATCGAGGTGGAATAATGGCGAAGCATGGCAAGAAATATCAGGAGGCGGCCAAGGTGGTGGACCGCAATAGGCTCTATGACCCCAAGGAGGCCATCGAGCTGGCAAGGAAGGCATCCTATGCCAATTTCGATGAAACGGTGGAGCTCCACCTTCATATGAATCTCGACCCCCGTCATGCCGACCAGCAGGTGAGGGGCGTGGTTCTCCTCCCTCACGGGCTGGGGAAAAGGGTGAGGGTTCTCGTTTTCACCCAGGGTGAGGCGGTGAGAATCGCTGAGGAGGCTGGGGCTGACCATGTCGGTGGCGATGACCTGGTGAAGAGGATCGAGGAGGGCTGGCTCGATTTCGATGTCGCTATCGCCACCGCCGATGTAATGGGAAAGGTCTCGAAGTTAGGCAAGACCCTCGGTCGCCGTGGGCTTATGCCCAATCCCAAATCGGGGACCATCGTCCCTCCCCAGGACCTACCGAGGGTCATCGGCGATGCCAGAAAGGGTCGAGTGGAATTCAGGATGGACAGGACGGCGATCATCCACCTTCCTCTGGGTAAGTTGAGCTTCGACGATGATAAGCTTCTGGAAAACCTGGCAACGGTGGTGGAGACCATAATGAAAGCCAGGCCCAGCGGCGCTAAGGGGCAATACATCAGGAGCGCTTCCCTAACCACATCTATGGGGCCTGGGATCAAGCTCGACCTGAAGCCCACCCTGGCGATGCGCGCCCCCTAGCCTTCTATGATATAATAGAAAAGCGCCATAGACAGCGGGTGCCTTTAGGGCTTAATAACCCGCCGAGGCGATAGAGGGAGTCCTTGTGTCTATGGCGCAGGGATTCTTTATTTGGAGGTGACTATGCGCCGGGATAAGAAGGAGGAGGCGGTCAGGGAGCTTGCCCAGAAGCTCTCTCGGTGCAACATTGTCATCACCACCGACTACCGTGGGCTATCGGTGGCTGAGATGACCGAATTGCGTCGAAGACTGCGCCAGGGGGAGATGGAATACCGCGTGGTGAAGAACACCCTGGCCCGTTTTGCCGCCGCCGAGGTGGACAAAGAGGGGCTCATCAGCATCATCGAGGGTCCGACAGCCATCGCCTTCGGTTACGGCGATGTCACCGAGCCCGCCAAAGCCTTAATCGATTATATCCGCTCCTCAAAGGCGGAGCTCAGGATTAGGGGGGGGCTTCTTGACCGCAGGGTCCTTAGCGCCTCTGAGGTAACGGCGCTGGCCACCTTGCCCCCAAGGGAGGTTTTGATCGCCAGGCTATTGGGCGGGATGCAAGGGGCTATCTCCGCCCTGGTCAATGTGCTCAATGCAACCCTGGCAGGCTTTCTTGGCTTGCTAAACGCTCGAATTAAACAATTAGAAGGAGGAGGCAATGGGTAACAATGAGGAGAAGCGGGAAGAGGTGAAAAAGGAGGTGAAGGCGGAGGTTACTAA
>SOJQ01000032.1 GCA_004376075.1 Dehalococcoidia bacterium | reverse complement strand
TCATAGTGATGGTTCGGCTACAATAAACCCAAGGGAAATGGAAGACAATGGAAGACAAAGGAAGGATTTCAATCCGCAATTTTCGCCCCAGCGATCTTGGTGCCTATGTTCAGCTGGTCAACGAGATAGATAGGGTCGACAGGCTAGGTAAGGCTATATCTTTAGAGCACATGAAGGAATGCCTGGGGCAGCCGGGCTATCATCCAGAGGAGGACCTTTTCTTTGCTGAGCAGGATGGCGTTCTGGTGGGCTATGCCGACATCTTCCCCGAGCTGGAGGTCGGGAGGGTGATCCTCGATGGCGCGGTTCACCCCGACTATCGCCGTCGCGGTGTGGGCAAAAGGCTAATGGAGATCGCCCTAGAGCAAAGCCGAGCGATGGGGGCGAAGCTGGTTCACCTTGCTCTCCCACAGCAAAGCAAAGATATCCAGCGACTGGTTCAGGAAAGGGGGTTTAAGCTCGTCCGCCGCCGCTGGCAGATGGGTCTTAAGAGGTATAGAGAATCCCTGCACCTTCCTCAGGGCTTTCAACTTCGCCATTACCTCCCCGGCGATGAGAAGAGGCTTTGTACCCTTCAGAACCTCGCCTTCGCCGGTAGCTGGGGCTTTCGCCCCAACACAGTGGAGCAGATCCGCTACCTTTTAAATATGAGCCTTTGCCACAGTGAGGGCATTATCTTCATCACTGAAGGGGAGAGGGTTGTGGGCTATTGCCTGACCATGGACGATCCTGTAGAAAAAGGAAAGGGATACATCCGAATGATGGGGGTGGATCCCTTATATCGTGGTCAGGGGCTAGGTCGAGCGGTGCTGCTGGCAGGAATCGACTACCTACAAAGGCGAGGTATGGGGGCGATAGAGCTTACCGTGGACAGCAGGAACCCTGTCGCCACGAAGCTCTATCGGTCGGTGGGCTTTAGAAGGAAGGGGATAATCCTGTGGTATCAAAAGACCTTGAGCTAAGCTTTGACTAGCGAGCGATAAACCTCAAGAACCCGATCGACGACCGCCGACCAGCTATATTTCGCCACCCAGGCTCGTGCCGCGGCTCCCATCCTTCGCTGCAGTTCTTCGTCGTCGAGGAGCAACTGGAGGCGCCGGGCAAAAGCCCCGGCAGAAAGCTCCGCAATCAGGTAGCCGGTTTCCCCATGGCGAATTGTGGTCGCCAGCCCGCCAACCCGCGATGCCACCACTGGGGTGCCACATGCTAGCGCCTCAATGGCCACCAGACAGAAGCTTTCATGATAGGAAGGTACCACGCAAACGTTGGCCGCATTATAGAACAGAGGCATCCTTTCATGTTCCACAGCCCCCAAAAAGACCACCTTCTCGGCAATGCCCAGTTCACCAGCCAGGGAGCGTAACCGAGCTACTTCACCACCCTCCCCATCCCCGCCTACGATGAGCAGGCATAGGTCACTGGGATCAAGGCAAGCCACCGCCTTAAGAAGGATGTCGAGCCCCTTAAGCGGTTGGATCCTGCCGGCGAAAAGCAGGACCTTGGTGTCGTCAAGGCCCAGCTCGCCTCGGGCCTTTCCTTTATCCATAGGTCGAAACAGGTCCAGTTCCACCCCACAGGGGATGACCTCCACTCTATCGCGATTTGCCCCGTAGAGGCGCACCAGGTCATCCCTCTCCCCATCGCTGAAGGCGATGATACGGTCGGCAGTGGCGATCGCCTCTCTTTCAGTATCGATGCGCAGTTCCGGCTCCCTCTCCTCGGGTCGCGCCCGATTCTTCACCTCGCCCAGGGTATGGAAGGAGGCAACGTGCGGTATCCTCAGTTGGAGCTTTTCCGCCGCCGATGCAGAGAGCCAGTAGTGGCTGTGCAAAAGGTCATAGCTGACCCCTTCTCCCTCCTGGAAAAGGCGAAGGTTAGTGAGGAACTCCGGGAGATAGCGATAGATGTCCTGCTTGGGTATGTCCTCCTCCTCGCCGGCCACCACATGGATGAGGCGAGCGTTCTCCCCTATCCCCATCACCTCAGGCTCCTTAGGGTCGTGCCAGCGGGTGAAGACATCCACCTTATGCCCCCGTCTCCCCAATTCACGGCTGAGCTCCCTAACATAAAGGTTCATGCCACCGGCATCTCCCTTGCCCAGCGGCCTCAGGGGGCAGCCATGAACACTTAGCTGAGCGATGCGCATCTTCACATCCAAAACTGGATCATCTCCTTAAGACCAGGCACTGATATACAGGCACATCCTGCCCGCCCAGGTTATATTTATAGTCTTCGGCACCGCGAAGGAAATCGAAGCGCCTCCTCCCCATAATGATGCCTTCCTTGAGGCAGAAAACCTTGAGGAGTAAGCCAACGCTGAGCGAGGAATAGGCAGGGTCATAGCCACTGTTATAGAGATAAAGCTCGTTCCCGTAGTCGAAGCAGAGCGCTGTGGCAACTCGAACCCCCTCCACTTCGAGGAAGGATAGCCTCAAATAGCCCTTTTCCGCCAAAGAGTGCGCCATCGCTTTGAAAAAGCCCTCCATCTGGCTTGTCATAAACTCCGTCTTATCGCTCCCACTTTGCTTGAATAGACGGAAGAAGTCCTCCAAATCCTGGGGAAGCCTATTTCTATCATCGACAGTGTAGCAGTGAGCTGGCCCTGCCTGGGAGAGGCGCCGCAGCTTGCGCCTGAGCTCACGACGATCCTTCCCGCTTAGTTGAGAGAGGTACTCCTCCCAGCTTGTGGGAAGGACAACCTGGGGGCTGACATCCTCTCCTGTTATCTCCACCAGGTAGCCCCTCGCTCTAGCCAGGGGAACAAAATGGCTGAGGGCAATGGAGTAGGGAAGCAAGCTGTGGAGGTCGAGGGAATGCCATTTCATCGCTTCAAGATAGTCCAGGAGCAGCGCTAGGAAAGCGGATTCTTGACCCAGGCAAGCTATGAAGTCCATATAGTCACAGACATCGCTATCGCCGATGAAGGAAATGTTGTCCCCCTGGCGCATCAAGGGGGCGATGCCCACAAGCTCAGCGCCACCGCGAACCGAGAGCAGTAGTAATTCTCTTCCAGCGCCGAATTCTTGCCACCACGCCTTTTGCCACTGGGGGGTCAAAAAGATGTTGCCTCGGGGGCAAGCTTGAAGAAGCTCCTGCCACCGCTCCTCCAAGCTGGGGAAATCTTCGACCTCGATGGAATAGCTCATCTTCATCCCAGTATAGCATCCATTCCGCCCCCTTAACAATCAGCCCTTTGACATCGCCTCCCTTTTGGCTTATCTTGATATCAGCTTATCGCATAGGGAGGTGAAATGACTTGGCACTACGATGGAGAGATTCGGATCAAGAAACTGGAGTTGGCACCCTTTGGCACCAATTGCTATATAGTGGCTTGTCCCCAAAGTGGTGAGGGGGTTATTGTCGATACCCCCAGCGAGGCATGGCGAATCTTAGCCCAGGCCGAGGGATCGAGGTAAAATATATAATAATCACCCACACCCATCTCGACCATCTCGGGGCTTTTCAGGAGGTTCGAGCTAAGCTTGGCGCTCCCGTAGCCATCCACAAGCTGGAGGCGGGTTTTCTCCCCTCACCGCCTGAGTTGACCCTGGAGGATGGTGACCTGGTGAGCTTCGGCACGGTGAGCCTAAAGGTTATTCATACCCCAGGTCATTCCCAGGGAAGTTTGTGCTTGCTCAGCGGAAAGCACCTCCTTTCAGGCGATACCCTCTTCCCCGGGGGACCGGGCAAGACGTGGACGCCCGCCGATTTTGAACAGATCGTCAGGTCGATCACCGAGAAGCTCTTCATCCTCCCCGATGAAACGCTGGTCTATCCAGGTCATGGTGATGACACCATCTTAGCAAAGGAGAAAAAGGAATTCGCCGTTTTCTCCAGCCGTCCCCGAACGCCAGGGCTTTGCGGCGATGTGCTCTGGCTTTCTTCGTAAGCTAAGGCTTCCCTTTAGACAATAGCAGCCGATGTGGGAGGGAGAGTTATGAAGGAGGAGGTCTATGAATCTAATGTAAAGCCATATTGGCCAGGCATCACGTGCACCTGCTGGAGTACGGCATCTGGACCCAGCCCGAACTATTTTCCCTGGTCATGGTCGACCTGGCGCTCACCGAGAGCGAAGCAGTCACCAACGTAGCAGGGGCAGTGAATGAACTACTGATGCTGGCTCAAGATCTCGGTGGCTCCATGGAATATTGCCATGGGGTAGGGGTGAGACTGGCCCACCTCATGGATCGCGAACTCGGCCAAGGTCTGGAGGTGATGAAGAGGATAAAAGAGGCTCTCGACCCCGATAACATCATGAACCCGGGAAAATTAGCCCTCGAACACTAGCGGGCTACATGCCATCCCTGGGCGCTCTATCGCTCCTTAGATTTTTCCTGAAGAAACAGGGCCACCGCCCCCAATACCCCGGCATCAGCCCCCAGCCGGGCTATTTCAATGCGAACTGCCCTGGCTGGTAGCTCAAAGGCACGCTCCTCCACCACTCTGAGGGCGGGGTCTAAAAGCATCTCGCCCATCTGAGATAATCCGCCCCCGATCAAGATAAGCTCGGGGTTGAAGATATTGACCAGGTTGACTAAGCCCACCCCCACATAGTAACCGGTCCGCGAAATCAAGTCATTGGCCAGCCTATCGCCCTCCTGAGCAGCCAGGAAAACAGCCTTAGCGCTAACCTCTTTGATGTCGCCCTGGGCAAAGCTCAAGATGCTGGTTTGGGCCTCAGCCTCGATCCTCCTCACTGCCTCTCTGGCTAAGGCTGTACCGGATGCCAGCGTCTCCCAGCAGCCAATGTTGCCACAATCGCAACGGGGTCCATTGACATCGATGGTCATGTGCCCTATTTCGCCGGCGCTACCCGATATGCCCCGATAAAGCTTGCCATCGATTATTAGCCCGCCACCGATTCCCGTACTCACCGTCACATAGATGAGATTGTCGATGCCCCCCCCTGCTCCAAAATAATACTCCCCTAAAACTGCCACGTTGGCATCGTTGTCCAAGTAGGTGGGAAGGCCCAACTCTTGCTGAATGATATCTTTTAGAGGAACGTTGCGCCATCCCGGTAGATTGGGGGAGGAGGCGACAATGCCCGTTGAGGCCTCACAGGTACCGGCGGCGCCAATCCCGATGCCAGCGATGTCCGCTCCAGATGCTACTTGCTTGATGGACTCGACGATGCGCCTTATCACCGCTTCCGGCCCCTGTTGAGCCTGGGTATCTCTGAGGTCTCGAGCCACGATATTGCCGCCGTCATCCGCCAGTATAGCGCTTATCTTAGTGCCTCCTAAATCGACCCCCACAATCAGTTGCTTAGGCCTGCTCATGGCATTCATAGAATATAGCATAATAATCCAGATTGGGTTTCTCTATCGGGTTCACCAAGGATTGCCAATACCTAACGAGGGGATCAACGCTTTGAATATCCTCATCGCTCCTTGGCTCCCGGCGTGCCCTTCTCCCTTTAGTGTAGACGAAGGGCATACCTCTTTTCGACCATTATGACATCGCCGGTCTCAGTGCGAACGGCAAACAATGTGGGCGTTTTGCCAACTACCGTACCATATTGAGGCTCTCCTGGTTCTTTGGGCACCATGACCCTTTGTCCCAAGAATCTGCTGTCCATGCTAGGCCTTCACCTCCCTCTCTGCCGGGAAATGTGGTGTCCGATGAGCTATTATACCATGCTTGGTTGGGTCACAGTCTGGCTGTTTGTTCATCCTGTCGCCTCACCCTTTACTATGGTGCAAAGTTGTGGGTTCGGGAGTGGGGTGGGGCATAATCTTGGAGATGCAGTTAAGATGGTTCAACCGAGGGCGCTACAAATTAAATGCGCTAAAAAGAACTTAGATTCATCTACAAGGTCGCTGCCGAAGGTTTCAAATCTGTGTCTACGTGTCCAATAATGACCATGTGCTGCACGATTTCGAGCCCTGAAAAGCACTTCGAGCATGTTAATAATTAGCTTATGTTTAGTAGGGTGAGCTTCTCGTTGACGATAAAACCTTAGACGATAGCGTGAGCGACTAGGGGCATTAGGCAACTTAGCATCCATATATGATTCCAGATTTTTCCTGTTTGCCTTTTTAAAATCATCAGTCCTGAAATTCTTTGAATATATTGCTTCAATTCCACGGTAGCATGTGAAAAGAGAAGCATATAGCATTTCTTGGTACCGAAAATTGTTTTGTCTATATTCCTCTCGGCTAGCACCAATAAGTTCTGGTCTTGAATGAGCGGCAACATAAGAACCAACAAGATGAGTGTAGTATATTTCTTGGCTCTGATAGAAACAGGCTAGTGCTCTTCGTATATCTGAGCTCAGAAAAACCTTCGTCAAATGTTCTTTAATGTCCGTTATTCGTATATCTGAAACTTGAATTCCACTGTGAATTTCAAGTGAAAATAGGGTTGAATCCAAAGCTCCAGCTACAGTAGCCAAATCCTGTATGGTTAGTTTAGAGAAATTCGGCCTACGCTTTAAAGGAATTATGTCTGCCTTCTCGCTATACGAGTGATAGGCTAAGGCAATTAGGCATCTGAGTGCATCAAAGGCTTTTACCGCGTCAATAAATCTTAGCGCTCGAATCAACATGATTAAGTCATCAATATCATATTTCAGAAAGTAGAGCGCAGTATTTTTGTCGAAGTCTATAATCTTTCTTGTCGTAGGTAGCTTGGCTCTCACACTCCTATAATAATTCTTTGCTTCGTTAGCGGTCTGATTGCGAAATATGCCTGGTTGCATGATCATGCCATGGCGCTGTTCATACACGGGGATAAATCCAGAAATGATATAGTAGCTGTATTTTGCAGCCATTGAATCAGCCTTCAATCCTTTCTAAAAGGGATTATTCTTGATTGAACAGAGTAAGTCAAGGATAATGGCTATTGACAGATAAAAACACAGACCTTAGAGCCTGCGCTTCGTCATTTCGTTGGTAGCGGAAGTGGATTCGAACCAGCGACCTTCAAGTTATGAACCCGATGAACTTGCTACTTAAGGCCTCATTAGACAATCTGACGTTCTGTTCAACTCGTATGGGACCTGCACGCTGCGGTCTTGGAGCAATCCCTTGGTCATAGGGAAAGCCGAAAATCCGCGCTTTCGCGCTCCATTAGCACTGAAAAATCCGATTTATGCTACCTTTTTAAAAAATC
>SOJQ01000071.1 GCA_004376075.1 Dehalococcoidia bacterium | reverse complement strand
CCTCGAAGCCTAGCCTAACCCTATGCGCCTTTTTG
Source organism: Dehalococcoidia bacterium (assembly GCA_004376075.1). Taxonomy (GTDB): domain Bacteria; phylum Chloroflexota; class Dehalococcoidia; order E44-bin15; family E44-bin15; genus E44-bin26. The sequence goes on along the minus strand of SOJQ01000071.1, from coordinate 7,480 downwards.
AGCGCCGAAACTAACCCCTTAATCTCATCGGCGGGGATAAGGGCTTCCCCTTCCCCCACTTCAAAGTCAAGGGTTACTTCGGCAAGGCGATAGCCATCAGAGTCGGTCAAGGTTAGTTTCCCATCGCTTTGGGCAAAGCGGATACACTTCAAAACTGGTCGCTCATCCTTTTTGCCCGCCGCAAAGGGGATAACCCTTGCCAAGGCTTCGGCTAACTCCAGAGAGCCGAGGTTAGGGAATACCGAGACATAGGGCGAAATCCGAAGCTCGCAAGTATCGGACATCGCTATCTTCTCAGTGATCCACGCTCCATTCTCAAGGTAGCCTGTATTGCTCCCGCAAACTACCCTCAAGCCTTTTGCGGTAGCCTGCGCTTCGCTAGCGCTACCGTGAGGGGTTACCTTTACTACATTTGAACCCCCCAAAGCCCTCAAGTAATTTAGGAAGCCTTTGCGCCCAAGCTCTATATCGCCAATGCGAACCTTGAGCGCTTGCGCCCTCGAAAGAGCGCCCACAAGCCTTTCCCTGTGGCAAACAAAGCCTTCACCTGAGCGCTTGCCCTCGATATTAAGTTGTTCCACAAACCCCCCTTTAGGATATGAGGTAGTGGGCAAGGCTACCTCTATCCCCCAGTAGTGAGCGCCCTCTATGCTGCGCTACGCTAGCCATAATTGGCGCTCCCACTAGGTATATTCCAGTGGGGGGTCAAATCGTTACCCCTAAAAGAGCCTCTTTTGCGCCCGCTTGCGCCATTTGCAAAGGTATTTTCTATCGGCAAGCTCTAGGGTTACCCCGCTAGCCCTCTTGTGGGCGACCTCCACTAGCCTCTTTGGGCAACCGAGTAACCAAGTCCTAGCGTCAACCCAAGCCTCTAGGTCTATGGCGCTATCATCGGCGATAGTGTCTATCAGCTCAGTGGGGTTAAGCTCCCAATCCTCGACTTGAGTATTGAGGCTTATCACCCTACCGTTGCGCTTGGTATCCCGCCAATAGGCTAGCACGGTGAAGCTAGCAGTCCTTAACTTCCCTAGCTCGGTAAAGGCTTCCCCGCTAGCCTGTTTGACGGTAGCAACCTCGACTAGCCGAATGATGATGTTGTGGCGCAAGTCCTCACGGTCTTGCCAAGGGGCTTTGTGCTTGAAGCGCTTGGCTATCTCCCAAAACTCCCCCCAAACGCCTTCAAATGCCGGCATTTGGGTTTCCTCGGTAAGGTTAGGCTCTGGGGGAAGGGAGCTGTTACCGAGCCTTATCCTTGCCGATGGCGATCCCCGATTGCAATCCCCGCAAACCGCCAGCCAAGGGTTAGCTGGGTTGTGCTGGTATTCATCCCCCGACTGGTCGGGGATGCGCTCCCTTTGTTGCGCCCCACATACCACGCAAAGCCAATGGTGATAGCCTCTCCCCTTGGTATAGGTCTTGTTCATCGCTTCCCCCTTTCCTAGAGGCAAGCGCTCTAGCTAAAGCCTATTCCGTTGTTAAGGTTGGGCTTCACCAGAACACCTAGCTAGCCAGCAAAATCAATTTGCCAGCTCTAGGATTGAACAAAATGTCCTTTTGTTATATTAAAGAATGAACCTATATTCTCATCAAAAGAAATGGGGGCGCTATTTTTCAGGGGAATTTCGATAGATATGACGCTTGGGGCTCGCCCTTGCCTAGGGGATGCCGCTAGCTCTCGCCGTAGAGGGCGAGAAAGGGATTAGACCAGGCAGCATCGCTGGCTTCACGCCCTGCCCTTGTGAGGCGGTAATACCTTCTGGGTGGCCCTGGCGGGTAGTGATCCTGAAAGGCCGAGCGCTCTTCCTTACCAGTAAATTCTACCCAGCCAAGTCTCTGGAGGTTGGAAAAGTAAACGACAAAGGAGTGGTAGCGGCAACCTCGGGCCTTGTAGGGGAAACGGGCCAGGTATCTTTCAGCGAGCCTCTCGATCTCCTCGGGGCGAATGGCACGTTTCTCACGTCGTGCCCGCCGCTCCTCCTCCCTTGTAGCTCTGTCCAGAGCAATTGCCCGCAGAAGGGCCATCTTATAGTGGTAAAAGATATCTGCCTGGGGAGCGCCGACATCGGGGTCAATCCTGGGTGATCCATTGGGGCTATTGCCTAGGAGGAACTCCCTGATAAACCAACCGCAGCCGAAGGGGCGTAGAAAACCACCTCTAGCTGGCCTTAGCGGCAGAACCACTATGCTTCCCCTTCACTTAAAATCAAGAACTTCAACACCCCTTGTCCCAAAGCCTTTCGTACCACTGCCGGAGCTCCTCGCCTGCAACCTTTCTATACTTCGCGGTTGTGTTGAAGCTGGCATGTCCCAGGTGCTCCTGGAGAAGCCTGAGCCCATCGCCAGAGTCATCGAGCTTCACGGCGTGGACTGCAAAGGCGTCTCTCAATCTGTGGGGGCTTACTCCGCGGCCCTTGCCCGTATCCGGGTTCACCAGGTCGTCGAGGCCAGCCCTCTCGGCGCAGTCCCTCACTACCTGCCAGGCGCGGTGACGGTTTATGCCGAAGATGCCCATCTTACCTTCTCGAGAGACCGGCCCGCCGCGGCAGATGTAATACCTCAGCATCTCCAGGGTATCGTCATCAATAGGCAGGGTTCTCATCCGGCGATGCTCCTGTTCCTGGGAAAGCACCTTCTCCACCCTTGCACCACACCCGGCGCAAAAGGTATGGCTTTTACCCAATCGAGCATTACATTGGGGACAAGAGACCTTTATGCGAGCCTTCAGGTGCTGGATGGTCACCGTGCCCTCGTCGAAGTTTATGTCCTCCGCCCTCAGGCCCAGGGCTTCGCTCACGCGGCAGCCAAGACGGAAGAGAATCCTGATTAGCAGCTGGTCCCTGACATTGGTGGCCGCTTTCTCCAGTAGTTCTACCTCTTCTGGCTCAACATATGTCTTCATCGCTTCTTCGTTATCGCCTCCCCAGCCACAATACGATTGACCCATTCACGGTTTTGGCCAAAGGAAATCATCCCTTTGGGAACCAGCCCCACCAGGTCTCACCGCCGCATTTGGTACACTGGATGTGCAGCGCGACAAGACCCGATGCACCGCAATGGCACTTAAAGCGATGCCTGAGGCGGAGAGCAGGAGTGCCGTTGAGTCGGGCCTCTATATCCTCTAGGCCCGTGCTAATTGCCTCCAAGACCTCCACCCGGGTCTCCAGTTCCCGGGTTTGGCTCTCCAGAGACGCTAGCTTCTGCTCAATCGGTGTCACCTCCACAGGCGATGTCGCTGATGGCTGAGGCCCGCTGTTTGCCTTAGGCATCCCCTTTGTGGTCTTTGGCTGCAAGGCGGTTTTCTCGTCCCTCAACTGCCTGCGCGCCCTGGTGACAACAGACTGGGGAAACCCCAGTTCCACGAGCTCCGCGGGCTTCCGCCCCTGCCTCAGGAGGTATTCGACATGCTCTGTCACTTTCATGCTTCACCTCGCTCATGATTTTTGCAGCCCATATCAAACTATTGCCTCGAAAAAATCCTTGCCTCCGAGTAGCCTCTGGCTCGCTATGATTGCCTGGCGTTACCTTCTAGCCTGCTTTTTGAGCCAGGCGAGGACTTCATCTGCGAGATAGACCCTGGCCCTTGTGGTGAGCCTTACGGCGGGAAAGTCCTTCTCTCGCCTTAAGTCGTCGAGCGTCTCTTTTTCTATGCCTAAGAGCTCCAGCATTGCCGCCTCGCTGTAGACCAGATGCTCCAGAGGCAGTCTTGATTCCTCCATCTTGAGTTTCCTCCAGTATCTTTTCTAGAACTGCCCTCCGCCTGGGGTGTATATCCTCGGGGATGGGCTCGTTACCCTTGAGGATGGGGATGACGTCGTCTTCCTTACCCAAACAGAGGGGAAGGGTGCCCCGGCACCTTACCAGCGGTGCCCTAGGTTCCTTCTTCACAAAGTCGTTTCCCCAGGCCCAGCCCTGGTCGATGAAGACACCGCCGAGCCAGTAGCTGCACCTTTTGCCCCCCGAATTTTGGCCACCCTTCCTCGGCCGTCCTCTCTTTTTGCCATTAGGCTCTATCTTCATCCCTTTTCCCACACGCTGGCGTGACTGGCCAGGCGCTGTTTATTTGGTCACTCGCCGAACTCTAGGTATCGGAAGTCCAAGATTGTCGAGGGGTGATGCCTTTGCCTGAACCCGATTCAAGTCGCCTTGGCTCAAGTTCACGTACCCCCGTAGTACCTCCAGGCAGGAATGCCCCATTATTCGCTGGAGGCTGAATAGATCACCCCCATTGCGGAGGAATGCTACGGCACCCGTGTGTCGAAATGTATGGGGGGAAACTCGGACTCCTCTTATCCCTGCCTTCTTGCCGTAGACCTTGAGGATAGCCTCGATTCTATTTTTGGTCATCGGCCTGCCATCGGCAGTGAGAAAGAGCATATCTTGGCGTGGGAGAAGGGGCTTGGGGCGGTAGAGCGTGGTGTATCTCCACAAGGCTTTCTGAACTGTTCTTCCGAAGGGGACGACTCGTTCCTTGGAACCTTTCCCCCAGACCTTTAAACACCTGCCCTCAAGGTTGAGATCCTCCATCTGGCACCCAGTAAGTTCGGACACGCGTATCATCGTATCCAACAACAGCAAGATTATGGTGTAGTTCCGAAACCCTGTGGGGGACGAGGTGTCCACCTGAACGAGTAGAGCCCGGATTTGCTCATCAGAGAAGGTTGGGATGAGCTTTTTCGGTGCTCTCGGGATTTTGAGCTGTGTGAAGGGGTTAGCCTCGATTATTCCTTCAGCCTCCAACCAGGACCAAAAAGCTCTCAGGGATCGCATATACGTGTTGACAGTATGACCCGTGAGCTTGGTATCTTGGGGTTTGGCGTAGCGATGAGCCGCGAATCGATTGACCGACTGCAGGTGTAGGATGAAGCCTCTGATGTGCTGGGCACTGATGTCAAACACGTCCGTTGGGAGGTCATTCGACCTTAAGTACCACAACAAAGATTTGACGGAGGCGGTGACAAGGGAAACATAATTTGGGCTCTTCCCCTCGCTCCGGGCGCAGAGGCGGTAGCCGTCGATAAGGCTGCCCAGTTCACTGCTATGCTTCCTGCCTATAGCCTCTTCGATGAATTTTTCGATCTCCCTATTAAGCATTGCATCCCCGCAAATCTAGCCTAATTCCTGTCTCATTACTTTATAGGACGGTTACCTAGGGGTCAAACGACAACTGCTCCCAATTATTCGACGATTGACGACAATTGTCGCCTTATAGTATAATTACAGGTAGAATATTTGTTACAAGGAGAAGACCGATGGAAAGACGGAGAAAAAGAGAACTGCTTGACAGGATCCTGCAGCTTAGCCGGCAGGGCTCCAGCGACTCGGCTATTGGTCGCCAGCTCGGGATCCACAGGACAACGGTCAAGCGCTATCGAGAGTCTGCCGAAAAGGAGGATGTGACTAAGCAGGCAAGGATTCAGGTTGTCCAGGAAGCTCTATCAAAACATTTCACCGAGTTATGCCAGGTGATTGAAAACATGCGAAGCCAGATAGTGGCGCCTTCTCCAGACTACGCCTGCATTGATGACTTGGGGACACACGGTCTCCACTCTATCACATATGTGGAAAGAGGCAGTGGTGTGCTATGGAGAACACAAGAGGGCATGGGTGTGGAGTTGTGTATTCCTGTGGAGAGCGAGTTCCTGTTTCCGCGCTTAAGGCAGCACACCAAGGGACTGGAATTCTGGAAGCTTTTCCAGGTGTGGAAGGAAAAAGGAGGCCAATACTTGTCAGAGCTTTCCAGCTTCTGGAGGTTGATAAAACGCCAAGCTGAGGAGAAAACGGGGTTAAGAATCCTAACCACGCTCGACGAGCCTGGCTTAAGCCGGCACTTTCCCCACAACATCTATGAGGATGCCTGTGCCCATGCGTTCTTTGGTTACACAGGGTGGGAGGGGTTGGCCTACGAGATAGCGTCTCCGAAACCTGACTGGTTCCAGTTACGACAAGGGGGCACAACACTTGCTTGCTCTTCGATAAAGGACGAGATGGAGCGATGTCTACAGGCCCACCAGGAAATGATGGAAGAGCACCGCAGCTCCGATGAGCGCGCCCTAGAACTGAGAAAGGCTGTGGAAATCTTAGGCCATTTAAAGGAACTGGAGACAAGAATTGCTCCCGAATTGGAGAGGTTGAGGTTGAAGAGGACTTTCCCCGGGCGATGTGACGTCTGTCCCGATTGATTTTAGATAATGGAGCATTATGGCCGACTACGTGCGACGGGCAACATAATTTCAGCCGCAGGTTGATCAGGAACCACATGATTTTCATGATCCCCGCTCCCTGTTGATGTCCGTTATTATTAATGCCCTAGGAAATGAACTGCCTTTGTGGCACGTTACCCTTTTCGCGCGTGCCCTAGCGGGTTTTCCCTACCCTCATCTGGCCCTGAACCCCAGGTTGTCCACAGGGCTCGCTGTAAGGTGAGCCTTCTTAACATCCACATCAGCAAGCTCACAGTAGTGGCGTGTCATCTCAAGGCTTGAGTGCCCCAGCAATCTTTGTAACGAGAAAACATCTCCTCCATTTCTCAGGAAGTTCACTGCCGCGGTGTGTCGCAAAGTATGCGGGGAAACCCGAACACCCTTAATTCCAGCCTTCTCGCCGTATCCCAACATCATGATCTCAATGCGGCCCTTTGTCAGTTTCCTACCGTCTTTGGTGAGGAAGAGAAAGTCAAAATTGGGATTTAGAGGCTGGGGGCGATAGCGGTTGATGTAGCGCCAGAGGATGCGTTGCACTTCGGTGCCGATGGGGATATGGCGCTCCTTACCGCCTTTGCCCATGACCTTGAGCAATCCATCATCGAGCCAAAGGCTATCCATCTTGACGCCGATCAACTCACTTACTCTGAGTGCGGTATCCAGAAGGGTGAGGATTATGGCATAGTTCCGATAACCCTCAAGCGTCGAGGTGTCGATGACGGAGACGAGCTGAAGTATTTGAGTCTCGGAGAAGGTCGGTATCACTTTCTTGATGGGCTTGGGCAGCTTCACCTTGGGGAACGGGTTATCCCTGATTATCTCCTCGGCAACGAGCCAGCTCCAGAATGCCCGGATCGAGCGCAGGTAGCAGTTGATAGTATGGCTAGACAGCTCCCTCTCCTGAGGGCGGCTAAACGGGTGGTTTGAGAAACACCTTTTTTGTTGCAGATAAGAGATGAAGACTCTTATCTCCCAGACGCCGATCTGGGTCACATCGGTGGGGAGCCCCTCGGACCGGAGAAACCCTTCGAAGTAGCCCACGCTGTTGGTGACAATGTCTATGGTATTCTTGCTCTTGCCTTCACTGCGTGCACACAGTCTGTATCCTGCGATAAGATGCCCCAGCTCTGTGGATGATCTTTGTGCGATTTTTGACGAAGCAAGCACTCCCCCTTTACAAGCAGGGATTTTGGGGGTAAAATAGATACGATTTTGGCGGGTGTAACTCAGCGGTAGAGTGCTTGCTTCCCAAGCAAGACGTCGAGGGTTCGAATCCCTTC
>SOJQ01000050.1 GCA_004376075.1 Dehalococcoidia bacterium | reverse complement strand
TGGAGTACTTCGGCGCTGACCCCAAAACAGAGGTTATTGCTGCCTACATTGAAGGGCTAAAGGGGGGACGGAGGCTCCTCCAGGTAGCGGGGGAGATCTCCAGGAAGAAGCCGATCATCATCTGGAAGGGGGGCAAAACCGCAGCGGGGGCGAGGGCAGCGGCATCCCACACCGCTTCCTTGGCTGGCAGCGACCAGATCTATAGCGGCCTGCTTAAGCAGGCCGGGATCATAAGAGCGGAGCACCTCGAGGAGCTCATTGACCTTGCCGTAGCCTTTACCTGTCCTCGTCTCCCCTCGGGAAATCGTGTCGGCATATTGGTGGAGGCGGGGGGTGGTGCCGTGGCCGCTGCCGACGCCTGCGAAGGCTCAGGGTTGGAGGTGGCCACCCTTCCAAGGGAAACCCAGGAGGAGCTAAAAGATTATCTAATGGCAATAAGCTCCCCCTTATCCGTTGTTAGAAACCCCGTTGACCTAATTTGGCCCCCCTTTAGCGAGCTCTCCCGCATCCTTCTCCGCTGCCTAGAGATCATGGCAAAAGCTGTTGATATTTTACTTATGGTCACCTATTACCCCCTTACTGACGAATCCTTCGCCGATGCTATCAAGGAATTGAGGCAGAGGATAGAAAAACCGATCTTCGTTGTGCCTAGCTACCCATCGAGGCAGAGCGAGGGCCTGGGCATCTATACTCAGAGAGGCATACCCGCCTTCCCTACCCCTGAGAGGGCAGCGAAGGCAATCTCGGTCCTCGCTCAATATTCCAAAGATATCCAAGGATAGCCTGGCATGCACAGGTCGATAAGAAAATATATAGAGGTGCTGAAACCGAGGGAGACCTCACTTCTGACCTTCATTGGTGTTTGCGCTGCCGTAGTCGCTGGCGGTGGTTATCCCCCAATAGGCGTGCTTCTCCTCTGCCTGGTCGCCATCGCCCTAGGTAGCGGTGGCTGCAACGGTCTGACCAACTATCTGGACCGAGATGTCGATGCCAGGATGAAGCGCACCCAGCACAGGGCTCTCCCCTCAAAGCGTATCTTCCCTCCGAAGAAGGTGTTGCCCTTAGTGATCACCCTGGTTGTTCTCGCCCTGGCCCTGGCTTGGTTTCTGCACCCCCTCTCCTTCTTCTTCGGGGCAATAGGAGTTACTGCAGCCCTAGCCTGGAGGAAAACCTGGGCCACCCATCTTTTGGGCATAATAGCCGGCTGCACCCCGGTGCTCGTCGGTTATCTGGCGATTAGCCATCAGCTAAATCTAACCATATTCTTCCTCTGCCTGCTCATTGTGGTATGGGTGCCCCTTCATGTTTGGAGCGTGATGACCGCTCATCGCGATGACTATCTTGGCGCTGGGGTCAGCATATTCCCCGTTACCTGGGAGACCAAGGATGCGATAAAGGTGCTGGTAGCATTATCGGTTCTCCTCTACGCCATCTCCATTGCCCTCTACCACTTCGGCGATTTCGGCATCCTTTATCTGGTGGTGGCAAACATCCTGGGGATTTTGATGGTTTTTGCTACCTCCAGGCTTCTGATCGCCGGGGCCTCTCAGGATGCCTGGCGGGTTTATAAGCTGACCGCCTTCCCTTACCTGGGGATTCTCTTCCTCACCATGGGATTAGACCTTTGGTTGCTTTAAGGGGGCCTGTAGCTATGGAGAATGAAGGGGTCTCCGAGATACAGCGAGTGATCATCGCCGATCAACTTTTGAGGGAGCAGGGGCTTGGGGCGTGAGCATCGGTTTTGAGGTAAAAAAATCCTGTCCCCATAGTAGGGCACGCACCGCCATGCTCACCACCCCCCATGGCGCGGTGCCCACCCCTGCCTTTGTCCCCGTGGGCACTCAGGCAACGGTCAAGTCCCTCACCCCCGAGGAGCTTCTCGCTCTGGGCACCAAGATAGTATTAGGCAATACCTATCACCTCTATCTCAGGCCCGGCATCGGGGTCATCGAAAAACTGGGAGGGCTCCACCGCTTTATGGGGTGGCACGGTCCCCTGATCACCGACAGCGGAGGCTATCAGGTCTTCAGCCTAGCTCGCCTTCGCCGGTTGAGCGATGAAGGGGTGCTTTTCCGCTCTCATATCGATGGCAGCGAGCATTTCTTCACCCCAGAGCTTTGTGTCCAGTTTCAGGAGGCGCTGGGAGCCGATATTATCATGGCCCTCGATGAGTGTCCCCCTTACAGCGACGATCTCGATGCGGTGCGGGTGGCTATGGAACGGACACATCGCTGGGCCCAGAGATGCCAGAAAAGCCAGCAGCGGCAAGACCAGGCGCTCTATGGCATCCTTCAGGGGGGTGTCTTTAGGGAGCTTCGCCGCCAATCAGCGAATTTTCTTACCTCTCTCGGCTTCCAGGGCTACGCAATAGGAGGTTTGAGCCTTGGGGAGCCAAAGGAGGTGACCAAGGAGGTGGTGGAGGAAACGGTGGCATTGCTCCCTGAGGACAAGCCGCGCTATCTCATGGGGGTGGGTTCGCCTGAGGACCTCTTTGAGGGTGTTTCCAGGGGGATCGATATCTTCGATAGCGCCCTTCCCACCCGCATCGCCAGAAATGGCGGTCTTTTCACCCATCGGGGCAGGATCATTATCAGAAATGCCTGCTATCTGGATCGGGATAGCCCTATAGAAGATGGGTGCGACTGCTATACCTGCCAAAACTTCTCCGCAGCCTACCTGCATCACCTCTTCAAGTGCGAGGAGCTTTTGGCCTACCGTCTGGCCACCCTTCATAATCTGCGCTTTGTGATCAGGCTCATGGATGAGATGAGAAAGCACATCCTTGACGAGACATTCCTATCTTTTAAGGATTCCTTCCTCGCCAATTATGAGCCCACCGACGAGGAAACAAGATCTGCTCAAAGGCAGAAGTGGATGGAATCACGGCATACAAAGTTTAACCAGCGCTGGCCAGGATTCTCCAATGGTGGCAATATAGATTAAATTGCTGGTCTCTGCTGAATCCAACGAGGGTTATGCCAAAGAGGTCGGCGTTTTTTATTGCCAGGTCTGTGGGAGCGGAGAGGGTGATAACTATCGGGATTTGGGCACCGATTACCTTTTTTATCGTGGAAAGGGTCTGGTGGCAGGAGGTGACCAGAACACTCTGGGATAGGTCGATTCTATTTTTCAGGGCTAGACCAAATTATTTATTTCCCATCCTACTTAGTTTCAGAGGCAAGCTTTTCCAACACCTCTCGGGGCAACTGCTTGGCGATGTCGATCTTCTTAACGCAACTGGCCTTGATGCCCCGCTTCTTTGCCTCTGTCCTCAACTGCTTGGCATCTATCTTCTTGGTCAGCTCCTCAATATCCATGAATACCTCTTTTCTTGTCCTTAGGGCAATCCCTTAAGGTTTTTCAGCCCTCCACCGCTTCCACCCCCACCCCTTTAGCAATAACCCAAGTGATCCCCTGCTCGATGTCCTCGTCCCTCCCCTCGACCTCCAGTACCACCCAGCCTCGCTCCTCGGTGATGTCGGCACGGCGAATGTTTGACGCCACATTGAAGTCGTGACCAAGGTAATAAATCACCGGTTCGGTGACCAGTTCCGGAGGGAAGGTGAACTTCAGTCGTCGCTTCGCCATCTCATCCTCCTATCTCAAGGCTATCACGCCCCTTTTCAGGTGTCAAGCACCTCTGATTGACAAAGGTGCTATGCTGCGATATGATTTTGAAGAGCTTTCTCAGGGTAAGATCGAGGCTAAGGAGGTATCCTAAAATGACCTATGGGGACATGATCTTCGAAAAGGAAGATGGGATCGCGATATTGACCCTCAATCGCCCGGAGAAGCTAAACGCGATAAATATGGAGATGAGGGAGGGGTTTGCAAAGGTGGCGGAAGAGGTGCGTAATGACGACGAGATAAAGGTGCTTATCATTACCGGGGCAGGTCGTGGGTTTTGCTCTGGAGCCGATGTCAGCGGGCAGATGGCGCGGGTCTCCGAGGAGGTAAAAATACCCCGTTGGTTTCTCCTCGAGCCCCTTGGCGCATTCCTTCTCCCCATCCGAAACCTGGGGAAGCCCACCATCGCTGCAGTAAACGGCATCGCGGCAGGGATTGGTTGGTCCCTGGCATTACTCTGTGACATAATAATCGCATCGGACCAGGCGAGATTTAGCGCTATATGGGTAAAGAGGGCGCTGATCCCCGACGGTGGAGCAACATACCTCCTGCCACGGATAGTGGGGACGGGCAAGGCCCTTGAGCTCATGTTCACTGGCGATATCATCGATGCCAGGGAGGCGGAGCGACTGGGTCTGGTGAGCCGGGTTGTCCCTCATCAGGATCTGATGAAGGAAGCAAAGGAGCTTGCAGGCAAGATAGCCAAGGGGCCCCCAATTACCCTTGAACTAACGAAGCGAGCAGTCTACAAATCGCTCCAAAACGACCTGGAGCACCAGCTTGACTTCGAGACCTACGCCCAAAATATATGTCTCGGCACCGAGGATCACAAGGAAGGGGTCAAGGCCTTCTTGGAGAAGAGGGACCCCGTTTTTCGGGGGATCTAGCCCTCCTTTCGCTAACAGCACCTTTGATATAGTCTGCAATCTCCTGGGTTGAGGAGCCGGGACCAAAGATAGTTTTGATCCCTATCTGCTGGAGCGATGGGACATCCTCCTCCGGGATGATGCCCCCGGCGACTACGATCACCTCCCCCAGTCCCTTCTCTTTAAGCAGCTTAATGATCGTGGGGAAGAGGTCCATGTGGGCCCCGGAGAGGATGCTCAAACCAACGACGTCCACATCCTCCTGAAGGGCGGCTTCGGTGATCATCTCCGGTGTCTGGCGGATTCCGCTATAGATAACCTCCATACCAGCATCGCGAAGGACGCGCGCCACCAGCTTTGCCCCCCGGTCATGACCATCCAGACCTGGCTTGGCAACGAGAACTCTGATCCTTTCTTCCTCTACCACAAAAATCACCCCTTTCCCTGTCTAAACCTTTTGGGCAAGCTCGATGATCACCCCTTTTGCGGCGCGAGGGTGTAGGAAACCAACCTTCCCCGCCAAGCCCTTTCGCCCCACCTTATCGATGAGCTCAACGCCCCTCTTCGCCAGGGACTTGAGCTCCTCATCGATGTTGTCCACCTCGAGGCAGATGTGATGGATGCCCTCTCCCCGCCTTTCGATGAATTTAGCGACCGCTCCTTCAGGATCGATGGGCTCGAGGAGCTCGATCTCGCCATCGCCTATGGGGATTGCCGCTGCCTTAACCCCGTGGTCGGGCAGTTCCTCGATATGGGCTGCCTTGAGCCCGAAGAGGTTTTCAAAGACGCTCAGCGCCTCATCCATGTTCTTTACCGCAATGGCAATATGATTAACCCTCTTGATCATCTTCTCCCCCTTTTTTCGAACTATCTACTTCTTTGGAGCTATTCGCCGAGCCTGGATAAAACCCTGCTTTCGGTTTACCTCAGCCCTCGCGGAGCAGGCTTCTGGCAATGGTAAGCCGCTGCACCTCCGAGGTCCCCTCGTAGATCTCGGTGATCTTGGCATCGCGAAAGTAGCGCTCCACGGGGTAGTCCTTGATATAGCCATAGCCACCGTGGATCTGGATCGCCTTGGTGGTCACCGCCATCGCTACCTCGGAGGCGAAGACCTTAGCCATGGCAGCCTCTTTGACGAAGGGGAGCCCCTTCTCCTCAAGATAGGCCGCCCTGTAGGTGAGGAGCCGCGCTGCATCGATGGCTGTGGCCATATCCACCAGCATCCATTGAATCGCCTGAAACTCAGCGATGGGCTGCCCGAATTGGTGACGCTGCTTAGCATAATTCAGAGAGGCATCGAAGGCGGCCTGAGCAATGCCCACCGCCTGGGCAGCGATCACCGCTCTACTTGAGTCTATAATGCTCAGCGCCAGTCTAAAACCCTGCCCCTCCTCAGCTAGCCGGTTCTCCAGGGGGACGAAGCAGTCCTCGAAGACGAGCTCGGTGGTCGAGGAAGCGCGAATCCCCAGCTTGCGCTCCTTCTTGCCCACAGAAAAGCCAGGGGTGCCCTTCTCCACCACAAAGCCGGTGATCCCCCGTGATCTCAGCGATTTATCGATGGTGGCAAAGACGACCACAATATCCGCCTCTTTGCCATTGGTGATGAAGATCTTGGTGCCGTTGAGGATATAGCCATCGCCGTGGCGCACTGCCGTGGTCTCCAGGGCTGCGGCATCGCTTCCAGCACCGGCCTCGGTGAGGGCAAAACAACCTATCTTCTCACCCTTAGCCAGAGGGACCACAAAGCGGCGCTTTTGCTCCTCATTGCCAAACTTGTAAACGGAATAACAGCATAGGGATACGGTAGTATTGAGGATTGTGCTGGTGGCAGCGCAGGCATGGGCAATCTCCTCCGCGGCGATGATAAGGTGTAGGGCATCACCACCGCTGCCACCATATTCCTCAGCAATAGTGATCCCGGTAAGCCCCAACTCAGCCATCTTCCTGAAATTTTCCCAGGGGAACTCCTCCGTTTCATCGATTTGTGCCGCCACAGGCTCGATCTCCTTGGCGGCAAAATCACGCACCATCTTCTGGAACATCAGCTGCTCTTCAGTCAAGGAAAAATCCATCTTCTTGCTCCTTTTGCCCCAGTGCCCCCCCAGCGACCCATCCAGGGTGGAGGCCTAGAACGAAATAAACTCCTTCTGCTCTCCGAAAACGCCCCGAAGCACATCGGACATCTCCTCCACGGTGGCGTAAGCCTCAACGCACTCAAGCAAAACGGGCATGGTGTTCTCCGTTCCCCGAGCTACCTCCTCCAGCCTCCTCAGGGCACTGCCCACTTTAGCGTTGTCCCTACTTTGTTTCACCTGAGCGAGGCGCTCCTTCTGCTTTTGGGCCACCACAGGGTCAAGGCGAACTAGGCCGCTGATCTTAGGATATGGGGAGACGAATTTATTCACCCCAACAACGGTTCTCCTCCCGCTCTCGATGTCCCTCTGGTAGCGGTAGGAGCTCTCCTGGATCTCCCTTTGCTGGAATCCCTGCTCGATGGCAGCCACCGCGCCCCCAAGGTCGTCGATCCGCTCGATATATCCTCTGGCCTCCTCCTCCAGGGAATTGGTCAGCGATTGCACCAGGTAGGAGCCACCAAGGGGATCGACGCTGTCGCAAACGCCGCTCTCATAGGCGATGATCTGCTGGGTCCTCAGCGATAGCTGCACCGATTCCTCGCTGGGGAGGGCTGTCGCCTCGTCCCAGGAGCAGGTTGCCAGGGACTGGACTCCTGCCAGGATGGCGGCCAGGGATTGGACGGTGGCTCTGACGATGTTGTTCAGCGGTTGCTGGAAGGTGAGGGTCGAGCCAGAGGTCTGGACGTGGGTGCGGAACATCCAGGAGCGGGGCTCCTTAGCCCCAAATCTCTCCCTCATGATCTTGGCCCAAAGCCGCCTTGCTGCCCTGAGCTTTGCCAGCTCTTCAAAGAGGTTGTTATGGGTTTGGAAGATCCAGGAAAGTCTTCCGGCGAAGCCATCGACATCAAGGCCGGCATCGATAGCTGCCTGGACATAGGCGATGCCATTGGCCAAGGCAAAGCCGATCTCCTGAGCGGCAGTAGCCCCTGCCTCCCTAATATGGTAACCACCGATGCTCATGGTGTTCCATCGGGGCAGGTGCTCACTACAATACTGAAGGATATCTATGGTGAGCCGCATCGAGGGGTGGGGTGGGAAGATATAGGTTCCCCTAGCGATGTACTCCTTGAGAATGTCGTTCTGGGTGGTGCCCTCCAGCTTCGCCGGGTTGATCCCCTGCCTTTGGGCCGCGGCGATATACATTGCCAGGATCATCGGGGCGGTGGCGTTTATCGTCATTGAGGTGCTCACCTTGTCCAGAGGGATGCCAGCAAAGAGGGCCTCCATGTCCTCCAGGGTATCTATGGGCACCCCAACCCTGCCCACCTCCCCCTGGGCCATCGGATGATCGGAATCGTAGCCGATCTGGGTAGGGAGGTCGAAAGCAACGCTGAGCCCGGTCTGACCCTGCTCTAAGAGATAGCGATAACGCCGGTTGGACTCCTCAGCGGAGGCGAAGCCGGCATACTGCCTCATCGTCCACAGCCGGCTACGATACATAGTGGGCTGGATACCCCGGGTAAAGGGATATTCACCGGGATAGCCCAGATCTCGGGCATAACCGAACCCCCCGAGGTCCTCGGGGGTGTAAAGCCCATCGATGGCCAAACCTGAGCTGGTCTCAAAATGCTCCCCACGCTCCGGGAAGCGTTTCAACGTCGGCTCAAGCGTCTCCTGGCGCCATTCCTCTTTACTCTTACTACTCAAGCAACCTCCTCGGGCTTAGAAGATGAGAAACTCCTTCTGCTCCCCGAAGATGTGGCGAAGAACATCGCACATCTCCCCGATGGTGGCGTAGGCCTCCACGCATTCCAGGAAAGCGGGCATGGTGTTGGCCGTTCCCCGAGCTGCCTCCTCCAGCCCCTTGAGGGCGAGGGCTACCCTTTCGCTGTCCCTGGTCCTTTTGACCTCGGCGAGGCGCTCCTTCTGCCTCCTTGCTACCTCAGGGTCGAGGCGCAAGAGCCCCGTCATCTTAGGGAAGGGGGATACAAACATGTTCACCCCAACTATGACGCGCTTCTCACTCTCGATGTCCCTCTGGTAGCGGTAGGAGCTCTCCTGGATCTCCCTTTGCATGAAGCCTTGCTCAATGGCGGCGAGAGCGCCGCCAAGGCTATCGATCCTCTCGATGTAATCCCTCGCCTCCTCCACCACGGTATTGGTCAGCGATTCCACAAGGTAAGAGCCAGCCAGGGGGTCAACGCTATCGGCGACGCCGCCCTCATAGGCAAGAACCTGCTGGGTTCTGAGAGCGATGGTCACCGCCTCCTCGCTGGGAGTGGCGTAGGCCTCATCGCGGGAGTTGGTATGCAGCGACTGGGTTCCCCCAAAAATGGCGGCCAGCGCCTGAATCGTCGTCCTGACCACGTTATTATCGGGCTGCTGGGCGGTAAGGGTTGAGCCCGCCGTCTGGGTGTGGAAGCGGAGCATCCAGCTTCTGGGATCCTTGGCCCCAAAGCGCTCCCTCATGATCTTAGCCCATAGCCTTCTTCCTGCCCTGAACTTGGCCACCTCCTCAAAGAGGTTGTTGTGGCTGACAAAGAAGAAGGACAACCTGCCAGCGAAGGCATCAATATCAAGTCCAGCGTCGATGGCTGCCTGAACATAGGCAATGCCATTGGCCAGGGTGAAGGCCAGCTCTTGAGCCGCGGTGGCTCCCGCCTCCCTCATATGGTAGCCGCTGATGCTGATGGTGTTCCACCGGGGGACATTCTCGCCGCAGTATTTGAAGATGTCCGTGATTAGGCGCATTGAGGGGCGGGGTGGGAAGTTATAGGTCCCGCGGGCAACATACTCCTTAAGGATGTCGTTCTGGATGGTGCCATCAAGCTTCGCTGCGTCGACCCCCTGCTTCTTAGCCAGGGCGATATACATGGCGAGAAGGATGGGGGCGGTGGCATTTATCGTCATCGAGGTGCTCACCTTATCCAATGGGATCTCCTGGAAAAGGATCTCCATGTCCTCCAGGGTATCGATGGCAACCCCAACCTTTCCTATCTCACCCTGAGCCCTGGGGTGATCGGAATCGTAGCCGATCTGGGTGGGCAGGTCGAAGGCAACGCTGAGCCCGGTTTGCCCCTGCTCTAGGAGATAGCGATAACGCTGGTTGGACTCCTCAGCGGAGGCAAAGCCAGAATACTGCCTCATCGTCCACAGCCTTCCCCGATACATAGTGGGCTGGATGCCCCGGGTGAAGGGGTACTCACCGGGGTAACCGATGACCTCAGTATAATCCAGCCCCTCAACATCCTCAGCGGTATAGAGGGGCTCTACCACGGTGCCCGAGCTGATCTCGAAGCGCTCCTGGCGCTCGGGGAAGCGCTTCAGCGCGCTCTGCAATGTAGTATCCTGCCACTCCTTTTTGCTCTTGCTGGGCATCGGCGCTCCCTCCTTTCCTACAGAGAATTTACCTTTTAGGATTAAATTTTGCCACCCTTTGAAGTGTATCCCATCTCCTTAGAGGTGTCAATCTTGGACCCAGTTTGGCTAGGGGCAGCTAAATTGTGCTATAATTGGGTGAAAAAATTTGGGGAGAGGGCATGGAGCGGATCGTATCGGGGAAGCCCAAGGAGGAGGATATCCTTTTAGACCGGACCCTTCGCCCAAGGCGCCTCGCCGAGTATCTGGGCCAGGAAAGGGTCAAGGACAATCTAAAGATAGCCATCGCCGCAGCCCAGGGGCGAGGCGAGCCTTTAGATCATGTCCTCCTCTATGGTCCCCCTGGCCTGGGGAAAACCACGCTGGCTCATATCATCGCCGCCGAGATGAGGGTCAGCATTAGAACCACCTCAGGGCCAGCGGTGGAGCGTCCCGGGGACGTCGCCGCCATCCTCACCAGCCTCAAGGATGAGGACGTCCTTTTCATCGACGAGATTCACCGGCTAAGTCGGGCGGTTGAGGAGGTGCTTTATCTGGCTATGGAGGAGTTCGCTCTGGACATCGTCATCGGCAAGGGGCCAGGGGCGAGGAGCCTCCGCCTGAATCTGCCCCACTTCACCATAATTGGGGCCACCACCCGCTTCGCCATGCTCAGCCCACCCCTTAGGGATCGTTTTGGCATGGTCTATCGCCTCGATTTCTACGATGGTGAGGCTATTGCGTCGATCATAAGGCGCTCGGCGCGCATCCTCGCTATTGAGGCGGAGGAGGTTGGGGTCGGGGAGATCGCCCGCCGCGCCAGGGGCACGCCGAGGGTGGCAAATCGCTTGCTGAAGCGGGTCAGGGACTACGCCCAGGTAATGGCGGAGGGGGTGATCACCGAAAAGGTAGCGCTGGAGGCGCTCTCCAGGCTCGAGGTAGATCAACTGGGACTCGATGAGCTGGACCATAAGGTGCTCAGGACCATCATCGAGAAGTTCGATGGCGGACCTGTGGGTTTGGACACCATCGCTGCCTCGATAAGCGAGGAGGCGGATACCATTATGGATGTCTATGAGCCCTATCTGCTTCAGTTAGGCTTTCTGGAGCGTACCCCACGGGGGAGGGTGGCCACCCGCCACGCCTATGAGCACCTGGGATTGCCCTATCAAAAGGGCCCCCAGACAACCCTCTTTTCGCTCTAATTGCTGTGGCATATCGGGGGTGTTTCCGCTTTCTATTGTCATCTCCTGCCAAGGCTAAATCAGAGGCTCGAAATGAAAAGGATCCTTCTTCACACCTGCTGCGCTCCCTGCGCCACCTATACGGTGAACCGGCTGCGAGAGCAGGGGTTTGAGGTGACGGGCTTCTGGTATAACCCCAATGTTCACCCCTTCACCGAGCACCGAAATCGCCTCCAGGCAATGCAGTCCCTGGCCCAGGCGATGGATCTACCCCTCATCGTTTCCGAGGGCTATGAGATGATCGCCTACCTCCGGGTGGTGGTGGGGCATGAGGGGGACAGATGCGGCGACTGCTTTCGATTGCGCCTCTCAAAAACTGCAGCGGTCGCGCGGGAGAAGGGGTTTTCGGCTTTCACCACAACCCTCCTCATCAGCCCCTACCAGAAGCATGAGCTGCTGCGGCAGATAGGGGAGGAGGTGGCAGAGGAGCAAGGGGTTGGCTTTTACTATGAAGACTTCAGACCTGGATTCAGGGAGAGCCACCGCCTCTCCAAAGAGCTCAATCTCTACCATCAGAAGTATTGCGGCTGCCTTTATAGCGAGTGGGAGAGATATGGGAAGGTGAAGATCGCCAAGATTTTGGGGACACTGTAGGAACCACTATCTTCCAGAGCATTCGAACCAGGGCTTGCAGTGCCCGAAGCCCTCCATCACCTTCCAAACCCTATCTTTGAGGTACTCTTCCAAGAACCTAAGCGCCCCATCTTTGTCGCCATCGAGGATGATGCGATAGAGCTTTACGAGCTCCTCATCACTGAGGGCTAGGACGATGGACTTCTTTGTCATCGCCCTCCTCCTGAAGATGCTGTTTCGACCGCTGGCAACGATTTGGGGAAAGTCCGCCTGGTAGCCCGGCACAGCCACACCAGGAACAGCATTATCGGGACCTCCGTCAGAACACCGACCACAGTGGCGAGCGCCGCCCCCGATGCCACACCAAAGAGGGTGGTTGCCACCGCTATAGCAACCTCGAAGTGATTGCTGCCAGCGATGATCGCTGCCGGCGCTGCATCTTCATACCGAAGCCTCAGAATCCTCGCGGCAATATAGGTGACCCCGAACACCGCCAGGATATTGACCATTATGCCTACGGTGATGATGCCGATTATGGCTGGCAGCTCAACGATGATGTAGCCCTGATAGGTGAACAGGATGACCAAGGTCACCAGCAATGCGATTATGGATACCTTGCCCAGCGGGGGCACCAGCCGCGCCTCAAACCAGCCCCTACCTTTCCTTCTGATAGCCTGCCTGCGGGTAAAGTACCCGGCGATCAGGGGTGTAACGATGTATATGGCTACGGATAGGGCAATGGTTTCCCATGGCACCATTATCCCAGAGATGCCCAGCAGGAACATCGCTAACGGGGCATAGAGTATGACCATTGTGAGCGAGTTGATGGCTGTCATCACCAGGGTGTGGCCCATGTTGCCCCTAGCAAGGTAACTCCACACCAGGACCATGGCGGTGCAGGGTGCCACCCCCAGGAGGATCAAGCCAGCCCGGTACTGCTGTATCTGATCAGGTGTTAGGAAATTGGCAAAGATGACACCCAGAAACAGCCAGGCGAAGAGGGCCATCGTGAAGGGTTTTACCACCCAGTTGGCGAACAGGGTGAGACCGATGGGCTTTGGGGAGCGAACAGCACCCTTTATCTCCTCCCAGCTTATCTGCACCATTATGGGGTATATCATGGCGAAGAGGCAGATGGCTATGGGGATGGAGATGTGGGCTACCTCAAGCCCGGCCAGGAAACCGGAAATCTGGGGGAAAAGGCGGCCCAGACCTGTCCCAGCCAGAATGCAGAGGGCAACCCATATGGTCAGGTATTTCTCCCATATGCCCAGCCTTCTTTCTTTTTCGGCCACAGCTAGCTACCTTCTCCAGATTCTTCCTTGAGCTCCGCTTTACGAGAGAGCCAATGCCCCAGAGAGAGAAATTCCCCCCTGTGAAATAGAATTTGAAAAGCCAGAGTGAGAAGGACGAACTCCAGGGCTAAGCTCTGCGAGGTAAGCAGCGGCACTGCTGGCCCAAAGCAACCACATATCCCTATGTCCAGCCCCCTGACCAGGGCGGTGATCTTGGCAATAGCGAAGCTCAGCACCACCAACCCGCTAACCGAGGCGTTGATTCTGAGGAATAGCCCCATCACCAGAAGAATCCCGAGGGCGATCTCCAGAGGGGGCAGCACGAAACCATAGACCGTCGCCAAGCGGTGGGGCAGGATGGGATACTGGTTGATCTCCCATATCAAGGTGGACGGATAGGGCAGCTTGGCTATGCCAGCGAAGATAAGAACGCCGCCCAAAGCCACCCGGCTGGCCAGCGTCAGATAGGGATGAAGCAGCAGTCGCCCTATATGTTTGCCTCTAGCACTGACGGCGTCCATCTTCATTCACTCCTTGAACTCGAGGCCTTCTCTTCTTGCCTTCAGCTCTTCTTTCACCCTGGATAAGATATCCCACTGCGCCACAATCTGCTGCACCTTTTCCCTCCCTCCCGAAAAGGAGAGGGCTCCTTCAGGGCAAAGGCTGCCGCAGGTCTGACAGCCCACCATGCAGTTGTAGGGGTAAACGACCTTCGCCTTTCCTCGCATATAGTCATAGCGAAAAACCCCACGACCGCACGAAGTGACACAAATGCCAGAACCTTTACACTTCTCCTCGTCAATAGTGGGATACCATTCGATCTCCCTTCTATTCACTCCATGCCAGAGGTCGAATTTTGGGTCAGGCACGAGGCTCACCTACCTTTCTTGAAAATCTCCACCGGGCTCTCGCCCCACGTATCCAAGTGAGACTTAAGCCTTCCCCTTTGGGATTTGGCTACCTTATCATAGACCGATTTCTTCAAGAACTTGAGGGCTTCTTTCTCATCGCGGTCGATGATGATCCTCTGAAGCTCGACCATCTCCTCTTCCTCAAGAGCGATAGCAGTTTTTCTGGCTTCAAGCATTATACACCACCCTGGCTTAGAATCCACAAAACCACATAATATATTCCCACGGCGATAAAAACCAGCGCTACAATCATCCGAATCACTTTTTCCGCCGCAGTGACCTTA
The DNA here is from genome assembly GCA_004376075.1 of Dehalococcoidia bacterium. Classification (GTDB taxonomy): domain Bacteria; phylum Chloroflexota; class Dehalococcoidia; order E44-bin15; family E44-bin15; genus E44-bin26. The sequence goes on along the minus strand of SOJQ01000050.1, from coordinate 12,732 downwards.
TTTAACCACCCCGAAACCTTGGCTACTCCAGCTGATAAAAGAACGGCGAAGAACAGCACGGGAAGACCTGTCCCGATAGCAAACACGGCAGGGAAGGTGATGCCTCCTGTAGATTTGAGCGCCAGGGGCACCAAAATGCCAAAAAACAGGACCGCGCTATATGGGCAAAATGCCAAGGCGAAGACAACGCCCATGAGGAAGGCACCAAGCCTCCCACGTTTGGCAGCTTTCTCTCCTATAGACGCGAGCCTTCCACCGCCCTGAAGAAATGGAAGTTTTATGATACCCAGCATTAGAATTCCCACTATGATCAGGAGCGGCCCCAGGAATCGCTCGCCCGCATCCTGAAGTGCTGTGGAAAGGCCAGGAATACTTAGACCTGCAAGTATAACCATCGCACCAATTACAAAATACGAAACCATGCGCCCCAGCGTGTAGAGGATGCCGGAAGTAACCACATACCCACGATCTGTGATATTACGGCTAATGTATGCCATCGCCGTAATGTTGGTGGCCAGCGGGCAGGGGCTGATAGCAGCCAGCAACCCTATTAGGAAAGCGGAGATAATAGGTAAGCCACCGCCTTCTGTGAACTGACGAACGAATTCACTGAAATCCATAAGCTACTATTCCAAACGCTTCTCTATCTCAGTTTTTACTAGGTCAACAAACGCCTGGTCATTGCCCAGCAGAAGCCAGATGTCAGTCACTTGTTCAATGTGATCAACACCATCTACTACCTTATTCATAAACAGGGACGACGTATATGCCCCATACTTATCAACTATGGCACCATTGGCTGGATCCTGTACGTTGAGCACGTTAAATACCAGTTCTCCGCTTGCCAACTCATCCGCAAAATAGGTCTCTATCGTGTACCTCACGGCACCCTCGGCGTAGGTACAACCATAGCAGCGATGCGTTCGGTGGAAGTACACTACTTCTACCCCATTGTCTATACTGGGACCTGGAGTGGACTGGGAGTCAGGGGCAGGGCCGCTGCAAGCGCAGAGAATGCCCACGGACAGGATTAAGATCACTATCAAGCTGCAGAGCTTGGCTTTGGCAAATAGATTCACAGTTTCTTCCCTATTTCAAGCATGATTCACCTCAGGAGCTGATTTCCCTTTTCAACAGGGCCTTGTAGATACTCTTCCCTCTCACTCTGGGGACCGCCTTCTCATTCAGCTTCCCCAGTGAGGTCACAATTGTATCCAGGGTTTTGATGGGTAAGCCCATCACACATTCGCTCTCAGCCAGATTCCTTGCCTCCGGCCAAAAACTTCACACTCCTTTTGCCCTTTCCTCCTTGTCCAGAGCGTTGATGATTAACTGAGTCACCTCAGCTTTGATCAGCACCTGGCCAGAGCAGACCAGCTCCTCTTCCTCAAGAGCGATCGCAGTTTTTCTGGCTTCGATCATCGTGTCTTTCCTACTAAGGCAAGCTATTTCGTTCGCTCCTCAATCCACACCTTGATCTCCTCCGTCTTGGGTATCTTGCCCTCGGACACCTTGACGCCATCGATGACAACCCCTGGGGTCATGAGCACACCCCTGGCTGACATCATCTTAGGGTCCTTTATGTCCATTATTGCCACCTCTTCCCCTTCCTTCAAATCTAGCTCCTTCAGCACCTTACGGATGTTCTCCTTGGTGGCATGGCACCTGGGGCAGCCAGGTCCGCAAACCTCGATAATCACAGTGCACCTCCTCTATTTGTTCTCTATGACCATAAGAGCCCCGCTACCCAGCCGACAAGGGTACCGAGGACGATAATGGTTGGGATATAGACCAAGACCTTTTTCCACCCGAAGACCCTGCCAATAGCCAGCCAGCTGGGCAGGCTGATGCCCGGTCCGGTGAGCAGCAGGGCCAGGGCTGGGCCTTTACCCATTCCTAGATTCATAAGGGTATCCACAAAGGGGGCCTCGGTCATGGTGGCAAAGTAGGTTATACCCCCGAGCAAAGTAGCTAAGAAGGACTGCTGAAGTCCTGACCCACCAAGCCAGGTCTCAACCCAAGCTGGCGGCAGCACGGCACCAATTATCCCTACCAAAAACACCCCTGCCAGAAGCAAGGGAAATATTATGCGCACAAACCACCAACTCTCCCTGAGCCAATCCTTGATCTCCGCCCAGCTTTTGACCCTCCATGCATAAAGAGCGACTGCTGCCATACCGGCCAGCCATACATAGACCTTATAAAGGTAAGGCCCTTCCCTTACCAGGTAATTGGGTGCAAGCAGCGCCGCAACCAAGAGGAGGAGCAAACCGATGTCCTTTTTGCTCATCAATCCCTTTCCAGAAGCCTGAATTGTGGATTCCCTTTGTTGCTCCTCCCTTCGGAAGGCGAAGGCCATCGTTACGCCCACAGCAAAGGACATGATAAGGGCTGCTCCTATTCTGGCTGCTACCATCGTCGAGCCGAGGATCGAGCCTGTATATACCAGCGCCAGGATGTTAGCAGCTGGGGCAACCCAAAGGAGGATAAAGGCAGCCCCTATCCCAGCTCCCCCGTAGTAGATGCCGCTGGCAACAGGAATCACAGTGCAGGAGCAAGCCGCCACGAAGAAACTGCCTCCGGCAGCGATACCAAAAGACTGAATCTTCTTAGCGGCGCTTCCAAGGTAGCCGATAATGGTCTCTCGTGAGATAAAGGTGACTATGCCCCCAGCCAGGAGGAAAGCAGGAATAAGGCAAGTGAGCACGTGTAGAGCAATGTAGTCTTTAAGCGCTGTCAAACCAGCCATTAGGAGATCTAAAAACAATGTGTTCCGCCTTTTTGCCTCGACAATTTACCAAAATCTTAGCAGGGGGATCTTATCTTAGCCCCGGCTTGATGGCACGCCTAAGATTTTCTTTGTCTTTCAGGATGGTTTTGTCATCATTGAGGGAGTTGTTCAGCAATTCTAACAGCGTAGAGTAATAGGCGGTGCCTTCTTTGTTTAGGGAGTAGTGGACCCACTGCCCATCGCGCCTGTCTTTAAGCAGACCAGCCTCTTTAAGGATGCCCAGATTGCGCGAGGCCCGAGACTGGGATATTTCCATAGCCTGCATTATCTCGCAGACGCAAAGCTCCCCCTCTGAGAGCAGCTTGAGCATCCTCATCCTCGTCTCATCGGAAAGGGCCTTAAATACCTTGATTAGCTCTCGCATCTCCGCCTCCAGTAAAATTGAATATTCGCATTTCCGCATATATACTATCAAAATAAAAGCAATTTGTCAACAATAGCTCATCTTAATCCCTCAGCCTCTTAAGCCCCTCCACGCAGTACCCTTGAGGCAGCCACTGGCAGTCCTGGCATATCACATCCAGATCCTCGGGGCTTATCGAGGAGCGGAGCCTCTTTTCGACCTCGGACCAGGTTATTTTATCTCCTGTCACCATATTAAGCCTCTCCATGACATCCTTATCCCGGCCTCTCGCCCTCTCCTCCGATTCAACGCCCCTCTGCTGGCACCCTTTCTCACCGAGGAAAGGGCAAGGGGAGCAAATGTCATCGGGCTTGCCCACGACCTCTATGGAGGTTTCCGGAAAGGAACGCAGTTGGTCTGCGATTTGCGACATGTTTTCCACATATTCTCTGGAATAACCCAGTCCCCTAAAGCCGAGGAGGCAAAGCAGGTGATGGGCCCGCAGTCTCATTTCCAATCCCTCTTGGGTTTCAATCGCCATGCCCAGGTAAAGAGCAAAAAACTGCCCACCAAGGCATCTCCTCATCGAGGATCTCCCCTGATTCAGCATCTACGGTGCTTTCTATCCTCATATCTATTGGAATTAACCCAAATAGCTTTGCCTTTACTATCCCCTCGACAGCGAAAACCGGCCTGCCCTCCACAGCCTTTAATTCGAAATACTGAATCTCTTGCTCCAGCAATACCTGAAGCACCTCATCGGGCATCACCCTTACCAAAAGCGGCCCCTGAGGCGTTTCTAGAAATAGCTGGGAATCTTCGATTTTAATCGTCTCCTTTATTGTTGCCGAAACGCCGTTCACTCTGATCGAAATCTCTTCGAAGATTTCATCCACCTCGATTCTCAGGTCCTTGTATAAAGGGGGCTCGCCCGGGAGATCGATGATCTTCACCTCTATCGCCGTAGCTACTACCGGTGTTCCGTCTACCCTAACCGATATCTCCTCAGAGGGGTCAACCTCCAGGGTTGCCCCAATGGGCAGTTCCATAGGCTGAACTTGAGGAATCTCAACCCTTTGTTGCGCTATGGTTCGACCTTGATAAAGCATTAGTACATCGTATTCCCCTGGATCGAGGTTTCGGATCTCCCCTTTGAAGGGAATCTCACCGATGCATTGAATGCAGATGGTGCCAGGCAACTCCTCAGCGGAGATGTTCACAATAATCATTTGAGGATATATCTCGGCAGGAGGAATCTCCAGCTCTGCCCTCAGCTCATGGCATGGCGTGGGGGCAATCACAGAGCCTGAGAAAAAGACCCTATCGCCTCGAAGGGAGATGGTAGCTTCCGATTCCTCCACTGCGGTGCAGCTTCCTCCCAAAGAGAGGAAAGCCAGCTCCGCGCTGCCTCCCCCGCTATAAATCCTCAGGTCGCTCTCCAGATCCTCCAGGTCGCCGTCGTACTTCACTGCGGTTAGCCAGGCGCCATCCCCCAGCAACTGGGCGATCTCAGAATCTATGGCCCGGAGCTCCCCTTCATCCAATTGGAATCGGACTGGCTGACCATAATGGAGACCAAGGTGCATCCCCCTGGGTAGCTCAGCAAAGTCTATTATCCCCGGGGTCAATAGGAATAGGCTTATCTCTGTTTCCCCCGAGGCCAGGGAGGAGATAACCAGGGGGTAGTAGAGGGAATCGGTTTCAAATTGATAGATGATGGGCTCGATGCTCCCTGGGTCTGAAGTTACCTCGATCAGGTCAAAGACAAAAAACTCTATTCCGTCCTCTATATATCTTCCGACCACGCTTTCCAGCTTGGGGGAGGAGATGTCATGTTCTATCCCTCTATCCTCCAGGAAACCCTGGGCCCATTGGACGAGCTCCTCAGTATCGCTCGCTCTTACCACCGTGATGTCATGGGCCCCTATCCTCTGGTGAAATATCACCTCCACTCCTTCCCCCTTGCCCTCTAGACCAGGCATGAATCTATCCCACCAGGAGGAAGGCAGGTGCTCCTCGATTAGCTGTTGAATCTGGATAAAGGAGGAGAAATCCCCCTCCTCAATCCTTTGCGGCTCGGAGGGCAGAGGAAGTATCTCCAGCACCATGGAATCGCCGCTGGCATAGACATCCGTGGATAGGATAAGTATCTCCTGCTCCCCATTCCAGGCGATTATCGCCTTCTGCCCCGGTCCATAGACCGAGACGTCGGATATAGGGACCATCCCCCTATCGGCAAAGACTGATGGCGCCGATAGGAAGAGCAAAAGGAGGGACAGCATTGCCATCAAAAACCTAGTTAGGACTTTCATTGCCCCCTTCTCGCCCGCTCTACCAGGCTCCTCTCATCATGCACCTGACAACCCTCCGCTGGCAAAACCAGCGATTTTGGCGTTGTCCTCTGCATCTAATATAACGCAATAAACGAGCAAAGGATAGTGGTCAGGGGATATAATGTGATAAAATAATTTATCCAATTCTGGGGGATGCCTTGCGCTACGCCATACGACCAATGCGGATGAAAGATGTTCCGCAAGCCAATGAGATCGATCGGGAATGCTTTCCCACTCAGGGGCCCCCACCATCATACAGGTGGGAACTCCTTTTAGGCAGACTGTCCCACTATCTGGTCGCCTGGGAGGCGGAGCGCCCAGCGGAAGCCCCCCCGATGGTAGGGCAGGGGGCAAGTCCCCAAAGAGTGTCTAGGTTCAACCAGTTCCTAGAAAGGGCAACGCATTTTCTTAGCGCTGGGGAGGCATCTCCATCGAACCAAAGAATTGTTGGCCTTATTGGCCTCTGGATCATGGGAGAGGAGGCTCATCTCACCACCATAGGGGTGAGGGAGGCATATCGAAGGCAGGGGATTGCCGAGCTGCTGCTAATCTCAGCTATCGACCTGGCGGTAATGCGCAACGCCCGGGTGGTCACCCTAGAGGTAAGAGCCTCCAATTTTGCCGCCCAGGCACTCTATGAGAAGTATGGCTTCACAAAAGTGGGGACGCGTCGAGGCTATTACACTGATAACAGGGAGGATGCCGTGATCATGTCCACAGACATAACTACCTCAGCTTCCTTTCAGAGCCACCTTCAGCAGCTAAAGGAAGCCCATGCTCAAAGAAGGGGGCCAAGTCATCGCCAAATCAATGGATAATGCCAAACATCCTGCTAATATTGACCCCTTAGGGCCGGCCCAATAAGACCCAAATGACCCCCTTTTTGGTTCGGAAGTACTATTGACTAAGTCGTAAAGGTACTGGTATTTTATTTGAAACGGGCTGGTGATTTGGATGGAGAAGATACGTGTCTTCCTAGCTGACAGTCAGGTGCTTTATCGAGAGGGCATGCGCATGGCGCTTTCGAAAGAAGGCGACATAGAGGTAATAGGTGAGGCTGATGACGGCGAGGAGGCTCTTTATCAGATCAAAGCCTTATCGCCCGACATAGTAATTCTCGATTCTGAGCTAGCCTCTCTGAGTGGCCTTGAGCTGACACGCCAAATCAGACGCCACTTACCCACCACATCGACTATCCTAATGGCAAGCTATGAAGGCGATGAGCAGCTCCTGCTCGCCATCCGAGCAGGGGCCGCAGGCTGTTTGACCAAGAAGACCACCGATAAAGAAATCGTCCGTCAAGTAAGGAAAGCTTACCAAGGGGAATACCCGATAAATGAAAGCCTGCTGACCAGGCCGGGTGTTGCCTTGAGTGTCCTCCAGCAATTCCAGGACCTGCTTTTGCTCGAAAAAGAGGTTGAACCCTTGATTTCACCGCTTTCTCGCCGGGAAACCGAGATCCTGGAAAATATTGCCCAAGGCAATTCAAATAAGGAGATCGCTTATACCCTTGGTATCTGCAACCAGACAGTGAAAAATCACGTTACCTCTATCATGCGCAAGCTTGCCGCTAACGACCGCACCCACGCTGTGGTCTTAGCGTTGCGCTATGGCGTGATCAGGATGCATTCACTGCCGCCCCGGTCATGATATGGGCCTATCCTCCTAGAGGGGAAATCACCAATGGTAAGGATAAATGAAGATAAATGGCGAGCGAGGAGAGGGTTAAAGGCTCGAAGGGGAAGACATCGCTACAAAACAGGGTCTTAGCCTATGTTAGTGAGCACCCTGGCGCCAAGCTCTCAGCTATCGAGGGGGGGGTTGGTACGCCGAGGATCGAGGTTGCTGAAGCCATCCAAGGGTTGATCCATCAGGGGAAGCTGCGCAAGGAGGAGGAAACCAGGGAGTACTATCCTATCTTGTAGAAATGGGGGATAATCTGCCCCCTTTGCTGAACCCAACCGCTCTTGATTTCATCACCAAAGTTGCCCCATCTCGTTGTTGGCGAGAAAGTCTTGCACATTTCCTCTCTATCGGTTAAAATTAGAATAAATCGACCAAAAATATCATTTATTTCTAGGGAGCTAGGAGCATGTATATCAATGAGCTGCTTCGGCGTCTAATGGAAACAGGGGCGTCGGACCTTCATATCACCGCCCCAAGTCCGCCGGTGCTGCGCATTGATGGTGAGCTCATTTCCCAAATGGACCTCCCCAAGATGACCCCTGAGGATGTTTACCAAGCCTTTCTCGATATCACCACTGAGGAACAGAGGAAGATATTTGCCCAGGAGCTGGAGCTGGACTTCGCCTATAGCATTCCCGAGGGAGGACGGTTCCGGGGCAATGCCTCCCTTCAGCGGGGGGTAATCAGCCTCTCCTTCCGTCTAATTCGCAACGTAATCCCTGATATCGATGAGCTTAGGTTGCCCCAGGTATGTAAGGAGTTAGCCCTGAAAGAACACGGGCTGGTTCTGATCACAGGGCCCGCTGGCAGTGGCAAATCGACCACCCTCGCCGCCATGATCGAACACCTTAATATGAGCAAATGCCAACGCGTTATCACCATCGAAGACCCCATAGAGTTTCAACATGAGAATAAGAGGTGCTTTATCTCACAGAGGCAGGTGGGAACCGACACTAGGTCCTTCTCAATTGCCTTAAAGCAGGCACTGCGCCAGGACCCGGACGTCATCTTGGTGGGGGAGATGCGAGATCTGGAGACCATTGCCACTGTTTTAACCGCCGCAGAGACCGGACACCTCATTCTCGCCACCCTCCATACCCCCAGTGCTGCCCAAGCCATCGATCGGATGATCGATGTCTTCCCCCCCCACCAGCAGCAACAGGCGCGAATCCAGCTCTCCACCACGTTGCAAGGGGCGCTTTATCAGACCCTGATACCAATGGCTAATGGCCCGGGGCGTATTGTCGCCGTGGAGGTGATGATAGCCACCGACGCTATCAGAAACCTTATCAGAGAGGCGAAGACCCCCCAGATGGTGAATGTCATGCAGACGGGGGCCGAATATGGCATGCAAACCCTGGATCAAGCGCTCATCGACCTTTTCCGCACAGGGCTCATCAGCCTAGAGGAAACACTTAGCAGATGCAGGGATCCAGAGGTGGCGAAGAAGACCCTTGCCCGCTTTGTGGGGCGCTAATGATACCCTTTGACCACTGCTCGCTGGGGCCGTCATGCCAGCACCAAGCCTACATCCGCCCTTTCTAGGGGAATTTCAAATCCCTTTTTCAACAAACTCTCAAAAAGGGTATGGACAAAAGGGCATATTCTTGTCATTACGATTTATAATTTTATTGCAAATTATTTAAAGTGCTCTCCAGTGAATCCAGCGGGGAGCACTTTTTAAGTTTCTAACTAAAGATGTATAATAGAAGAAGGCTGGAAAACCAAAGAGGTGAAAGGATGAGTTCTATTATTAAGAGTGAAGAGGTATTCGCCAAAGTGGACCCTTCCCAGAAAATCCTTTTACTTCCCCAATGCCTACGACCTAGCGAGACCTGCCCCGGTAAGTTTACCAAGCAAGGACTGCAATGTCCGGATGATTGCCACGAGACCTGTATAATCCGCCAGCTCCGGGAAGTTGCCCTCGAGCAGGGTTATAGAGCTGTCTGCATCGCCGCTGGGGGTGCCATGGCCCTTAGATCCATCAGGACACATAATCCTAAGGGCATTTTGGCTGTCGCCTGTGAAAAGGAACTCGAGATGGGACTGGAGGGAGTAGAAAAGATGAGCCAAGGTGGTGAAGAGGCGCCGGTGGTGGTAGTTATCCCCCTTCTTACGGATGGCTGTGTAGAAACCGAGGTCGATGTAAACCGCGTAGTTAGGGCCATCAATTTGCGCCCTTCAGACCCTGCCGCCCAGACATAATATATTCAAACAGAGGGTTTCCTGAAACAATAGGTAGGAAAAATGTGGAATAAGTTATCTGGTCTTCTCCGACAACAATCAGCTCGGAAGCAAATTAGAAAATCGAAAGATTTGAAGGCTTCTTTATATGGGAACTTTCTCCCAAAAGAAAGATTTTCTCTCATCTCCTCAACGGGAAAGACCTTTGAGCTCTTCAAGATGGCATCACCCGAATTAGACCCTCAAAGGTGCATCAATTGTGGAGAGTGTTAAGCTCTGTCCCACCCAGACAATTACAGAAAATCCAGAACAGATGGAACGAATAAAGCGAAATAAAATACCCACCCTTTCTCTTGAGGAAAGGATGGATAACTTCCATGTGGTTGAGTTGGGTTTTAGCGAGGAAATGGCCATCGAGGAAGCAAAGCGATGTTTGAAATGCGGTTACTGTTCTATCGATCAAGAAAGGTGTACTGGCTGTGGAATATGTAGATACGTCTGCCCTCAACAAGATGTTATTACTATGGAAGCATTAGTTAAAGTGAGTTAAACCTGGATTCTTAGAGTTTCTCCTTCCTAAATCTAGGTTAAGGGGGCCTGAATATGAGAGATGTAATAGTGGTGGGAGCAGGGCCAGCTGGCTCTTCTACATCCGCATTTTTGGCAAGATCCGGTTATGATGTCCTCTTATTGGATAAGGAGAAGTTCCCCCGTGATAAACCCTGTGGAGACGGTCAGGGACCGAGGTCTGTTGAGATGCTTAAGGAACTCGGGGTTTATGAGGTTATGAAGGAGAAGGGGTGTCACCGACTATATGGTGCCATCGTTTCATCTCCCAATGGGAGTATTTGTAAGGCAGACATTCGGGAGGCAAATATCGAGCGTATAACCAGATTCTGGACACCTAGAAAGATGTTTGAGGATATAATAAGAACAGATATCGAAAATCTAGTAGGCTTCTCCACACCCAGAAAGATTTTTGACAATATCCTAAAGGATGCAGCCATTAGGCTTGGGGCAGAGCTGATAGAGGAGTTCCGGGTTACAGATTTAATAATCGAAGATGGAAAGGTATGCGGGGTTAAAGGTAAATATCAAGGAGAAATAGTGGAGCATCGCTCCAAGTTAGTGGTGGGAGCCGATGGTGCCTATTCCATAGTGGGACGACGGCTAGGGATGTTCCATCAAAGGCCTGAGCATATCGTTTATGGTGTACGGGCTTATTATGAGAATGTTAGGGGATTGACAGATTTAGTTGAGGTTTATTTCGACAAAGGTATCCTCCCTGGATATATATGGATATTTCCTATTAGTAAGGACATGGCAAATGTCGGGGTGGGTATGTTGGCTCGTGACTATAATAAGAGTAGTAGGACACTGCAAGAATATCTTCAAACATTCATTGCCACCAACAAGTTCGCCATTGAAAAATTTCAAGATGCCAGGATGGTAGGGCATCCTTTGGGATGGAGGCTACCTCTGGGAGGGCAGGCCATAAAGAACCATACCACAGGGGCTCTTCTTGTGGGAGATGCAGCGAGTTTCATCGATCCTTTCACCGGTGAGGGGGTATGCGCTGCATTGGAAAGCGGAAAGATGGCCGCCGAGGTAATCGCAATTGCCTTAGAAAGGAACGATTTTTCCGTGGCATCCCTAGGGGAGTATGAGAGGAGATGGAGGGAGAGGTTTGAGGAGGATTTCAAGTATTCCTTAAGGTTAAAATGGCTGGCAAGTTCTCCTTGGCGAGTGAATTACCTTGTAAGAAAGGCATCCCGCGATAAAGATCTTGCCATATTATTAGTGGGCATCATCACTAATATATTCCCACAGAAGGCTATGTTTAAAGCGGTGACGATGTTAAAACTTTTGCGCCCCTTTTAGCATTCAATTAAAAGGAGTAAAGAGAGATGGACCTTAAGAAATATCTAGACCAAAAAAGGGAGATAATCGATGAAGCCTTAAACCAATATCTTCCCCTGGAGACTGAATATCCTCAAACCATTCATGAGGCAATGAGATATAGTGTTTTTGCCGGGGGCAAGAGATTACGACCGATTTTGGTAATAGCGGCAGCAGAGGTCGTTGGGGGGAGAGCGGAGGAGGTTTTACCTACCGCTTGTGGTATAGAACTCATTCATACCTTTTCCTTAATCCATGATGACCTGCCAGCTATAGATAATGATGATTATCGGCGAGGAAAATTAACCTGCCACAAGGTCTTTGGAGAAGATATGGCTATTTTGGCTGGGGATGGGCTACTCACCCACGCTTTTCAGATGCTTGCTCAAAATAGCGAGATAAAGACGATCAATAAACAGGCGATGCCATTGGTAATTAAAGAGGTTGCCGGAGCAATAGGAACCCTGGGGCTGATTGGTGGTCAGGTAGTAGATATTCAATCCGAAGGGAAGGAGATCGATCTGCCTCGATTAGAGTACATTCACACTCATAAGACCGGGGCGTTAATCGCCATTTCGCTAAAGGTGGGGGCTATGCTTATGGATGCACAGGAGGAAGAGATAGAGGCCCTTTTCCAATACGGCAAATTGATCGGGCTGGCCTTCCAGATAGTGGATGATATTCTCAATGTGGAAGGGGATGAGGTCCAATTGGGTAAACCAGTAGGCAGTGATCTCAGGCAGAAGAAAGCAACCTATCCCGCCCTTTTTGGGATAGAAGAGTCTCGCCAGAAAGCTCGGCGATTGATCGAAGAGGCCAAGAAAGAGCTTGAAATATTTGGTGAGAAGGGGGAAATACTACGGCTTCTTGCCGACTTTATTGTGGAGAGGACATTTTAAAAATCGGGAAGCGAGAGAGGCTGATAGAGGGGAGAAAAAGGGATCAGTGGAAAGCGCTTTACTGAATAAGGATGCTAGGGGCACCCTAATTCATTTCAAAGGGGAGATGGTGCCCCCAAGCGAATTCGAATCGCTGTCTCCAGCTTGAAAGGCTGACGTCCTAGACCTCTAGACGATGGGGGCTTTTTCGACCTATAGGTGGTATATTCTTGTATTCAATTTATATTTTAGCACAGCGGGGATAGATTGCCTAGGGGTATACCGCAGCCCCCTCCAGCGCCATCCCCTCGGGAAGGCCAAGCATGAGGTTCATATTTTGTATTGCTTGCCCCGCTCCCCCCTTTACCAGGTTGTCGATGCAGCTAATCACAATGAGCCTTCCTGTCCTCACATCGATGGTGGGGTAAATAAGGCAGAGGTTGCTTCCCCAGGTTTGCTTGGTCTGCGGCGGTGCGGCAACCACCCTTATGAAGGGCTCGCCCCGGTAAAAATCCCCATAAAGCTCCTTTATCTCTCTCTTTCCCTTCTCATTGCCAGCTATTCTCCCCTCTTTGAGCTGAGCATAGCAGGAGGTGAGGATCCCCCGGCTCATCGGCA